>JBCBIS010000118.1:0-12820 GCA_038524325.1 Pseudomonadota bacterium
CCATTTATGCCTGGTATGCCATCGAGTTGAGCGACGTGCGGAGAATTGGCTTCGGAGATCACAACCGAGTGCCGTACGCCGTAAATTCTAAATGAGTCGCGCCACTGTTCCCTCATTTTTTGGCAGATCACTTCGCTGACAGGCGAGATCCTGGCAATGTGCCTCACTATGCGCACCTAAGCCGCATTTCGGGAATGGCTAGAATTGGCGCACACCGGCTGGCGACTGCGGTTCAGGCCTGCGCCCGAACCTGAGGTATCAGCAGACGGCCCATAGCTGCCTTTGCCGGTTGTCGGGCGATATTGCAGTTGCGTTCTCGTTTGCGGACATTCAACGGCAAGGTTCGAAGCGAGTTCGGGTGTAGCGAGGTTCGACGAGCTATTCACAGGTCTGCGCGACCCTGGATGTTCGTGAACCGCGTGTTCGACGCTGACATCTCGAAGTTCTGAAATATTACTTTTAGGGGTCTGTAACGGGTGTCTCGCCGATTGCGTGTGCCCTGTTGCGGAAGCGCCAGATGAAGTCGGTCACCTCTCGCAACGTTTGGGGCTATCTTGATCTCGGAGGACGGCTTCATAGATGCCGAAGTCTGACGCAGGCTTTTCCGACGGCTATCGAGCCTCAAATGCCATCCGCGCGAGGGCACTTCGCGAGAACAGGTATCGGTGCAGCAGCGCCCCTGTGGTGTGCAAAATCAGGCACATGAGAAGAGCTACTGAAAACGCCGCGTGCGCGGTCGCGGCAAAAGTCGCAAGGTCAATGTCGACCGCCAATGCAGGAAGCATGACAAGGCCAAAGACACCTGGTTCGAAGCCCAATGCGGCGAGGCGGATGTAGCCGAACACGGGCAAAGTCAGAAGGCAGATGTAGAGGAGCACTTGAACGCTTCGCGCAAGGCGCGGCAGGCCGCTTGTCATCGGCGACGCGAATTGGCCAGGCCAGAAGACACGCAGCGCGAGTCGACCGACTGTGAGTAGGAAGAGCATTGCACCGAGCGACATATGCGTCTGTATCGCCCATTCGGCGAAAACTGGACGCGGCTCGTAGAGCAGGCAGTTCAACATGGCGAGCATGAACTGGGCGAGCACCAGTCCGGCGGTCGTCCAGTGGACCAGCCTTAGCGCAAGGCCGTGCCGGTCAGTGGCCGTCACGGCTCGACGTCTATCTGGTAGGCGGAGAGCGCGCAGGGCCTGCGTCCACTTCGGTCGCAGTAACTCGTTGTAAGACCTCTGACCTTTGCCGCATCCAGCGCGGGTCGCGTGAAGGTGAAGTCGGTGTCGGCTGCGCCCGCATGACACGACAGGCAGGAGGCCTGCGGACGTGTCGAAAGGTTCACCGCGCCCGTACCGCTGAACGATCCGTACTGCCAGCGCCCGGCGACTTTCTGCTTATGGAAGACGGTGCTCAAGACACCGAGGCGATAGTACGTCTCCATCAGGATGCGAGTGCCATCTGGCAACGGCTGCCCTGCCCGTGCCACCTCCAGCGTCTGTGGCGTTGTCAGCATGCGGCGGTAGGTGCCATCCGAGCGATCGACTTGCGCGTAGACGACGAACGTCTCACCGTACCGGTTGGTCGTCTCCATTGGGGCCGCCAAACCGGCGCCGCAGATGGCCATGGTCACAACAGACGTCAGGAGCCCAAGAGAGCGCATTGTGGCCTCCTCACCGGGACAGGTTGGATCATTCAGCCATCAGGTCCGCGCGCCTGGCGGAGATGGCTTCGATGAACGCAGGCGCGTCGATGTTCGCGATCGGGATCCGGCCAACGGCCGGGCGGCGGAAGTCAATCCGATCAACCCTCGCGATGAGGTCTGCGTTGTTTTCGGGCGTACCTTCGGCGTTCACCTTCATCATGTCTGGATAGATCGGCGCGACCGATCCCCAGTCGGCATATGCAGTCAAGCCCACGTTCAGCATTTGGGGTAGGTCGGGGCGGATCATCTGGTCGATCACGGTCCAGTCGGTCTCACCCTCGGCCCGATGCAGCAATGTGAACAGCTCCGCATGGCGCGCGACCCGCAGCTCGATCCAGCCCTCCGGTGAGGGTTTGATCTTCAACGTCGACAGCGAGTTCATCGTCGTCTTGATCTCGAATTGCGGCGAGCCTGCGGGTGCCGATGTGCCAATCGAGAAGAAGAGCCAGTTCTCCCGCCCAGGCGCCCACGTCGCTGCCGTGAAGTCACGCGGGGCGCGCACAAAGATCCCGGCCAGTGAGAACAGCGTCTGCGGCAGATCGGCTTTGGTTCCCGTCACGTTGATCCGCGTGGTCACGATGAAGTCACCTTCAACAGTCCGATAGAGATGCCCGCCATGCAACTCCTCGAACCAGCCGCCCGAGATCGGCTCCAGAACCAGATGGCCGTCCTCGACCCTCGGCGCCTGCCATTTCGGTGAGAAGCCCTCGGGGGCGTGCTCGGACCAACCTTCCAGCGCAGCCGATGTGTCGAACCCGGTCGAGAGGGGTTTCAGATCATCCGCGGTGGCGGTGCCTGCGGCGAGTGCCAGGCAGAGGGCAAGGAGTGTGCGTATCATGGTTCGCTCCGCTTTCTTTAGTCGTTCACGACGATGAGGGAATGGGCGCCGGGCCCGGTCGGGATCGCATAGCCAGTCGGCACAAGGCGCGGGTCCAGCCCGGGCTGGCGCTGGATCCGCCAGAATTCCAAGGCGCTGGCGCGCGGCTCAGGGCCTTCGTACTCGTAGATCCCGGCAACGAGGTGGCTGTCATCCGCATCGAAGGCGACGCCCTCAGGCAGGATGCCTTCCATTTCCCAATCGCCCAGATGGCGCATCTGTCCCGTGGCCGCATCGAAAGCGATCAGACTGAGCGAGGACAGCGAGTGCCCGGGCGCGCCCTCTTCGATCCAGGTCTGACCGATATTCAGGGTCGCGATCAGATCACCCGCGTTGGCGACGGCGATGCTCTCGGCATGGCGGGGGACTTCGACCCCGCTCACGATGATGTGGCGGGGCTCGGCTGCGTCCAGATCGGCCAGCCGGATCGAGGTGAGTTGAGAACCCGGCGCATTCACATAGAAGCCCTCGACGTCCGGGCCCCATTTGAGATCGTTTGTGATGAAGTGCCGGCCATCGTTCGAGAACTTGCCCAACATCGGCCATTTGGTGGTCACAACCGGATTGCCCCACTGCGTGATACCCGTCACAGAACCATCGGCGTCACGCTCCACCCGATAGAACCGAAGCTGATTGCGCAGCGCGAAGGTAACCGCCACGATGTCTGCTTCGGGGTGCCACTCGGCATGGTGCGGCAGCATGCCCTTGTCCGGCAGTTCCGGGATCTCGGTGAGGCCATCGAAGGGCAGCTGAACCGCGTCACCGAACGTGCCGTCGGCAAAGGTGACAAAGGTCAGAGGCGTGTTCGGTGTCTTTGTCGCAAGCACCAGAGTTCGGCCGTCTGGGCTCACGGAAACGCCCATCGGCCGGATCCCGACCTCGAACGATCCGATCACGCGAGGTGCCGATAGATCGCTGACATCGATCGCGCGCAGGATCGTCCCGGCCTGAAGATCGCGGATGGTCGTGTCGCCTGGCTCTTGGCCGGTATGGGTTTCGGCCACGAAGACGGTGTTGCCATCTGGCGCGGCGGCGATCGAATAGACGGGGTTGATGACTGTATTCGACACCTCGATCCGCGATGTCAGCCGTTCGCCCAGGATCGGCAGGCCAACCAGCGCCAATTCATCGGGCCCGCGCCGCGCGCCAAGCTGCCCGTCGATATAGGCATATGCGCGCATGTCCCCGTCCGAGATCGCCGCAATATAGCGGCCATCAAAGCCCGGTGGCTCTTGCGATTGGGCAGTTCCAGACAGCAGCGCCGCTGCAAGCGACGAGAGAAGAAGTCGGTTCATCGGATAGCCCCTTGCCGTTTCACCTCGGGATTTAGTTTGATGCGGGGCGAGATCCGTGCAATGCCGCTTCTTGATAAGTTTAATAACCCAGGGTTATTCAAATGCCTGATCTCCTGGACCACGCCGCCGCGCTCGCCCTGGCGGAGGAACGCCATTTCGGGAGAGCGGCGCGGCGATTGGGGATCTCACAGCCTGCTCTGACCGCGCGGTTGCGGAGGCTCGAGACAGCCGTTGGCGCCCGCCTCTTCGACCGTGACCGGAGTGGGGTGCGGATGACCGCGGCAGGCTCTGCCTTCGTTGAAGGCGCGCGTCGAACCCTCGATGCCGCAGATGCGACAGTCGAGGCAGCGCGGGCGGCGCAGGACGGGTTTGGCGAGATGCTGCGGATCGGTTTCACCCAGATAGCGGCACACCAAATCATGGCGCCAATCCTCGAGCGATTTCGCCTCGGAAATCCCGACGCGCGGTTAAGTCTGAGCGAAGGGACCACTGCGTCGCTCGAACGAGACCTTGAGCAGGGGGCTGTTGACGTCGCTTTCCTGCATCCGCCGCTGCATGCCTCAGGCCTGAAAAGCCGCGAACTTCATTGGGTCAAACTAGAGGCCCGGAACCTCCACCCGGACGGGAAAGACCGGCCGCCGGTCGGTGTGCCGAGGCACAAAGCGCCAGTTCTCATGGGTGAAGTCGATCGCTTGTGGGGTCAAATGGCGCTTGGCTCCCAGCCGGCACCACCGGTCGAGGCCGATACCTTGATCGGCTCACTGGTGCTATCTGCGGCCGGCTATGGAGACGCGCTTGTCGTCACAGATTTCCCGGAGTTTGAATTCCCGGCACTGTCAGAGCCGAGCAACACAGAACTTGTTCTCTCAACCGGCGTTGCCTGGCGGCATCTGGATCGCCGTCCCATCCTGAGCATGTTCATTGCCGAGTGTCAGGTCGAAGGCAACGGTGACGACTGACCAACAATTGGGCTGGTCGCTTGAAGCGCAGTTTGGGCTGGGTCCAGCCAGTAAGAGGTGCTTCGTCAGGGCGCTACACGAGCAGGTTCGAGCAGGGTCTTCCCCAAAAACTCCAAGGCCGTACGTTGGCGCACCCTTCCAGTAGGCCCCGCCGCCGTAGTTGGGGGAACTTCGGGCGCTACCGAGTAATAGGCTACGCGGATCTCTGCGCGAGATAGGACCCTCGCAGAACGCTATTCAGACAGGTGTGTTGGCTCAGAACGACATGCAGTCGAAAAGTGCCAGCATAAGTCAACTTTCGAGATTCAGACTATGCAGTTTGTGCCGGTATCGCCCACATACGCAGCAACCCGTGCTTTCAGCACTTGTGTAGTCAACTCCGCCACAGCGCTTGGGAGATCCTGCAACTCCCCCGTCCTGGCGACAACTGTCAGTGTCCTTGAAAGCCCGGCGACCGGCAGTTCAAGCAGGCGCAGGTTCATGTTCTCCACCATCCCGTCGATTAGCAGGGTCGGCGTCAGCAAGCTGAAGCCATGGCCCGTGGCAACGCAGGATGTAACCATGCTGGATCGATCGGCTTGGACGACCCTTTCAGGTTCAAACCGTAGGCGCCGGAGATGCTGGGCGATCTGTCGACCCGCGTTGGTCGTATCGCCGAACCGGACCAGGGGCAGGCGTCTTTGGATCGCCTCGAGACTATCGGTGGGGCCATCGTAGTCGCCGGGTAGGACCAACAGGTAGTTTTCCTTCAGAATGTGGTGACGCTCCAACCCGTCCATATCGAGGAACGAGTTCGAGGTGATCGCAAGATCGGCCTGCTTGGTACGCAGCAGCTGCTCGTGATTGCCGCTTTGACCCGCGTGAAGCGTGATGTCCTCGACCCCGAACGTCTCCTGGGCCAGGGCCACCAGCGACGGGGTCAGCGTCGTGGCGATGGAGGCCTGGATCCCAACCCTCAGCAGACTTATCGAGGCTTGTCCGACCTGGCGTAGTTCGGTTTCCATGTCTGAGAGAGCGTGCAGGATTTTCTGGGCGCGATTGTGCAGGCGCATCCCGGCGTGGGTCAGGCGCGCAGGCCGCACCGAACGGTCCAACAGTTGCGTCGCGAATGCCCTTTCTAGCGTCGCTATGTGCTGCGACGCAGCAGGTTGCGACAGGCCCAGCATTCGGGCGCCAGAGCGCATTTGGCCGGTCTCAGCCACCGCTACAAAGACCTCCAGCGAGCGGATAAGGCCGGGGGAGAGTGTGCGACGGTCCAGCGAGGCGGCATCCTTTGTATAAGTTTTCATGATACTAAAGGATTATGGTAGGTGGCTGTCAAGTCTGCTGCAACGATCGCGCGCATGGAGCGTGTGCGCACACATAGACGCCGAGGTGCCTCGGCCCGGTCCACAGAGACTGGACCAAGGGCACCGTTCGTGCTGCGGAAACTATCTACCCTCAACGTCCTGAGCGACGAGGGGCTGGCGCAGATAGAGGCCAATGCCGACCGCATCCTTCTTGAGACAGGGATGGAGTTTCAGGGCGATCCCGAGGTTCTGACGGTCTTCGCCGACAGCGGGTGCGAGGTGGTTGGCGAGCGTGTGCGCTTTGCCCCTGGGTATTGCCGCAAGACCATCGCCGCCACGGCACCCGCCAAGTTTACCCAGCACGCCCGGAACCCGGCAAACAACGTGGTGCTTGGTGGCGATGCGACGGTGCTATGCCCGTCATGGGGACCACCCTTCGTGCATGATCTTGACCGAGGACGCCGTTATGCCTCGCACGCCGATTTCATCGATCTCGTGAAACTACACCAGTGCCTGCCGTGGCTGCATCACTCCGGCGGCGTTGTCTGCGAACCGGTGGATCTGCCGGCCAACAAGCGCCATTTGGACATGCTATATGGGCATATCCGGTACTCCGACCGCGCCTTCATGGGCGCCTTCATCGGGGCCGAGCGCGCGGGGCATGCCATCGACATGGCGCGCATTCTGTTCGGCACGGACTTCGTGGCCAATAATCCGGTGCTCTACTGTGTGTCCAACACCAACGCCCCATTGGTGATGGACAGCCATATGTCTGGCGCGCTGAAGACCTATGCGCGGGTGGGGCAGCCGGTGGCCTGCACGCCCTGGGTGCTGACGGGGGCCATGTCGCCCAGCACCGTTGCCGGTACGCTGGCACAGGTTTTGGCGGAGACCATGGCCGCCATGACCCTGGTGCAGTTGATCGCGCCGGGCGCGCCCTGCCTGATGGGCTGTTTCGCCTCGACCATGTCGATGAAGTCGGGCGCTCCGACCTTTGGCACACCGGAAGCCGGGCTGATGATCCTGGCGGCAGGCCAATTGGCGCGGCGGCTGGGCGTGCCCCTGCACACGGTGGGCACGCTCAGTTCCTCTAAGGTGCCGGATGCCCAAAGCCAGCAGGAAGCGGCCTGGGGCCTGATGATGTCGATGTTCGCAGGCGCCAACCTGATCAACCATGCAACCGGCTGGCTGGAAGGGGGGCTGGTCACGTCGTTCGAGAAAACCATTCTCGACCATGATCTCTGCGGAAAGGTGGCCCGCTTCTTCGACGGCATCGACATGAGCGAGAACGCCCAGGCGATGGAGGCGATCGCGGCAACCGGTCCCGGGCAACACTTCCTCGGCTCCGAGCATACGCATGCCAACTACATGACCGCGCTCTTCCGCCCGTGGACCCCCGACGACACCTCGTTCGAACAATGGGATGCCGCAGGGGGCAAGGACGCGGCAACGCGCGCGAATGCGATCTGGAAGGACCGGCTGGCTGGTTACGAAGACCCCGGTCTTGACCCTGAAATCGACGCGGCGTTGCAGGACTACATCGCCCGGCGCAAGGCCGAGCAACCCGATCAGGACTATTTCTGATGGTGGGCACCCTGATCATCGGCGGAGGCGCCATTGGGCTGAGCATCGCCTATCATCTTGCGAAACGTGGGGCGGACGACGTGACGTTGCTTGAGCGCAACCAGCTTACCTCGGGCACCTCATGGCACGCGGCCGGGATTGTCGGGCCGCTGCGCGCGACGCCCAACATGACCCGGCTGGCGATGGCGGCGTTGGAAGTCTTCCCCGCATTGGAATCCGAAACTGGCATGTCCACCGGCTATCACTGCACCGGCGGCTATTGGCTGGCGCGCGAGACGGCTCGGATGGATGAGTTGCACCGCATCGCCGATCTCGGCGCGACACAGGGATTGTCGCCGCAAGTGATCGCCGCGGACGCGGTGCCGATGACGATGACGATGCTGGATCTGTCGGGTCATGTCGGCGCCTTGCATGTGCCAGAGGACGCCAATGTGAACCCGGTCGATTTGTGCAGGGCCTACGCGCGCGCAGCTCAGGCGTTCGGTGTGACCATCCGTGAAGGGGTGCAGGTCGAACGTCTTGTTGCACAAAAAGACCGGATCACGGCGATCCTGCTTGCCGACGGCACACGGATCGAAGCGGACAAAGTGGTCATCGCCACGGGTGCATGGTCCCGCGAATTGGCTGCGACTGCCGGTGTGGCGCTGCCCCTACAGGCGGTCGAACACATGTACGTCGTGACGGAACCGATGGCCGATCTGCCAAAGCCCTTTCCCGTCATCCGGGATCTGGACACAGGTATCTACCTGAAAGGCGATGCCGGCAAGCTGGTCATTGGCGGGTTTGAGCCGAACGCCAAATGTTGGGATGCCTATGGTCCAGACGGGGATCGTGCATTTCTGGAGATGGTCGAGGACTGGGATCAGTTCGCACCTTTCATGGAGGCAGCTTTGTCGCTCTGCCCGGCTTTGGAGACATCCGGCATTCAGCACTTCATGAACGGCCCTGAAAGCTTCACCGCAGATACAAGACCTCTGGTGGGTGAGACGCATGTCGATGGCCTCTACGTTGCGGCGGGCATGAACTCGGTCGGGGTGATGTCTTCGGCCGGGATCGGTCGCGCCCTGGCGGACTGGATGGTCGATGGCCGCCCACCGATGGACATGTGGGAGGTAGACGTGGCCCGCGTCGATCCCGCCACCGCCACGCCGGATCATATGGCGTCACGAATGGAGGAGGCGGTCTCGGACCTCTTCGCGTTGCACTGGCCCTATAAGCAACCCAAGGCCGGGCGCGGGCTGCGCAGATCGGCCTTGCACGATGACTGGGCGGAGGCAGGCGCGCACTTTGGCGTGACGGCTGGGTGGGAGCGCGGTCTCTGGTATGGTCTCGCCCAGCCTTATTCGGTCGGCGCACAAGGATGGTGGCCGATCGTCGAGGCGGAAGCCGCCGAGATGCAGACCGGGGTGGTGCTGCTGGATCTGTCGCCCTTCACAAAGCTCGACATCGCAGGACCGGGCGCTTTGCCAGCGCTCAATGCGCTCTGCACGGCGCAGTTGGACGTGGTGGAAGGCCGCGCGGTCTACGCCCAGTTTCTGAACGCCAGGGGTGGGATCGAGTTGGACGTGACCGTGACACGCGAGAGCGATGAGGCCTTCCACGTCACCTCCGGCGCCGCCACCCGGGCGCGCGACCTGGCCTTCCTGCGCCGCGCCCTGCCGGGCTCGGTCCACGTTTCGGACGTGACCGAGACGTTCTGCACGCTCGGGGTTATGGGGGGCGCCAGCCGCGCGCTGTTGATGGGCTTGGGCGACCTGCCGGAGATCCCCTTTGGGCACGCAACCGACGCGCGGATTGCAGACGTCGCCTGCCGCGCCACGCGTGTGAGCTTTGTGGGGGAGTTGGGTTGGGAACTGACCTGTCCCAACGCCACAGCGCCCGCATTGTTCAAGGCGCTACACGACGCCGGAGCGCGTCCGATGGGGCACTTCGCCCTAGATGCCTGCCGCCTGGAAAAGGGCTTTAAGCATTGGGGTCACGACCTAGGCCCCGATGTCACGCCCATGGAGGCCGGGCTGGGTTTCACGATCGACTGGACGAAGGATTTCACCGGGAAAGCGACACTGGAACAGCAGCGCGCCGAAGGGGTGCGCCAGCGGCTGGTCCTGATGGCGATCGAAGGCGAGGCACTGATGCTCCACGATGAACCGGTGTACGAGGCAGGACAGCCCGTCGGTCTAACAACCTCGGGCGGGCGTGGGCCTCGCACGAGTCTGAACCTGTGTTTCGCGATGGTCAAGACGAGCCCGGGCGAAACCCTTGCCGAAACGTGTGGGCGAAGGTTCACGGTCAGGGTTGCGGGGCGGGACTATGTGGCCAGACCGCTGCGGCGCCCGCCGTTTGACCCCAAAGGCGAGAGGATGCGCGCATGACTAGGGCTCAGGCCTTGATCATCGGCGGCGGCGCCTTGGGCGTCTCATTGCTGTATCATCTCGTCAAAGCAGGCTGGTCGGATGTGTTGTTGGTCGAGAAGAACGACTTGACGCATGGCTCAACCTGGCATGCGGCGGGGCTGTGTACCCACTTCGCCCATAACCCGACTATCCAGGAATTGCGGGCTACGTCGGTCCGGCTTTACCGGGATATCCTGCCCGAAGAGACCGGACGCGACTGCGGGTTTCACCGATCCGGCGCCATGCGGGTCACGCGCAACCTGGATCGGATGGACGAGTTCGCCCATGTGGCCGGGTTGTCTGATTTCACCGGTTATCCGCTCGAAGTCCTGACACCCGAACGTATCGCCGAACTCCACCCATTGGCGAAGCTCGACGGATTGCTGGGCGGCATCTATGAGCCTGATGATGGGCACGTCGATCCCACCCTTGCCACCAATGCGATGGCCGAGGTCGCGCGCCGCGACGGGGCCGAGATCTGGCGGCATTGCCCCGTCACGGACATCGCCCGCGACGGCGACGCCTGGCGGATCGAGACACCAAAAGGGCCTGTCCTGGCAACTCACATTGTCAACGCTGCCGGCACATGGGGCTGGGAGATCGGGCACATGATGGGCCTGAACATCCCCGCGGTTCCAGTCCTTCACCAGTATCTGGTCACGGATACAGTGGCCGCGGTCAGCGAACGGATCGCCGCCGGCCTGCCCGAACTGCCGATCATCCGTGACCCCGAGGAAAGCTGGTACGTGCGCCAGGAACGCGATGGGCTGATCCTGGGGCCCTACGAGAAGGAACCAAAGGTCTGGGCCGTCGACGGTGTGCCGCCTGAGTTCGGTGCCGACCTGATGCCGCCCGATCTCGACCGGGTCGAGCACATCATAATGGCCGCGATGGAACGTGTTCCGGCGTTGGAAACCGGAGGGATCAAATCGGTCATCAATGGCCCGATCACGTTCACGCCCGATGCCAACCCGCTGATCGGTCCAGCCCATGGCCTGGAGGGGGCGTGGCTTCTAACGGGCTCGTCCATGGGTGTGATGGAAGGGGGTGGCGCGGGCAAGTTTCTAGCCCATTGGATGACGCACGGCACTCCGCCCATGGATGCGCTGGCCGTGGATAGTCGCCGCTTCGGGGCCTGGGCGGGCCGCGAATACCGGGTGGCAAAGGCCGTCGAGTGCTTTGGATTGCAGTTCGGCGTGCACTATCCGCATGAAGAACGCCCCGCCGGGCGCGGGCTGCGCCTGTCGCCGCTGCACGATCTGATGGTTGACCGCGGCGCGGTGATGGGGGCGGCGCATGGCTGGGAGCGGCCGAATTGGTTCGGCGACACCCCCAGAGAGGTCGCGGACGAGACGTTCCGCCGCGCCAACTGGTTCCCTGCGATCGCAGCGGAGGTCGAGGCAGCGTCCACGCGGGTTGCCATGGCGGACTTGTCGGTCTTCTCGAAGTTCGAGATCACCGGGCCGGACGTCTTGGCTTTCCTAGAGACCCTCGGTGCCAATCGCGCGCCCAAGCCTGGTCGGATCGGCCTGACCCATGCGCTGACCCTGGCAGGCGGGGTGCTGTCCGAGTTTACGGTTGCTCGGCTAGGCGCTGATCACGCCTATCTGGCATCTGCCGCCGGGGCCGAGGAAATTGATCTCGACCTGCTACACGCCCGGTCCCGGGGCTTGAACGTCGTGGTTGCAAACGTCACGGACGCGCTCGCAGTGATCGGCGTTATGGGCCCGTGGGCCGCCGAGGTGCTGCCGGAACTCGCGGATATGCCGTGGCTGAGCGTCATGGAAACCCAGGTCAGCGGCGTGCCAGTGCGCGCGCTGAGGGTGTCCTATATCGGCGAAGCCGGCTGGGAACTTCATGTCGCCAGCGACAAGGCGGCCGAGCTGTTCGGCACGCTCGAACAGGCCGCGCAACCCCATGGACTTGGTTTCTACGGGGCATACGCGGCAGATTCGATGCGTCTGGAGAAGGGCTATCGCGGCTGGGGCAGCGATTTGACCACCGAGCGCAACCCGCTCGAAGCCGGGCTTGGCGGTTTCGTGCGCCCTGAGCTGCGCGGCCCCCTCACCCGGGACGCAAAATGGGACATGGTCCTGCTGGAAATCGCCACCGGCGATGTGGACCCGTTCTATGCCCACACGCTTTGGCAGGCAGACCGCCCGGTGGGGATCGTCACGTCAGGCGCCTATGGCCACCGAACTGGCAAGGTCTTGGCCTTGGCCTACCTGCGCGACCCGGCGGCCAGGGAGAGGCTGACTGTCTCGATCCTCGGCCAACACCGCTCGGCAACGATCCTGACCGAACCGCCCTATGACCCGACCAACGCCCGATTGAAATCCGGAGGCCGCTGATGAACGACCACCCGCTGCACACAGATTGGGATTTCGAGTCCACAGCCGCGCGGCGTGATCAGTACTACGCTGCATCCCTGACCCGCTTCACCCCGTTCCGCGAGCCGATCGTGTTCAAGAAGGGCCAGGGCCAGTACCTCTGGGACACGCAAGGCCGACCCTATACGGATCTGCTGGGAATGAATGTCTGCATCTCGGTTGGCCATTCCCACCCGCGTGTCGTCTCGGCCGCCATGGCGCAGGCGCAGGAACTCACGCACTGCACGACGATGTTTTATCACCCCACACCGGCCCATCTGGCCGAGGAACTGGCCGCCACGATGCCCGCTGGACACGATTGGGTCGTGCACCTGACCAATTCCGGGTCCGAGGCCAT
>JBCBIS010000119.1:0-12795 GCA_038524325.1 Pseudomonadota bacterium
TGATCGGACAATCCCCGCCTATCTTCTGGAACCGGAAACTGAGAGCACCATTCGCGACTCGGTCCGCCACACCTCGGTTGGGTCCTTCCTGTCACTGGGCGCCGACAAAAGCCGCAAGCTGCTGGGTGAGATCCGCGACAAGGTCGGAGATCTGGCCGAACATCGCGGCACGCCGGTCTTGCTCACCTCGATGGACGCCCGTCGCTTTTTGCGCGGATTTCTGCAAAATAACGGGGTCGACCTGCCGATCCTGTCGCATCAAGAGCTTGCCAAGGGCTTTGATGTGCAACCTCTGGGGACGATTTCACTATGACACTCCGCGTCTTGATCCTTTTGTTGAGCTTCGCCCTGACCCTGCCGGCCCTGTCCCAATCACGCGTTCTCTCTCCGACCGAGACGGCGATCGAGCTGAGCGCCGGTTCGGGCCGTCTGGTGCGTTTCTCGACCCCGGCGGTGAATTTCTTCGTTGCCAATCCCGGCGTAGTCGAGGTGCAGCCGGTCTCGCCCAGCCTGGCATATCTCACCGGCACGGCGCCGGGGGTGACGGATGTCTTCGCAGTCGATCTCGAGGAGCGGCTGGTCGGCGCCTACAAGGTGACGGTGCGCGAGGACGCCAATGCGCGAGCCCGGCTGAACCAGGCTCTGACCCAGCCGAGCGGGCTGTCGGTCGAATTTGCCGAAGACACGCCCATCGTGCGCGGGCAGGTCCGCGATGTCTCAGGCGCTCTGGACGCCGCGGCGTTGAGCGAATCCCTGACCAATCCTGCGCCATCGGCGCTGAACCGCGCGGTTTTCGATGGGCCGAACCAGATCAATCTGCGGGTCCGCTTTGCCGAAGTCTCGCGCAGCGAAGTCAACGCGCTGGGGATCAATTTCGACGCGCTGGCCAATATCGGCAATTTCGCTTTTGGTCTGGCCACCGGCTCGGCCGCCGCCGGATTGTCCGAGGTCGCGGGCGGGTTCACCACCGCGGGCGACAATTTCGGGGCCTTCGGGTTCGGCTTCAACGGCGACCGAGTGAATGCCGATGCGATCCTCGATGCGCTGGCGCGCAGCGGCGCGGTGCAGATCCTGGCCGAGCCGACGCTGACCACCGTCAATGGCCGCACGGCCCGCTTTCTGGCGGGCGGAGAGTTTCCCTTTCCCGTCGCACAGGACGGGTCGGACACTTTCACCGTCGAGTTCCGGGAGTTCGGGGTCTCGCTGGAGTTCACGCCGACCCTTCTGCCGGGCGGGCGGATTGCGCTGGATGTCCGCCCCGAGGTCTCGAGCCTGAGCGCCGTCAATTCGGTCGAGTTCAACGGCTCGGTCATCCCCGGCCTGACCGTGCGCCGCGCGGCCACAACGGTCGAGCTGGCCAGCGGGCAGTCCTTTGCCATCGCCGGCTTGTTCCAGCGCGAATTGCTCGACAATCTCAGCGGTGTGCCCGGGGTCCAGGATGTGCCGGTGCTGGGGGCGCTTTTCCGCTCGCGCCGGTTCACCCAGAACGAGACGGAGCTGGTGATCCTGATCACGCCCTATCTTGTCGGTGGCGCTCAAGGCGTGCAGGCTGCCAGCGGCATCGGCGGCGGGCGCCAGCTCGCCGGCTTCATGCTGCGCTGACCGGAGGTGCCCAGATGGCGAGAGTGAAGATCCCCTGTCTTGCAACCCTTGCGCTGCCCCTGCTGGCCGGTGCCTGCCAGACCTCGCATTGGCCGGATCAGGTGGCGGAGCGCGAGAGCGTCATGGTCTCGAGCCTGCAACCGGGCTCGGTCACCGTTGACGGGCCGCTGGGTCCCGTGGTGATGCCGCGCGCCTGTCTCGAGCCCGTGACCCAGGGGGCCGCTGCCTGGTCGCCGAGGAGCCCCGCTGGCTGCTCGCTGGGGCTGATCTTCGACCGGCAGGTGGCTGCGCCAAGGGATCTTCTTGTCCCGCGCCAGCCCGGGCTGGCCCAGGCCCAACCCGTGGCGGATGCGGCGAATGCCTATCTCGGTACGGCGCCGACCGGCGGTTTCAGCGAAGTGGTCGGCTCGCCGGCCGACTCCACCGGTGGGGCCGAGGGCGCCTTCACCATCGAGTGATCTCAGCGGCGGGTGAGCAGGGTCAGAATGTCCTGACGGTTCCCCGCACCGGTGCTCGAGACCCGCTGACCCAGGGCGATGGCCTCGCTCACCTCGGCCGGCGGCAGACGCATCAGAGCACCTTCCTGTTGTGCTAGGTCCAGCCGGCCCGACATGGCGACCACCATGACCAGGTTCAGTCGGTGCCGGGGTGTGGAGAACACCGAGTCGGCGGCGGGGCGCATGGTCTGATAGGCCTCGCCATGCCGCCCGCTCAGCGCCAGCGAAATCCCCTTGTTGGTCAGCAGATCCAGATTGCCGGGATCCAGCACAAGGCCGCGGTCATAGGCGGCCAGCGCCTGTTCGGGCTGGCTGAGCAGATCATGGGCGACCCCCAAGGCGGAATAGGCGCTGGGCAGGCCCCGGCTGCTGGCAGCTGTCAGATGCGGCAGGGCGGCATCCGGCTCTCCGGCACGGATGAAGGCCACGCCCAGTCCTTCCTCGGCACTGGCCAGATCGGGCCGCGCGGCCAAGGCCTCGCGAAACGCGCCGATGGCCTGACGCGGTTGATCGGCATCCAGCAGAACATCGCCCAGCTTTTCATAGGCGCGGGCGCGGGCCAGCGGATTGCCCGCCGACTCCGCCTCCTGCGCATAGGCCGCCGCGGCCGAGGCCAGATCGCCCGAGGCGGCCAGCCGGTCGCCCAGGCTGGTTCCCGGCGCCGTCCCGGTGTTCGCCGTGAACAGATCAGGCGCGCCGCTGCCAGGTTCGCAAGCAGCCAGCAGTCCGGTGAGAGCGAGTGGGGCAAGGGCCAGAGAAAGTCTTCGGAGGGTCATTCTGCATCTCGATTGGGCCGTCTTTGGCCGGGTTTCCTGGGCGTGGCCGTCACGCGGGCCGACCCGGTGAATGGTCTCCTCCGATCCGCATGGCCGAAGGCGGCCAGGTTGCCTGGCAGGCAATATTCCCCTGTATGGACCAGTTTCACGACATTTTTTTAGAAAATTGCTGGGATCAGGCGGATTCTGCGCCGTTCGAGGGCACATAGACCACGTCTCCCGGCCAGAGGATCTCGGGATTGATCAGGTGACGGCCGTTGAGTGTTTTCAGCAC
Source organism: Pseudomonadota bacterium (assembly GCA_038524325.1). Taxonomy (GTDB): domain Bacteria; phylum Pseudomonadota; class Alphaproteobacteria; order Rhodobacterales; family Rhodobacteraceae; genus Thermohalobaculum. The sequence goes on from JBCBIS010000119.1 coordinate 3,150, forward strand.
GCCCAGCGAGCAGGCATAGGTTTTTGCAACCCGTTCCAGGGTCTCGCCCTCGGCGATCCGATGGCGGCGCAGACCCTGCCATTCGAGCCGGGGATTGACGCGCCCATGGCCGTCATCCGCCGCCTCGGTCGCGGGCAGGACCCGCAGATCGTCGGAGGCAACCCAGCCGCTGACCCAGTCTCCCGTCTCGTCCATTGCCTCGATCTGCACCCATTCCCGGTCGGCGGCATCATAGCGAGGTTCGCCGATCCGGCGCAGGGCCGTACCGTGGCGCAGGGTGCGGTGATGCGCGCTTTGCTCCTGCGCCGGCGGGACGATTTGTGTGCCGCCGACAGGGGCGACGACCAGGCGCTCGCCATGGGCCATGGGTTGCGGAAAGTCAAAGATCGGGGGCGCCAACACCACTTCGAGGTCCAGCGCCTCGCCTGCCATCTCGCGCGCGGCGGCGATCTGGCCCGAGGACAGGCATTCCAGAATGGCCGCGCAGGCGGGATGCGGGAGGGTCAGGTCCATGACCAGCGAGATCCGCCCGGTGACGCAGCTGGCGGGAGATTCCGGCACTCGGGCATTGTCGACCGGGCTCAACACGACTTGCACAGCCTTTGGCGCCTGCGCCTCTACGATCCGATCGGTCTGGACGAGGTCGGCGGAGTGCGCCGCGAGATCGATCCACCAGGTCAGGTTCAACGCCAGTTCAAAGTCGCCGCGGCGGCCCGCCGGGCAGATGCCAAGGCTTTGCTCCAGCCCGGTCCAGACCGCATCGGGGTCTGCCACCCGTTGCGCCATGTGATAGGTGACATCCAGAACACCGCCGGTACGGTCCCGGGTGACATGGCGTTTGGCCGAGGCCGCGCCCAGCCCGAGACTGTGCAGCGAGGGCAGTCCGGCCCGCTCGATCCCGCGCGACAGCGCATCGCGTGCGCTCAGGCAGCTGCTCCAGGTGCAGCGGGCGAGATGCGCGGCCAGCCAGGTCCGGTCGCTCTCGATCGCATCATCCTGCATGTCCTCGGCATGGTCTTTCTGCTCGGACCATTGACACAGTCGGGTGAGGGCGCGCAGGGCGATCTGCACCTTCTCTTCATCCGCCATGAACAAGGCCACCGAGGCGTCGCCCAGATCGCTGGCACCCTCGCCGGGTTTCGGCAAATCGAGGCCGAGCCATGCGGTCGCGGCGATGTCGAAGGTCATCATAAAGCCGGCGCCGCCAGCAAGCCCGGTCTGGGGCGAGAGGCGGATCCGTGCGCGCGTCTCGGTGCCCGGCGCGCTCAGTTCCAGATCCATCTCGTCGCCGCTCTCCGCGAGCCGTGCCAGCGCATGATCGAACAGCCGCCAGTCCTGGCCGGTCGTGGGCACGATCAGTTCCGGTAACAGCGTCGCCGCCGCGTCCCGCGTGATGCCGATCAGATCATCCTGCAGCCAGGAGAGGGTCATCGGCAGATCGTGCCGCCGCGAGGATCGCAGACCGTGCAACGCAGCCGAAGACGCTTTCGCCCCCGTGTTCGGATCTGAATTCGATGTCATCACCGCCACCTTGGACATCGACAGGGAGAGGGCCCTGCCAGCTCCACTTACAAACATACAAAAAAAATTTTCGAATGGGAATTAGCCAATAGTGTCATAATCTTCAAAGCGGGTGCTCTTACGTCAATAAAAAATGGGCCCCTAACGAGGCCCATCTAGGATTAGTTTTGAATTGGGACGGAGGAGAAATCAGTTCTCGGCGCCCAGATCGCTGGCGCCGCCGCGGCCGTCCAGCATCCATTCGTTGAAGCGCTGGGTCGGGTCCTGGCCGACCAGCTCTTCCAGCCGGTCTCCATTCTCGTCGGTAAAGAACAGATCGTCGAGTTCATCACCCACTTCGAGAACCGTGCCGTCTTCAAAGCTGAGATCGACGCCGTCAGCCGCACCGTCGCCATCCAGCACGCCGGTATTCGAGATCTTGTTGTCATGGACGCCCGAGATCACCACGGCTTCGTCACCCTTGGTGATGGCCACCTTGTCGACAAAGCTGAGGCCGTTGCCGTTCTTCTCGGTCGGCTGCAGCGTGACTTTGGTGCCATCAGGCAGGTCAATCGTCAGATTGTCCTCATGGAACTGGGCCTTGTCTCCGTCGGAGGTGTGGAGATGCGGGTCACCCCAGGCCTTGATCCACTTGCCGGTCTCGTTGTCTTTGATCTTCACGGTGTTGTGGGTCGCTTCGATGGTGTAGCGGCCGGTGTCCACGGTGCCGTTGCCCTCGACCGTCAGCGGCTGGCCGTCGGTCTCGGTGGTGCCGATGTCATCCGACATGCCGGCGATGATCTCCCGCAGATCGGTCTCGATATCGTTCAGGCTACCGGCCAGGTCCTGATCGTCGATATCGTTCACCAGATCGCCGATCTCGTCAGCGATGGCGTCGAGGGTTTCCTCATCGGCTCCATCGGCGATCGCGCGGCGCAGTTTGGTCTCGATATCGTTGATCTTGGCGGCCAGCGCCTGATCGTCGACGTCATTGGCCAGATCGCCCAGCGCATCGGCGACGCCATCAAGCTGCTCGTCCAGATCGCCGCCGGTCATGTCGTCGATCTCGGCCCGGAGATCGCTTTCGATCTCGTTCAACGCGGCTGCGAGGTCAGGGTCATCGATGTCATTGACCAGATCACCGATCCGGTCCGCGATGGCTTCCAGAGCTTCCGGATCGGCGCCATCGGCGATGGCCCGGCGCAGATCGCTCTCGATCTCGTTGATATCGGCGGCCACACCCTGATCGTCGGCGTCATTGGCCAGATCGCCCAGGGCATCGGCGATGCCGTCCAGCCCACCTTCGTCCGAACCGTTGCGGCGCTCGAGCGTCTCGTCGCGCCAGGCGTTCAGGACATCCGAGATGCCGTTGGCGCGGTCATCGGCCCAGGCTTCGATCGCCTGGCGGTCGCCGCGCTCGAAATTGCCGGTGGCGCCAGCGATGATGTCTTGGATGATCGGGCCGATCGGGTCGCCGAAACCGCCCAGCAGGTCGCCAAAGTCGAGCCCGTCCAAAGCGCCGCCACCGCCACCGCCGCCACCGATATTGATCTCGATGTCGAAATTGAAATCGGAATTCTTGATCTTGGTCATACCGTGTCCCTTCCCAAAATGCGCGCGCTGCGCAGTCGCGTCTGCGTCCAAGGCCGCGAGCGCGCCCCCAGACATCCCGTGTCATTTGGCAGAGTACGGTGTCGCACCGGATGAGACAGCGGTGGTCCGCGCCACAAACTTGTCGGCAGGCGCCGGTCGCAGTCAGAGGCGATCCGGGGCGGGCAGGGCGGGGCGGGCGGCAAGCGGATCGCCAAAGCGCTCGTCCCGGCGGAGGATCATGTGGCGGGTTCTCGTGGTGATCTCCGCGGTCAGGACAATCTCGCTGCCGCCCGCCGGGATCACCCGGCGATAGCGCACTGCGGCCTGGTTTGTCGCGGCGAGATCGGCATGTGTGGTGATCTGGCCCGTGCCGCCAAGCAGGGCTGTCGCGGCCATCTGGTTGCCGCCCAGGACGCGCCGCAACGCGTCGTGCCCGGTGGGGGAGGCCAGCATATCGGCCTCCAGCCGCACCCGGCTTTCAGACCCTGCGAAGAGGCCATCGGCGGGGCCCGAGACTTCGGCCAGCAGCGCCATTCGGTCGGGTTCCGGCCAACCCTGCTCGGGCCATCTGATCGTCGCTCCAAGCTGGTCGAGCGGTGTCCGCGGAGCGGGGGCGCCGTGCCACAGCGATGACAGGGAGAGCCGCCCGCAGGCTGGCGCGCCATAGCTTGTCTGCGGGAACTCTCCCAATGAAACCAGTGTCTTGCCGATATCCGACCCGACCCTCAATGGCCCGCTGAGCCCATAGGCGCAACTGCGCGCTGTCCCATTCCGGTAGAGAATGCGCTCGGATCGGGCGAGGGCGCTGTCGATCAGGGCCTCGACGCCCAGACCGTCGAGACGCGCCTGCCGCGCCCATCCACAAACATGCGGACCGGCTGACGTCTCAAGGGTGATGGCATGCGTTCTGTGCCAGAGCCTGTGCAGTTCCTCCCCGGGCGCGATCGAGGCCGCCACCGTCTTTGCCGCCAGCGCGCCGGGAATGGGCCGCAGCTCCTCCAATGACGGGGGCGCCTGCAAGGGGTGCCGTGCGGCGCCCCCATGCCCCAGCCGCGAGATGCCCTCCGACAGAGCTGCGCGCTGCAACACCGTCACCGCCGCGCGGGCCTCGCCGGGTGAGGGCAGACGGAAGCTGATCGATTGCCCCGCTGCCCGGCGGGGAGGCGTGAGATCGGAGCCGGGTATGCGCAGGGTCACCTCCAGCATCGCCGGTGCCCTGGCGGTCTCCTCGCCCGCCACCGCCCCGCCGATCTGGCGGATGGTGACGATATGCGCCCCCTCGATCCGCTCCGCTCGCCCCAGCGACAGGGTGAGGGCGGCGGTGATTTCGACCATGTCGCCATCGCAGTCCAGCGTCTCGACGGCATCCGTTGCCGTGCCCGCGACACCGGGGCCCGCGCGCCTGCCGCGGCGGGGCAGGACCAGGGGCAGCCCCGTCTCGCGCAGGTCCGCCATCGGCAGATGCCCGTCGAGATCGAGGGCAGCGTCGCCCTGGCCCTCGCCCAGATCATTGCCGGTATCGGTCTGCTCGGCCACCGCATGACCGGTCTGGATCGCCTTTTGCAGATCCATCGACCCGTTGCCACTTAAGGTCCCCGGATGGGTGTCGCTGCCATCCATCGGCTCGGTCGCGATCGGGCGCGAGTGCAGCGGGAATGGCAGAGTGCCGTCGATCGTCATGGCCCGCTCCTTGGCTGGAAGGACACGGCACCATAGCGCGCCCGGGCGGTCACGAATGCGCCCAGCGCGCCAAAACCGCAGCCGCACGCGCCGCGCTGCAACGACTGAGCGCCTCAATAATCCAACCCGCCCGGTTCTGGAGGTCGTAAAGCGCCGGGACGCGTGGCGACGCGCCTCTCTCAGGGCCCGTCGCCGGTTTCGTCGAGCAGGAACAGGTTGTTGAGGTAGAGCTCCAGAATACTCGCGGCCGAGGTGCCGTCAGGATCGGCCATGTCGCGCGAGGCGACCGCCACGGCATCGTCGCTCGGCCCGGACCAGAGCGGCGCGATCTTGCCCGCCCCGCCCTGAGCCAAGAGATCTGAGAACACGCTGAAGCTGGAGCGCATCTCGGCCAGCCGCACCCATTCCGCGGTTTGCCGGTCGTTGGCCCGCTCCGGCTCCAGCCCCAGTTTGCGGGCCATCAATTCGCGCCGGAAGGTGGCGAGATTGGTGGCACTCGCGTCGCTGAGACCATAGGGCATCGACACGATATCCGCCGCGCCGTCAAAGGTCATGCCGCGGCGGCGCAGATGGCTGGTGCCGACCAGCGCCCAGCAATCGTCGACGATCACCGAGGTGCTGCGGATCGCGGCGTGCCGCCCCGGGAAGCCCTTTGGGTGGAACACGGCCACCCGGTCCGGATGCAGCGCGCTGAGCGCATTGGCTGCGTCCAGACGGGCCGAGATGGCCTGCCGGACCCAGCCGCGATAGATCGGGGCGAAATCTCCTTCGCGCGGGACGCAGATCACGACATGAAGGCTGGGCATCGCGGTCATCCGGGCCGCCAGGACCTCGACCAGATCGACCGCATGGGCGGGCGGCTGCCCCTCGAAATCTTCGGGCGGCGGCGAGGTTCGGGCGAATTGCGGCCCCTCGATATAGACCAGCTCGCGCGCCTGCCCCAGCGCACGGCGCAGCGCCCAGAGCGCATCGCGCGCGCCGTGGCGGGCATGATAGATTTCCTTCACCAGCTCGCTCCCCAGCCGGTCTTCGTTGCCGATCTCGATATCGAAGGCCGGCGGGCCGCCCAGCCCCAGCGCGCTGCCGATGCCCGCGAGGATCGGGGTGTAGATCATCGACTGCGCGTCCACCGGGATGTCCGGCAGATCGAACAGGGTCGGGCCGAACTCGGGCGTCTCGGTATAGGCCGCGACGGTCTTCAGCAGTGCGCCCGCCCCTGCATTGGCTTGTGTCGCCGCATTGTCGGGCATCACGCCGGGGCGGTTGAAGTTGTCGCCGCCCTGGATCGCGACCCAGCCGAAGGCGTCTTCTCCGACCGGCAGGATGCCTTGCACCCGGCGGGCAGCACAACGCGCGGCGTCCAGCGCCAGATCGCCGCCAACCTTGACGCCGGCGGCATGGATATCCGGCCCCGCGGGATTGCCGGGATTGCCGTCGCGATGACGGGTCGAGAGGGTCTCGGGATCCCAGCGCCCGCCGGTGATCACCGCCTCCCAAGCCAGCGGTCCGCCGCCTTCACCCGCCCCGGTGATGATCATGGTCTCGAACCTTGCCTGCCCCGGCAGGCGCGGGCCGATGCGCGGCGATTGCTCGTTGATCAGCCGGCGGGCAATCTCGGGCAGGCCGGCGGGCGGGTCCTCTGGATCGGCCGGCGGCGGCGCCTCGGGATTGGCGAGACCGAACAGCGGGCTGGGGGCAATCGACGAAAAATTGTTGATCGCAGGGAGAAGACCGGCGCCTTCGGTAAAGCTGCTCTCCGGGACGGGCGCATCGCCGGCCTGCAGGGGCAAGGCGATGCTGGACCAGAGCTGGCGCTGATCGGTCCGGCTGGTCACCGCCAGGTCCAGCGTCAGCACCGCATCCCCCGGTGGCGGCGGCCCGCCGGTGTTCAGGGGATCGACGAGGTAGACCTGCGTCGGCTCATCAGCCACGGCCAGCGCCGCCCCGCCATTGCCGCGGAGGAAGGAGGGCTGCTCGGCAATCGCCACGATCTCGACGAATTGCCGGGGATAGACACGCACATGGGCGCCATCAGGCACCGAATTGGCGGCCAGCGTGACCACCACATTGTTGCCGCCGGAAAGCGTGGCGGTCATCTCGCCAGCGGGCGAGGCCGCGGGCATGTCAAAGCCAGCATTTCCGCCCCCGGGCCAGGCCGGCCACCGGCCCGCCGTATCCCGCTCAGGTGGCAGGGGGACGGATTGCGAGAGGGTCGGCGAGACCGCGAGGATGAACTCGTCGGCAGGCTCCTCAACCGTCACCCGCTCGATCACATCCCGCGCGGCGGCCAGCGTGGCGACCCCGTCGCTGAGATAGTCGATCGGCAGATCGGGGCGCACATGGGGCTGGTAGACCTCGGGGATCAGCCCGTCATCGCCATCGATCTCCTGCACCGGATCGGTGCCGCGATTGCCCAAGAGGTGCCATTTCAAATCGACCACGGTCAGGCGGAGGAACTGCCGGCCCAGCGTATCGCTTTCCAGCGAGGGCGCCTCCAGTGCCTCGCGCGCAAGGCGGCCGCCATTGGACCAACCCCAGCGCAGCCGCGAGCCGGTCACGAAATCATGCGCGTCATCCGCCGCGGCGGCGGTGTCGGCCGCCTCATCCGCATCGCTCGAGCGGAAACTCTCGCCATCGCCCAGCAGGGTGATCGGACTGGCGCCCAGCGTCTCCTCGACATCATCGCCGTTGCGGCGGGTCATCTCGGACCCGACCGAGACGAAGGCGGCGCCATGCGGGTCGACGACATGGACGGCGATGCTGTCTTCTCCGGCCAGCCCCGCCAGGCTTTGCAGGCCGCCCGGATCTTCGACACTCGCCTCCTGATCGGGGGCGATCTCCGAGAGCGAGAAGAGAGCGGGATAGGTGCTCAGCAGATCCGCATACATCGCCGCAACCGCAACCGGGCAGACGATCAGCCCGCGTTTGTCATGTAGCGAGACGGCCCCCAGCAGGCCCAGCGGATCCCCCGGCTCGACCCAGGTGGGCGAGCGCGGATCCTCGGTCACATCGCGGATCACGACTTGCGTGGCGACCGGGTGGTAGAGCGTGCCGTCCCCGGCATAGCGCTTCCGCGCCAGGGTGGTCAGCCGCGCACCGGCATGGGGGTGCAGCCGGATCCGCGTGATCGGCTGGTTGATCGGCTGACCCGACACATCGAACACGTCATTTGGCACATCGATTGTCTCGAGAATGCCAAGAAACGGCACCTGCACGGTGCTGTTCATCCCGCCGCCGGGCGTCATGGTCAGGGCATCGGTGTCGAATTGCGGCGCCTCGGTGAACCAGACGGGGCTGAACAGCGGGGCGGTCAGGCCCAGCGCCGCGGCGCCATCCTCGCGCAGCCGTTCCTCGGCGGTGTCTTGGGTGAGTTGGGCGATGGTGACCATCTCAGCGGACCTCCCTCGTCTCCTCGGTATAGCGGCCATCCGGCGCGGTCAGACGCACCGTGACCCGGCTGATCCGCGCGCCGGTTGCGACGCGATAGCTGCGGGTGCTGCCGATCGTGATCGCGCGCCACAGCAGCAAGGCATCCCTGGGCGCGGTTTTCGGGGGCTCTCGCTGGATCTTGATATCCGGCAGATCGGCCGAGATGCGCAGTTGGCGCGGCCCGGGGCGCGGCTGGATGCCGATCTGCGGCGGGCGGATCGTATTGGGTTGCGAAAGGGTCCTGGGCGCCAGAACGGTCGACTCGTTCTGCGGGGTGATCGCTTTTTGCAAGGTTTGCGAGGCGGCCAGCGTCGCGGTGATGCTGAGCGCATAGGCCCCGCCCTCGCCCGCCTCGATGGGCGACGGGCTGGTGATGGCAAAGCCCATCATGTCCGGACCGAGATCGAGTTGGATCACATCGCTGATCACCGGGGGCTGCAAGACCGGCACGCCCGGCACCCGCAGCAGCCGCTCCGTGATCCGGCCGAGCGGATCATGCAACCGCACGGCCACGGACAGTGGATCGGCCGCGCTGTCGCGATAGAGGATCGCGCGATATTCCTGCGTGCCGTCCGGCCCGGGCGCGCCATGGCGCCACCAGCCGGAGGTCGCGGGGGGCAGCCCCGGCGGCAGGCCCGACAGCACGCCATCGGCGGCCAGCAGAGGCTGGGCCAGTCCCGCCCCGCCGGGCGCCCGGACCTCGAGCGACATCCGGTGCGGGCCGAGCGGGGTCGGCGCCACCGGCACCGGCGAGCTCCATTTGAACAGGATGTTGCCCGAGGCCCCGCCGGGCCATTCGCTCTCGATGGGGGTCAGGGGCGGCGGCGCATTGGGCGGGATCACCACATGCTGCGCCGGCGAGGGGTTCGAGCGTCCCGCGAGGAGCGCGCGTTCGGGCACGGCATCAGACCAGATCTCGGCCCGGTACCAGACCCGGCGCCACGAGCCTTCGGGCATGTCGATGCCGGAGACTTCCGTGATGAAATCCTCGAACTGTTCGTCGCTGTCGGTGGTGACCTCCCATCCCGAACCGCTTGCCTCGATCACGGCAATCGGCGGGCCCATCGTGTCGATGCGCCGCGCGGCATCGGCCAGCCGCGTGCGGAACAGGCGCATCCGCCGCGCCCGATGGCCGATCCGGGGTGTCACCTGGACCTGAACGGCAAAACCAGCGGGGTCACCGGGCGCTGGGATCCGGCGCACCTCCAGGATGGGCGGCTGAGGCTTCGCGATCTGGGGCGCGGCGATGGTGATCAGGCGGTCTCCCGCGTCGCCGCTGTTGGGCCAGGGGCTGTCGAGCCCGCCGAGGCTCTGCGCCACCACGGTGAAGAAATGGATCTCGCGGCTGCCGCGCGGCAGGGTGATGTCGAGGCTGGTGCCCTGCTGCAGTTCCGAGAACCGCTTGGTGAAGACATGGCGCACCGGGTTGCCGTGATAGGCCTCG
>JBCBIS010000120.1:0-12715 GCA_038524325.1 Pseudomonadota bacterium
CCCGAATGACGGGATCCCGGAGGAGCAACAGGGCAGCACGCATGAGATCCAGGCGAGCCCGGACGGGCTGATCTGGATCACCCAGCAGAAACAGGGCCGCCTGGTCCGTTTCGATCCGTCCAGCGGGGATATGGAGTTCTTCGACCTCGGCGCCGAGACCGGGCCGCACGGGCTAATCTATCAGGATGAGAACGCGATCTGGATCACCCTCGAATTCGCCAACGAGATCATCCGGGTGAATGATGCGGGGCAGATCGTCGACGGCTTCAAGCTGCCCGACGAGGCGACCGGCCCCCACGGTCTGGCCCAGGCCAGCGATGGCGCCCTCTGGTGGACCGGGAAGGAATCGGGCGCGATCGGGCGGCTCGACCCGAATACCGGCGACACCCAGGTCGTCAAGCTGGACGGGCCGAACACCAAGCCGATCTATCTCTCGCAAGGGCCCGAGGGGAATATGTGGTTCACCGAGCTCGAGGGCTCGCGCGTCAGCAAGATCACGCCCCAGGGACAGATCGAGCGCTTCGAGGTCCCCTTCGAGAATGCCCGGCCGATCGAGGTGCTGCCCGGCCCCGATGGCCGGATCTGGTATACCGAGGAGCGCGGCAACGCCTATGGCACCATCACTCAGGACGGAGCGTTCGAGCGGTTCCCGACAGGCGTCGAGGGCGGCAAGCTCGCCGGCGCGGTGTTCGGGCCCGAGGGGCATCTCTGGATCCAGTTCAACACGCCCGATATCGTGCAGCGGATCAACCCAGGCGCCGGGCCGGACACCTTCGCGCTGCCGACCAAAGGCGCCGTGCAGCACCGGATCACCGTCGGGCCAGAGGGCGGGATCTGGTTCACCGAGCTGGCGGCCGACCGGATCGGCCATATCCCGCGTGAGGATCAATGACGGCGGTGCCCGGGGCCGCGAATTGACCGCGCGTGGCGAAACCGCTACCAGACGCCTCAACGAAACAGAACAAACCCGTGACGCGAGGATCCGATGCTGCGAGCGCTTTGCCTGACCCTGGCCCTCCTCCTGATCACCCCATTCTCGGAGGCCCAGGCCGTGGACGAAAAATACCTGATCATCGAACTCACCTCCGGCGAGGTCTGCATCGAGATGCTGCCCGATGTGGCGCCCGGCCATGTCGCGCGGATCACCGAACTCGCCAAGGAAAAGTTCTATGACGGCGTGGTCTTCCACCGGGTGATCGACGGCTTCATGGCGCAGACCGGCGACCCGACCGGGACCGGGACCGGCGGCTCGAACAAGCCCGACCTGCAGGCCGAATTCTCCAACCTGCCTTTCGATCGCGGCGTGGTCGGCATGGCGCGCACCTCGGCCCCGCACTCGGCCAACAGCCAGTTCTTCATCATGTTCGCCGAAGGGCATTTCCTGAACAACCAATACACGGTCTGGGGCCGGGTGGTGAAAGGCATGGAAGCCGTCGACAATATCAAGCGCGGCGAAGGCCAGTCAGGGATCGTCAAGGAGCCCGATGCGATGAAATCCGTCCGCGTCTCGGCGACCTGCCCCTGACCGCCCGGATCTCTGATCTGGCCGGCGCCGGGGTGCCGGCCTGACCGGGGATATCCATGATCCTCGACGATTTCGACTTCGAGCTGCCCGAGGAACTGATCGCGCTGCGCCCGGTCCGGCCGCGCCCGGCTTCGCGGTTGCTGGTGGCGCGGGGCGCGGAGACCGAGGAAGGCCAGGTCGCCGACCTGCCGCGCTGGCTCCGCGCCGGCGATATGCTGGTTTTCAACGACACGAAGGTTCTGCCCGCACGGCTGGCGGGGCTGCGCCGCCGCGCGACCTCCGATGGCAGTGGCGAAGCGAAGATCGAGGCGACTTTGATCCGCCGGGATGGACCGGATGCCTGGCAGGCGCTGGCCCGGCCGGGGAAACGGCTGGCCCTCGGCGATGTGATCGCGTTCGACGGATTGTCCGCGGAAGTGACGGGCAAGGGCGCGGGCGGGGTGGTCGCGCTCCGCTTCGATGTGGCGGGGGCGGCGTTGGACGCGGCGATTGCCCGGGCCGGGGTAATGCCTCTGCCACCATACATCGCCCAGCGCCGCCCGGCGGATGCGCAGGACGCCGAGGATTACCAAACCGTTTTTGCCGCGCGAGAGGGCGCCGTTGCCGCCCCGACCGCGGCGTTGCATTTCGATGAGACCCTGTTGGCGGCGCTGGCCGAGGCCGGGGTCCAGACTGCTCGGCTGACCCTGCATGTGGGCGCGGGCACCTTCCTGCCAGTTACTGTTGACGATATCTCCACGCATAAAATGCACGCGGAATGGGGCGAGCTCACCGCTGAGACGGCGGCTGAAATCGAGACGGCCCGCGCCGCAGGGGGCCGGGTGATTGCCGTTGGCACAACCGCCCTGCGCTTGCTGGAGGCCGCGGCGGCGGCCGATGGGCGGTTGCGGCCCTGGGTCGGTGAGACCGATATTTTTATCCGGCCCGGTCACCAATTCCGGGCGGTGGACGGGCTGATGACCAATTTCCACCTGCCGCGGTCAACGCTGTTCATGCTGGTCTCGGCGCTGATGGGACGGGCGCGGATGCAGGCGCTTTATGCCGGGGCGATTGCCCGGCGGTTCCGGTTCTATTCCTATGGGGACAGCAGCCTTTTGCTGCCGGGCGGCTAGCCTCGCCCCGCCCCACGCGGGGCCACCGCCCTCCCCCACCCACCCCCCGGAGCGCGCTGCCCCCGCGTGGGGCGGGGCGGGGTTTTGGCCGCGGTATCGCTCGCGCGACATCAGGTGCCGCGAACAGGCGCGCGTGCCGGGGGTGAGTCGGCTCACCGTCTCGCGGACTCCTGCACGATCGAGGGTTCGAGATGCTGCGCGTTCTATCCAACTCCTGGGCGCTGTTCTTTGGCATGTTCCTGCTGCAACTCGGCAACGGGATGCAGGGGACGGCGCTTGGCCTGCGCGGCGGGGTCGAGGCCTTTGACAGCTCGACCATGGGCTATGTGATGACCGGGTATTTCCTGGGCTTTCTGGGCGGTGCGCGTGCCACGCCCTGGATGCTGCGCCGGGTCGGACATATCCGGGTCTTTGCGGCGCTGGCCTCGCTGATCTCGGCGGCCTTCATCATCTATGCCTGGTGGGTGGATCCGCTGGGCTGGTTCCTGATGCGAGTTCTCGTCGGCTTCTGCTTCTCGGGCGTCTATGTGGTGGCCGAGAGCTGGCTGAATGACGGGGTCGACAACACCAATCGCGGCAAGGCGCTGAGCGCCTATCTGATGGTGCAAATGGCCGGGATCGTGTTGAGCCAGGCGATGATCAATGTCGCCCCCGCCGCCGGTTTCGAGCTGTTCGTGATCATGTCGGTGGCGGTCTCGATCGCGATCACGCCGATCCTGCTCTCGGTCACCCCGGTGCCGCTGTTCGAGGCGACCAAGGGGATGAGCTTGGTCGAGCTCTACCGTTCCTCGCCGCTGGGTGTGGTTGGCTGTTTCTTTCTGGGCGCAATCTTTGGCTGCATGTTCGGGATGTCCGCGGTGTACGCGACGACCATCGGGCTCACGACCGCGCAGACGGCGACCTTTGTGGGGGTGATCTATCTGGGCGGGCTGGTGTGCCAATATCCGATCGGCTGGATCTCCGACCGGATCGACCGGCGGACCCTGATTGCCATCGTCACCGCCATCGGTGCCGTCGGCTGTGTCGCGGCGGGCGCGGCGGAGCCGTCCTATGAGATGCTGCTGGCCGCGGCCTTTCTGATCGGGGGGATGGCCAATCCGCTCTATTCGGTGCTGATCGCCCATACCAACGATTTCCTCGAGCATGACCAGATGGCCGCCGCAGCCGGCGGGCTGGTGGTGCTGAACGGCGTTGGCGCGGCCGGGATGCCGGTGGTGACCGGCTATGCGATGGATGCGTTCGGGCCGGAGAGTTTCATGTGGTCGATGGCGCTCTGTATGGCGACGATCTCGATCTATGCGCTGGTCCGGATGACCGCGCGGGCCGCGACCCCGGTCGATGAGACCTTGCCGGCCACGCCGATCACCATGATCGCCACCCAGGTCTCGGCCGAATACGCCCAGGAATACGTGGTCGAGCAGGCCAGCGGCGAGGACGATGCCGCCTGGGACGAGAAGGAAACGGCCGCGTGAGCGATGACCGCGCGGCGGCTATCCTGTCCTATTGGCTGGAGGAACTGGGTCCGAAGCTCTGGTACGCGCGGCCCGATCCGGCCCGCGACGCCGAGATTGCCGCGCGTTTCGGCGCCGATCTCGAAGCGGCCGCGGCGGGGCGGTGCAGAGGCTGGCTGGCCCGGCCGGACTACGCGCTGGCGCTGATGATCCTGCTCGACCAGTTTCCCCGCCATATCCACCGGGGCCGGGCGGAAGCGTTCGCCACTGACGCTCTGGCCCTGGCCGCGGCGGGTCAGGCGATTGCGCAGGGGCATGATGTCAAGATCGCCGAGCCAGAGCGCCAGTTCTTCTACTTGCCCTTCATGCATTCCGAGCGGCTGGCCGATCAGGAGCGTTGCGTCCGGCTGGTGCTGTTGAATCTGACCGAAACGGGCGCGCAGACATTGATCCACAGCGCCAAGCATCGCGAGGTGATCCGCCGGTTTGGCCGGTTCCCCAGCCGCAATGCCGCACTGGGCCGGGCGGATACCGAGCGGGAGCGGGCCTATCGCGCCGAGCGGGGTTATATGAGCTGACAATTCTGCCGACTGCGGGGGAGTTCGCCCCCTTGTACCGGCTGACGGCGTCCCTTCTCTCCCCGCCAGTTTTGTTCTAGCGTCGGGCGAGCAGAAGGAGGGCGCCCCATGTCCCGCTATGATCTGATCGTGATTGGCGCTGGCCCGGGCGGCTATGTCGCCGCTATCCGCGCCGCCCAGCTCGGCCTGAAAACCGTGGTTGTCGAGCGCGAGCATCTCGGCGGGATCTGTCTCAATTGGGGATGCATCCCGACCAAGGCGATGCTGCGCTCTGCCGAGGTTCTGCACCTGATGCGCCGGGCGGACGAGTTCGGGCTGAGCGCCTCGGGGGTGGGCTTTGACCTCGACGCGGTTGTTGCGCGGTCGCGCAAGGTGGCCGGTCAACTGTCTTCGGGTGTCGGGCATCTGCTGAAGAAAAACGGCGTCCAGACCATCCTGGGCAGCGCGCAGCTCGTGGCCGCCGGGCAGGTCCGGGTGGCGGGCGCGGATGGAGCGGAGACGTTGCTCGAAGCCCCAGAGATCATCCTCGCCACCGGTGCGAGGGCGCGGGAATTGCCGGGGCTCGAGGCGGATGGCAATCGCGTCTGGACCTATAAGCATGCACTGCGCCCGCCGCATCTGCCGGGGGCTCTGCTGGTCATCGGGTCGGGCGCGATCGGCATCGAATTTGCCAGTTTCTACAGCGCCTTGGGGGCGCAGGTGACCGTGGTCGAAGTTCAGGACCGGATTTTGCCCGCCGAGGATGCCGAGATCTCCGCCCATGCCGCCAAACGCTTTGCCGCCCAGGGCATGACCCTTCTCACCGGCGCACGGGTCACCCGGCTCGACCGCGGCGATCAGGGCGTGACGGCCGAGATCGATCAGGGCGGGGCGCCCCAGGCCCACAGTTTCGACACGGTGATCTCGGCGGTCGGCATTATCGGCAATACCGAGGGTCTGGGCCTCGAGGCGCTGGGCATCGCCGTCGATCGCGGGCATGTGGTGACCGATCCGATGGGCCGCACGGCGGTGCCAGGGATCTGGGCGATCGGCGATCTGACCGGCCCGCCCTGGCTGGCCCACAAGGCCAGCCACGAAGGGGTCGCTGTGGCCGAGACCATCGCCGGCGGCACGCCCCATCCGGTGGCGCCCGAGTCGATTGCCGGCTGCACCTATTGCCATCCTCAGATCGCCAGCGTCGGCCTGACCGAGGCCGAAGCCAAAGCCCGCGGCCACACCCTCCGGGTCGGGCGGTTTCCGTTCATCGGCAATGGCAAGGCGATTGCGCTCGGCGAGGCGGATGGCCTGGTCAAGACGATCTTCGATGCCGAGACCGGAGCGCTGCTGGGCGCGCATATGATCGGCGCGGAGGTGACCGAACTGATCCAGGGCTTCGTCGTCGCGCGCCAGTTGGAGACGACGGAAGAGGACCTTCTCCAGACCGTCTTTCCCCATCCCACTCTGTCAGAGTCAATGCATGAGAGTGTTCTGGCGGCGATGGACCGGCCGTTGCATTTCTGACCGGACCGGACCGGACCGGCGCGGGCCACGGTCTCGCTTGGCGTGAAGGGCTTCGCTTTGTCCGCGCCGCAGGGTATCGCAGGACATGGCCGAGCCGACCGCGCTTCCGATTGAAACCGTCCTCCCGGCGCTTTGCGAGGCGCTGGCCGGGCCCGGGTTGGCTGTTCTCGCAGCCCCGCCGGGGGCGGGCAAAACCACCCGCGTGCCGCTGGCTCTGCTGGACGCGCCCTGGCGTGCGGGCCGCATCCTGGTGTTGGAACCGCGCCGCCTCGCCGCCCGGGCCGCCGCCACCCGCATGGCCGAGATGCTGGGCGAACCGGTCGGCGCCACGGTCGGCTATCGGATCAGGGGCGAGAACCGGACCGGCCCAGACACACGGATCGAGGTCATCACCGAAGGGATCCTGACCCGGATGCTGCAAGGCGATGCCGAGCTGCCAGGGGTCTCGGCCATCCTGTTCGACGAGATCCACGAACGCTCGATCCACAGCGATTTCGGCATGGCCCTGGCGCTGGAGGTGCGGGCCGCACTGCGCCCCGATCTGCGGCTGCTGGCGATGTCGGCGACGCTCGACACTGCCGCCTGGGCCGCTCTGCTTGGCGGCTGTCCGGCGATCGCCAGCGAGGGGCGTATGTTCCCGGTCGAGACGCGGCATCTCGAGCGGCCCTGGCGCCGCCCCTCCGGCCCGCCGCGGCGGCTCGAGGCGGCGGTCGCGGAACTGGCAGCGCAGGCGGTGGCGGAGGAGGCGGGTGATCTTTTGGTCTTTCTGCCCGGGCAGGGCGAGATCCGGCGCTGTGGCGAGCGGCTCTCGGCGCTCTGCCCCGGGCTCGACGTGGTGCCGCTCTATGGCGCGCTGCCCTTTGCCTCCCAGCAAAAGGCGCTGAGGGCCGGGCCGCGTCGGCGGGCGGTGCTGGCGACGGCCTTGGCCGAGACCTCGCTGACGGTCGAGGGGGTTCGCATCGTGGTCGATGGAGGCCTCAGCCGGCGCGCGCGGGTCAACCCGGCGACCGGCATGTCGGCGCTGGTCACCGAACCCGTCAGCCGGGCCGAGGCGGATCAGCGCTGCGGCCGGGCCGGCCGGGTCGCGCCCGGGGTCTGCTATCGACTCTGGACCAAGGGCGAGGAGGGTGCGCTGCCGGCTTTTGCCCCGCCGGAGATCCTGACCGCGGATCTGACGCCCCTGGCGCTGGAACTCGCGCAATGGGGGGTCGATGACCCGGGCGGGCTGGCATTTCTCGATCCGCCCCCCGCAGGCGCGTTGACCGAGGCACGCGCTCTGCTCCGCGCCTTGGGCGGGCTCCAGACCGGGGCGGACGGGGTCGACCGGATCACCGCCCATGGGCGCGAGATGGCGGGGCATCCGCTGCATCCCAGGCTGGCGCATATGCTGATCCGCGCGATGGCAGCGGGCGAGGGCGCGACGGCGGCCCTGGTCGCGGCCCTGCTCAGCGAGGGCGATCCGATGCGCGGAGCGCCCGGGGCGGGGGCGGATCTGACGGCGCGGCTTTTGGCCCTGACTGCGGGGCGCGGTGCCGGTGCGGCGGCTCTGGACGCCGGAAAAGCCGATCGGATCAGGCGCGAGGCGAAGCGGTTGGCTGGGAAGGGCGGCGCTGCCGATCCCTCGGCCGCCGGACGTGTCCTGGCGCTCGCTTATCCCGACCGGGTCGGGCTGCGCCGTCCGGGGGATGCGCCACGCTTCCTGCTCTCTGGCGGTCGCGGCGCCGAGATCGGGGCCGAGGACCCGTTGGCCAGCCAGCGCCTGCTGGTTGCCGCTGAACTGGAGGATAGCGGCCGCGAGGCGCGGATCCGCCTGGCTGCCCCGCTCTCCGAGGCCGATCTTCGCGAAGCGTTTCCGGACCGAAGCGGCTGGGTCGAGACCGCCGAGTGGTCGCGGCGCAGCCGTCAGGTCGAGGCACGGCGGCGCGAGATGTTCGGCGCAATCGCCCTGGCCGACCAGCACTGGCGCGATGTGCCGCCCGAGGCGTTGGCCAGGGCCCTGGCCGATGGGGTGCGCGAGCGGGGCATCCCGGCGCTGCCCTGGGGCGAGCGCGCCCACCTGCTGCGCCGGCGCATCGCCTGGCTGAGCGAAAGCGGCGCCGCTGATCTGCCCGATTGGTCGGACGCCGCTCTCTCGGAGACAATGGATGCGTGGCTCACCCCGCATCTCGCCGGGATGCGCAGGCTCGAGGAGATCGGCAATCTGGATCTGGCCGAGATCCTCGAACAGAGCCTCGACTGGGCGCAGAAACAGACCATGGACCGGCTGGCGCCCGCGCGTTTTCAAACCCCGCTGGGAAGCTCGACCGCAATCGACTATGCCGGCGAGGCGCCCACCATCCGGGTCCGGGTGCAGGAGATGTTCGGTGTCGCGCGCCACCCGGAGGCGGCGGGGCAGCCGCTGGTCATCGAGCTGTTATCTCCCGCCGGGCGCCCGGTGCAGGTGACGCGAGATCTGCCGGGGTTCTGGGCCGGATCCTATGCCGATGTCGCCAAGGAGATGCGCGCGCGCTATCCGAAACATCCCTGGCCCGAGCATCCTGCTGCGGCCGCCCCGACCCGTCGGGCGAAACCGCGCGGCTGAGCATGGGCCACGCTCAGCCGGGGTGGTCGGGGCTCAGACCCGCACCTTGCCGTTCTGTACCGCCGCCCAGGCATCGGCAAGCGGGCGGATGGCCCGGCGCTGGGCATCGAGCTCGGTCCGGGTCAGACCGATATCGGACAATTGCGCGTCCGAGACATGTTCGAGGGCAGCCCGGTGACGGTACAGCCGGTCGGCCTCGAGCAGCCATTGGACAAGGCGGATCGGCAGGGACGGCCGCGGGATTGCAACCTGGTAGGACTGGGTATGCACAACGCTCTTCATCGGTTCATCCTCACTACACGCGGCCCGGAGGAACGATGTTCCGGGGCCTTCTGAAACGGCCTGTCTTGGGCCTGCACACAGGAGACACCAATGTGCGGTTTGTGGACTGTAAGATCTGTTACGACGCGGAAGAAAATGTCCCGGACGGGCTGAATCGAGCGTCGGGTGCGGGACCCCGCACCACGGTCGATTGGGCCGGAGGACGGACCTCTTCGACGATTTCGCCCTCGATCAACGGCGGATCGGCTGTTTTGGCTCATGGTTTTGCAAGAATTCCCCCACAGGCTGTCATTTCCCTGTGGCCCTCCCGCGATAGTCTGTGTTTGCTGTTATGGCAGCGTTCCAACATCGGGGAAAAAAGAGATGAACAGCGCCGTGCACCAACAACCCATCGAACCCAGCTTTCGCGATAGCGTGAATATCATGTTCGATCAGGCCGTCCGCCTGATGGACCTGCCCGAGGGGCTGCCCGAGAAGATCCGGGTGTGCAACTCGACCTATACGGTACGCTTCGGCGTCAAGCTGCGGGGGTCTGTGCATACCTTCACCGGCTACCGCTCGGTCCATTCCGAACATATGGAGCCGGTCAAGGGCGGGATCCGTTTTGCCATGGCCGTGCATCAGGACGAGGTCGAGGCGCTTGCTGCCCTGATGACCTTCAAATGCTCGCTGGTCGAGGTGCCGTTCGGTGGCTCGAAAGGGGGGCTAAGGATCGACCCGCGCGCGTGGGAGCCCGACGAGATGGAGCGGATCACGCGGCGCTTCGCCTATGAGCTGATCAAGCGCGATCTGATCAACCCCTCCCAAAACGTGCCCGCCCCGGATATGGGCACGGGCGAGCGCGAGATGGCCTGGATGGCCGACCAATTCGCCCGCATGAACACGACCGAGATCAACGCGCGGGCCTGTGTCACCGGCAAACCGCTGAACGCAGGCGGCATTCGCGGCCGGGTCGAGGCGACGGGCCGCGGCGTGCAATACGCGATCCAGGAGTTCTTCCGCCACCCACAGGATGTCGCGAAAACCGGTCTCAAACCCGGGCTGGGTGGCAAGACCGTGATCGTCCAGGGCCTCGGCAATGTGGGCTATCACGCGGCGAAATTCCTCGAGGAGGAGGATGGCTGCAAGATCATCGCGGTGATCGAACGCGATGGCGCCGTGGTCAACGATGACGGCATCCATATCGACGATCTGCGCGCCCATATCGTCGAGACGGGTGGGGTCACGGGCTATCCCAAGGCCACCCATACCAGCCAAGGTGCCGCCGTGCTCGAGCGGGAATGCGATATCCTGATCCCCGCGGCGCTGGAGGGCGTGATCAATCTCGAGAACGCGTCACGCATCAAGGCCCCGCTGATCGTCGAGGCCGCGAACGGGCCGGTGACCGCCGGCGCCAACGACCAGCTCCGCGATCGGGGCGTGGTGATCATCCCCGATCTCTATGCGAACGCGGGCGGGGTCACTGTCAGCTATTTCGAATGGGTCAAGAACCTCTCGCATATCCGCTTTGGCCGGATGCAGCGGCGGCAGGAGGAAGCGCGCCACCAGCTCTTGATCGACGAGATCGAGCGGGTGGTGGGCACCGAGCTCGGCTCGGAGTTCAAGAACAAGTATCTGCAAGGGGCCGATGAGTTGCAGTTGGTCCGTTCCGGCCTCGATGACACCATGCGCGGTGCCTATCAGGGCATGAGCGAGATCTGGAACACCCGCAACGATGTGCCCGATCTGCGCACTGCCGGGTTTATCACGGCGATCGAGCGGGTGGCGTCCTCGTATCAGGCCAAAGGGCTCTGAATGCGTCTGGCCGGAGCGGCAGCGGCGCTTCTGCTTGTCGCTCTGGCCTTCACCTGGTGGAGCACACGGCTGTTGCCCTTCCCGGCCTGCGGGCTTCATGCCGGGCCCTGCAGCGTGGCGCTGGGCCAGTATTCCGCGGTTTTGCCCAAAGGGGCGACGCCGCCCTTCCCGGCGGTGCTCTATCTCCACGGGTCCAAAGGCGCTGGCAGCCGCTTTATCGCACGCGAGGATCTGACCCGCCTCGCGACCGGGCGCGGCTTTGCCGTCTTGGCACCTGATGGGCTCGATATGGTCTATTCCAGCGGCGTTTTCAGCGGATGGAGCCTGACCCATTCGCCCGGCCCCGGGCGGGATGAGGAGAGCTTCCTGAACGCGGTTCTGGCGGATGCGGAGGCCCGGCTGGAGATCGACCGGAGCGACGTGTTGGTGATGGGCCATTCGCGGGGCGGGTTCCTGGTTTGGGAGCTCGCCTGTGCCCGATCCGGGCTGGGCACCGCCTATGCCGCCGTCAGCGCGACGTTCTGGGGCCCGCCGCCGCCGCGATGCCAGCCCGGTGGCGCGCCGATGCTCCATCTCCACGGCCTCCGCGACCCGGGCGTCCCGATCGAGGGACGGATTCTGGCCGATGGGCGGGTAATGATTACCCCCGCCGAGGCAGCGATCTCCCTGGTCAAATCGGCCGCAAGCTGCGCGGCCGCAAGCGCCGAGACCCGGACCCTGTCCGGGGGTGGCACATGGCGCGGCTGGCCCGCCTGCGGCGCGGGGCCGGCCCTGGTGCAGATGCAATTGCCGGGAGGGCATGCGTTCAACCGGAGACGCTTCGACCTCGCGCTCGACTGGTTCGAGGCACTGCCCCGCCAATGAACGCTTGCGCCCCTGGCAAATGGTCCTGCGCAGCGGTTGCGACGGTACGCCTATCGAGAAGCCAGATTGCCGAGCGATCGTGCCGCTAGACGGCGGCGGCGGTGGCCTTGCCCGTGCAATCCGCTGCCAACCTGGCGATCCGGCTGAGCGCATCCGTCAATTCAGCCTCCGGCACCGTGAGGGCGACCCGCAGATGCCCCTCGGTCGCGGCGCCAAAGCTTTCTCCGGGCATCACGCCGATCTTCTCTCGGTCGAGCAGCAGATTGGCGAAATCGACCCCGCTCATCCCGGTCTCGCGGATATCCAGCATCAGATACATCCCCCCCTGCGGTGGCACCACGCGGAACCCGGGGCCTGTGCCGAGTGCTGCAAGCGCGGCCTCGCGCCGGCGCCGATAGCGCGCGACGATGGCATCCTCGGCGGGTTGACCGTGGCGAAGCGCGAACTCGGCCGCGTCCTGGATAAAGCCCGGAATGCCGTAATTGGTCGCGATCAGCAGATCGGCGATCCGGGCCTGCATCTCGTCCGGCGCCACAATCCATCCGATGCGCGAGCCGGTCATGGCGTGGGATTTCGACATCGAGTTCACGACCAGACACTGCTCGGCCATTCCGGGCAGATCGCGGGGCGTGACGAACGGGCCATCCCAGACCTGGGTGTCATAGACTTCGTCCGAGATCAGCCAAAGCCCGCGGCGGCGGCAGAGCTTGGTCAGAGCCTCCAGCCGCGCGCGGGTATAGACGGCGCCCGAGGGGTTGTTCGGCGAGTTGATCAGAATCGCTTTCGTATCGGGCTCCAGCGCCGCCTCGATCGCCTCTGCATCGGGTTGGAAACCGTCCTCGGCCCGGCAGGATACATGGATCGCCCGCGCCGAAGCGGCCCGCACGGTCTGGCTGTAGGTGGCATAGAATGGGTCGAGCACGATGCAGCTTTCTCCCGGTTCCAGACAGGCGACCATGGCGCTGTAGAGCGCCGACTGGCCGCCCGGCGTGACCGCCACCTGGTCCGGATGCACCGGGGTGGCGGTG
>JBCBIS010000121.1:0-12566 GCA_038524325.1 Pseudomonadota bacterium
TATCTCGGTGTTTTCTTGGCGTTGCTGGGGTTTGCGCTAGAGGCGAAAGCGGATGCGGAACTGGACGCATTCAAACGAGATTCGGAGCCGAACGCTCTCTGCCAATCCGGGCTGAGGGCCTATGTCCGCCATCCGAATTATGTCGGCGAGATCCTGTTCTGGATCGGCATCGGCCTGATCGTCAGCGAGGTCTCGATTTGGGCAGGCCTGCTGTCGCCCGTGGTGATCGGCATGTTTCTGGTCGGGGTCTCGGGGGCGCCAATGTTGGACGAGCGGCTGGCGGAGTCACGGCCCGATTATGCCGCCTATAAAGCGCGCGTTCCAGCTTTCCTGCCCCGGCTAAGCGGGAATGCGCGTCAAGCGGACAGGCAGATATGACAAGGGCGCGGCTGTCACGCCGCGCCTGGTCCTGAGCATCATCGATCGGAGATCGCCGCGGCAGGCCGCGCCGCGCTGCCCGTTTCAGTAGATGTAACGGATTTCCTCGGTCCAGTACCGCTCGACCGAGCGCAGATCACGGTTCATGCCCTCGATGCCCTCGCGACGCAGCCGGTCCGAGCTGCCAAGTTCTTCGGCATGGCGGCTGAACAGGTCGGCGACGGTCTGATGCACGGCCATCCCTTTCTCGGTCAGCCGCACCCGGACCGAGCGCCGGTCGACATCGCAACGCTGGTGATCGATATATCCCAGCTCGACCAGCTTCTTCAGATTGTAGGACACGTTCGAGCCCTGGTAGTAACCGCGGTTCTTCAGCTCGCCCGCGGTCATCACCTTCGAGCCGATGTTGAACAGCAGCAAAGCCTGCACGGCGTTCACGTCGAACTGTGCGACCCGCTCGAACTCATCCTTGATGACGTCCAGAAGAAGCCGGTGCAATCGCTCGATCAACGCCAGGGTTTCGAGATAGCCCGATAATAGATCATGACCGTATTCGTCGTCATAGGACGGCGCCACAGCAGCATTCGCACTCATCATAGTCTCCCGGATCATCGATGCTTGTCGAACTGTCACGGAAACTGGCAAACAAGTCGTTAATCTGCGGAAGTATCGCGCGATATTTAGGGTGGTTTATGCGATTCCGTGGAACGCCCGAAGCCGCGCGAGGGTGGCACGATGCGCCGCGGGCTCCGGGGCCTGGCGGGAAAACCAGACATAGAGATCCTGGTCATTCTCCTCCAGCATCGCCTCGAATGCGTCCAGCGCCTCGGGCTCCAGAGAGGTCAGGGCGCTGTCCGCATAGGCGCCCAGGAGGAGGTCCATCTCCTTGGTGCCTCGGCGCCAGCAGCGGATTCGCAGGCGTTTGACACGGGTCTCGAGCGGCTCGGTCATGCTGCGACGTGGCTCGCGACCTGGCCGAGCTGCTCGGCAATCGCCGGGCCCAGAGCCGCGTCGACCGGCATCAGGGGCGGGCGGGTGTTCAGCCAACGCGGCTCGCCAAGACGATGGGCCAGCAGCGATTTCATCGCCGGGATCAACCCCGCACCCTGAATGATCCCGCGGACCTCCTTGACCTCGGCATCTAGGCTCTCGCTGGCGGTGCCAGCGTCCAGCGCGTCGAACAGGCGCCGGATTTGGCCCGCGTTAATGTTGCAAGTGGCCGAGATGCAGCCCGCGGCCCCCAGCGGCCAGCCCTTGCTCAGAAACGCCTCAGAGCCCGGGAAGACCGAGAGGCCCGGCGCCGCCTCGATCACCGCAACCGTGTTCTCCCAATCTCCGGAACTGTCCTTATAGCCCGCAATTTGCTCGGGATGGGCTTTGTGCAGCCGCGCCGCAAGGCTGGGCGAGATGCCGACCCCCGCATGGGAGGGGATATGATAGAGGACAAAGGCGAAACCCGGGCGCCCCTCGGCCGCGATCAGCGCGTCGAAGAAGCGGACGAGCCCGTCTTCGCTGGCCCCGGTATAGAAAAACGGCGGCAGGGTCATCGCGCCGGCGCATCCCAGGTCGCGGGCATGGGCCGTCAGCGCTCGGGTCTCCTCCAACGCGCAAAGCCCCGTGCCGGGGATCAGCCTGTCGGCAGGGATGCCCGCCGACACCAGCGCCTCGACGGCGGCCATACGCGCCTTGCTCGACACGCTCAGCGCTTCTCCGGTCGTGCCGAAGGGTGAGAGGAAGTGCGTCCCCTCCTCCAACAGCCATCTGGCATGTGCAACCCAGAGATCGATCGCGATGCTGCCATCGGCTTCGAACGGGGTCAGGATTGGGGTGACGACTCCGCGCAGGGCCATGGCGCGCTCCTTGTTGTGACCACTACCCGCTGTGTTGCATCTCGCGCAGGCGTTTTTCAACCCGCCCCATCCGCTCGGTCAGTTGCTGATTGGCCAGCCGGATCGCGCG
The DNA here is from genome assembly GCA_038524325.1 of Pseudomonadota bacterium. Taxonomy (GTDB): domain Bacteria; phylum Pseudomonadota; class Alphaproteobacteria; order Rhodobacterales; family Rhodobacteraceae; genus Thermohalobaculum. The sequence continues at coordinate 2,338 of JBCBIS010000121.1, forward strand.
GAGTTCGGCCAGAGCGGCGGACATGTCGCTGTCTGCGGCCTGCTCGGGGGTCGAGGACAGGCTGGGGCTGCCATCGCCCTCGCCCGTCAGCAGCCAGACGATCGAGACATTCAGAAAACCCGCCAGCATTTGCACCTTGTTGGCGCGCGGCTCGGAACGGTCGTTCTCCCAATTCTGGACGGTCGCCACCTTGAGGCCGAGACGGCGAGCGAGTTGCGCCTGCGTCAGACCCTGGCCCTCGCGCGCGAAGACGAGTCGGTCGCCGAATGTGGCTGCACTGTCGCTGAAATCGTCCATCTCTGTTTCCTCCGTGTTGTTACCGGGTTCTTAATGGTTGTTGCGGCGCACCACCACAGCAAGAATGGTCGCATCGTCTGCAGGCGCCGGGGCCGCCGCAGGATCCGGGTGGCGCGGCCCCCGGCTATGGGCCAGAACGGCGGCCCAACCCGACGGAGACCCGCCATGTCCAGCCCTGCCGCCAATCAGATGTCGACCCGCGCCTGGGTCGAGTTGATCCTGCTCTCGACCCTTTGGGGGGCGTCCTTCTTCTCGATCGCCATCGCATTGCGCGAGATTGGGCCGGTGACGGCTGTGCTGCACCGGGTCGGCTGGGCCGCTTTGCTGCTGTGGCTGGTTGTGCTGGTGCGAGGCTACGCGATCCCGCGCGGTCCGCGCATGTGGGGGGCGTTTCTGGTGATGGGCCTGTTGAACAACGTGATCCCGTTCACGCTGATGAGTTGGGGGCAGACGCAGATCGAGACCGGGCTGGTCTCGATCTTCAACGCCATGACCGCGATTTTCGGGGTGGTGGTTGCGGCCCTCCTGCTGCGGGACGAGCCGCTGGGGTCTAGGCGTCTGCTCGGCGTCGTGCTGGCCTTTGCCGGGGTGGTGGTGATCAAGGGCGTCGAGAACCTCGCCTCGCTCGATCTGAGGACACTGGGGCAATACGCGGTTCTGGCTGGCGCCCTCTCCTATGCCTTCGCGAGCGTTTGGGCGAAGGTGACGCTGAAGGGGAATCCGCCGGAAGTGTCGGCGGCGGGGATGCTGACCGGCTCGACCTTGGTGATGCTGCCGTTTTCGGTCTGGGCCGAGGGTGTCCCCACGCTGGCCCTGTCGATCGAGACTTGGGCCGCCATCGGATACTATGCGATCTTCGCCACGGCGGTTGCCTATCTGCTCTATTACCGGGTGCTGGCGATGGCCGGTGCGGGCAATCTGATGCTCTGCACCCTGCTGATCCCACCGATCGCGATCCTGCTCGGCTGGGCCTATCTGGGTGAGCGGCTGGAGCCGTCGGTCTATGCCGGGTTCGCGATGATCGCGGCCGGCCTGGTCGTGATTGACGGGCGGCTAGTTCAACGCAAGCCGCCCGGTTGATCCTTTAATCACCCCCCCAGGGGCAAAGCGCCCTGGTTACGCGACCATCGGCACCTCCTCCCAATCCGGGACCAACCGGCTCAGCCGGATCTCGACCTCCCGCCCATCAGTTGGCGCGCCGCAACAGGGGATTGCGTTTGCATAGCCCCCTGGCAATTGCGGCCAGACCGCCCCGGCCACTCCCCGTATGTGGTAGAGCGAGCCGCCCCGGTCAGCCAATTGCCGCTGCACCGCGCGTCCGGGCTCTGGATAGGTCTCGTTCAGCACCACGATGCCATCGGGCAGATGGGCCAGATACTTCTCCAGAACGCCTTTCCGGGCGACATCGACCAGGATCATCGGCGCATTCGACCGAAACACACCCAGATCGACCGGCCCGGCCTTTGGGTCGAGCACTTTGTTCGGGATCCCCGCCGCATCCATCAGTTCCGCGACTTGAGCTCCCACAAGCCCCGCCCCGCCCAGTAAGATGGCCTGGGTGGCCGGGTTGTCTCCTTGCTGCAGTTTCCGGATCTGCAGAAACGCCTTCAGAACCACGCGTGCCGCGACACCCGAGGTATCCTCGAAAAACGTCTCACCCCGCCGCGCCGCGGTCGAGGGCAGAATCCCGGCCATACGAATAGAGGGCAGGCCCGAAAGCGAAGCCACCCGCTCCATCCGCCGCATCAGAGCCTTCAGGCGCTTGGCGTTTTTGGGCGCCAAGAAATCCTGCTCGGTCATCAGCGAGCCGAACACGACGCCTCGAGAGCCGCCGCATGTCATCACTCCGATGGGGCAAGGAACCCACCGGACATATTTCTCTGCCCAGGCCGGCGCGTAAGTCCGCGCATATGCGGGACTTGCCGGATAGACAAAGAAGAACGTGTCGAACCAGCCATACCGCCGGTTTAACCACCCAAAAACACGATACGGGAAGTCACGATACGCAAGAATTGACAGGGGCAACAACACAATCGAAAGTAGTACGCGTCTTACGATCTTGGTCATCATCTTCTCTCCGTTAGACCAACTGAGAGGAAACGACCCCAAGGCGAACGGCCCGGGGCCGCTCCCATCCACACACGGGCGCAGACTAGTTTGCCCTGATGAGGCATCCAACGGTGAGAAGAGGATCAGGCCCTAATTAGCGACAATTTTTATTGGAAATTTAGGAACGTCGGAAACCAATCAGACCGTAACCGGTCGCCAGGTTTCATATCGTGACCTGGGAAAGGGGGCGAAGTCCGCCCCGGACGCTCGACAACCCGGGCATCTTCACCGACAAATCTCAGGGACAACGCGCGCCGCCGCCCTGTGCCCAAATTGCCACGCGCGCCATGTACTGTCTTGAAATCGAACAAAACAGCATCCCCTGGTTGCATGTGCCATTCCAGGACATTTACCGCACCGGGAGACGTATCGGGGTCGGGCACCGGCGTCCAATCCCCGTCGCGATAGAAGTCGCTGTCATCGGCCCAGGAGACCGGGCGCACCATCCGCTCCCACTTATGACTGCCGGCGATAAAGCGCAGGCTGGCCTCGGCGACCGGATCGACCGGGATCCAGAAACTGACGGTCTGACTGCCATCGACCAGATAGTAGGGACTGTCGGCATGCCAGGGGGTCGGCTTCGGCGTTCCCGCCTCCTTGACCAACACATGGTCGTGGAAGAACTGCACCTCAGGGCTCTGCATGATCTCAGCCGCAACTCGCGCGATGGGAGAGTTGCGCACCACGTCCTCGAATTCCGGGATCCGCTGCCAGTTGCAGTAATCGTCGAAGAACCGGCCCTCGGTCACGGCGTTCTCCGAGGCATAAGGCCCCGGCTCGGCCATGTTGCGCGCGATGCCTGCGCGGATCACCTCGACCCAGTCGGCGAACACGCCGCGGAGCACGATGGCGCCGTCGCGGCGATAGGCAGCAATCTCGTCCGGTGTGACCATGGCAATACGCTCCCGCTCGATCCGCCAGACCCGGTCTGCAGCCGCTTGCCCCGGGACCAGCACGGGCCTAGAACGCGGTGATCGCAATCCAAGGAGCCCTCCGATGGCCTTTCTCGCTGACAGCCTCGCCCGCGTCAAACCCTCGCCGACCATCGCCGTGTCAAACAAGGCGCGCGAGTTGAAAGCCGCCGGTAAGGACGTGATTGGCCTCGGCGCGGGAGAGCCGGATTTCGACACGCCGGAAAACATCAAGGCAGCGGCGAAAGCGGCCATCGATGCGGGCAAGACGAAATACACGGCCCCCGACGGGATCCCCGAGTTGAAAGAGGCGATCGCCGCCAAGTTCAAGCGTGAGAACGGGCTGGACTACGCGCCCAGCCAGGTCTCGGTCGGGACGGGCGGCAAGCAGGTGCTCTATAACGCTCTGATCGCGACGCTGAACCCGGGCGACGAGGTGCTGATCCCGGCGCCCTATTGGGTGAGCTATCCCGATATGGTGCTGCTCGGCGGCGGCGAGCCGGTGGTGATCGAGACCTCGATCGACACCGCCTTCAAGATGACGCCGGCAGCGCTGGAGGCGGCGATCACGCCAAAGACCAAATGGCTGATCTTCAACTCCCCCTCCAACCCGTCGGGCGCAGGTTATAGCCGCGAGGAGATGAAGGGGCTGACCGATGTCCTGATGCGCCACCCCCATGTCTGGGTCATGACCGACGATATGTACGAGCATATCGCCTATGAGGGCTTCACCTTCTGCACCCCAGCCGAGGTGGAGCCGGGGCTGATGGAGCGCACCCTGACGGTCAACGGCGTCTCGAAAGCATATGCGATGACCGGCTGGCGGATCGGCTATGCCGCCGGCCCGCAGGAGTTGATCAACGCGATGCGTAAGGTGCAGTCGCAATCGACCTCGAACCCCTCCTCCATCAGCCAATGGGCTGCGGTCGAGGCGCTGAACGGGACGCAGGATTATATCCCCGAGAACGCCAAACTGTTCCAGCGCCGCCGGGATCTGGTGGTCTCGATGCTGAACCAGGCCAGCGGGATCGAATGCCCGATGCCCGAGGGGGCGTTCTATGTCTATCCCTCCATCGCAGGCTGCATTGGCAAAACGGCGCCGTCTGGCAAGGTGATCGCGACCGACGAGGACTTCGTGACCGAGCTTTTGGAAGCGGAAGGCGTGGCGGTCGTCCACGGCGCGGCCTTCGGGACCAGCCCGAATTTCCGCGCCTCCTACGCCACCTCGGATGCTGCGCTGGAGGAGGCCTGCACCCGCATCCAACGCTTCTGCGGCAGCCTCACCTGAGCCGGGGCCTTCCCGCCGCCCCGGAAATCCAGTAAGCCGGGGCGGGTGGAGCAGGGTCGGCAGGTCAGCCGGCCCATCGGGTGGTGTTGGGCCGGAATGAAACTGTATTTCCGCAAGCGCAAGCAAGGCGCGTTCTGCTTCCGGCTCGATGTCGAAAACCGGCAACGGCGACTGGAACTGATCCAGATCGCCACGATTACCGGCAAGAACGAGATCCGGCCGCATAAACGCAACCCGCCGACAGAGGCGGAAACGGCCGAGATTGAAGCCTGGATCGCCGAACAAGCGTCCGGTCGGGTGAAGAGCACCGCAGAACAGGCAATCGAAGACATCAATCTGATCACGCAATGGATTGCAAAAGAGGCCGGGGACGAGGAGGTGCTGGCGCATTCCGACCCGATCCTGCTTGCGGTACATGATCTGCGCCACGAAATCGTCCGCCGCCTGTCGAAGGTTGGCGACAAACCCGGCGGGACCTCGAGGGATTAGACCCTTCGCGTCGTCTTTGAAAATTGCGCATGCTGCGCATGCAAGTCTCTCTTTCCCCACCCCCACCCCGATCACCACCCAAGGCGCGGCATGCTGCGCCTTGGGTGGTGATCGGGGTGGGGGTGGGATTGAATGTCAGGCCCGCGTCAGCGGGCCTATTCTCCGGCCGGTACGCGCCCCGCAAAAGGGTCGAGGCGATAGGTCCGCAACATGTCGTAATACGGTTTGCAGGCATCGACGATTTGCCTGTGCTCCGGCACGGCCTTGGCGGGCGGGGCCGGGCGGGCGAAGCCGGTCGAGCGCTCCACTGCGCCGTACCAATGGGCCGCCCAAATCCCATCCGTCTCGCGGCGCCCTGCGGGCCAGGACAGCATCTGCGGGTCAAAGGGAACATCGAACCGGTCGCACAAGGCGCGCAGCATCGCCTCCGGGGCCGCCAGCACGTCGCGGGCCTCGATGACCGGCGGGGCCGCTCCGGCCATTTGGCTGACGCGGTCGAAGAGTTCCGCCTGTCGCTGGAAGCCCAGGTCCTCGGCCGTCATCTCCGCGAATTTCTGTCCGAAGGAGGCGGCAACCTCGACCGGCGGGCGGATCAGGAAGGCATGAACGCAGGACCGCATCCAGTTGAGCGGCGCTTCCGCGATCATGTGCTGGCACATATGTTTCTGGAAAATCAGCGGGCGGTCGCCATCTGCCGCGCAGGCTTGCGCCACCGCTTGCCACTTGGTCTCCATAGCAGCCAGCACCTCGGCGCGCATCGGATGGTCCCGCCCGGTCGCTGCGAGATAAGCGCCATAGAAGGGCTCGTCCATCACCGTGCAATCTGTGCGGTTTTCCCAGGCCCGCATCATCGCGGTCGAGATGTTTCGCGGCCCCGACCACATTGCGATTCGAAGTGTCATCCTGCCCTCCCGGCGCCCGGCCGGGAGGCCGTGGCTATCGGACGAAAGCGATGGAGAAACTCGCCCCGCTGTCAAGCCAGTCCTGATACGCATTGAACAGGCCCATGCGATGGGCGATCAAGTATTCGCCGGCATTCGACACGCGGCGCACCGGCTCCAACTGCCCATCCGGCGTGATCGGCCGCGCCCAAGGGCTGGTCTGGCTGCCATAGACCCGGCGCATATTGATGTCGATCACGGTGTTGCGCAGCCGCAGCACGCGTTTCAGGAAGTACTCCGCCGCCAAACGCTCACCATAGACATCGCTATCGAGGGATTTTTCGGCGGCGACACAGGCCTCGGCCAGCATGACGACGAATTCAATCCGGCCTTCGCGCGACATGAACCGCGCGCGATTCTCGTAATGATTGCAACCTGATCGGAGAAGGTCTCGGGGAAAGCCCGAGGCTGTGAGCGTGGGAGTGTTTTGCTTCGGAGGATCGCTGGGCCCGGCCTGTGCCTCTGCACTGAGACCCAGCGCCAAAACCATCGTTAAGAGACCTGCCTTTCGCATGTCATGCTCCTTTCTGTTGTTGTTATGCAATGATTCTGACATGAAAATGTCATTAATGCCACGCCGTTGCGCCGAAAGTTTCTGATGAGCGCGCGCTCTGGGCGGGTGAATGGGTGTCCGCTTCGAGCACGCTGGAAGCGCTCCGGCCCATTGCCCAAGCATGCCGGCTCTGCTAGAGGCGCGGCATGTCTGCTCCGACCGAGCCTGGCCAGACGCCGGGCCAGCCCGTTAACCCACCCCCCGATCACCGGGTCGAGACGACCCTGACCGATTCGCGACAGCGCCGGTTGGATCGGTGGCGCCGTCCGCTGGTCACACCTTGGGACCGGCTGCGCGCCTGGATGAACATGCTCTTTATCGATCACGGAATCCTAAGGCTGTTTTACGTTAACGCCCATCAAATTTCGTTGCAGGCGCGAAGATCGGCCCAGCCCTTTCCGCATCACATCCGCCGATTTGCCCGTGCCGGGGGCCGCACCGTGATCAGTTTGCGTGGCGGCCAGACCTTTGGCTCGCTGCCGCTGGAGAAGGAGGCCTGCGCCGCCGCGGGTCTCACCTTCACCAATTTCGTGCTGCGCTCACGCTCGCTGCCCAGCGTCGAGGATTTGCGCGCGGCCAAGGCGTTGATCGAGACGATGGAGAAACCGGTGCTGTTCCACTGCAAGTCGGGGGCGGACCGGGCGGGCTTTTTTGCAGTGCTTTACATGGTCTGGGGCGAGGGGCTGAGCGTGGCAGAGGCCAAGGCCCAGCTCAGCCTGCGCTATCTGCACATTAAGCAGGGGAAAACAGGCATTTTGGATGCGTTTTTCGATCAGTACATGACCGAGACAGCCGAGCGGATCCCGCTGATGGAATGGATCGAGACACGCTATGATCGGGACGCAATGCGGGCACGGTTCAAGCCCGCGGCCTGGGGCACCCTGCTGACCGAGGGTTTACTACGCCGAGAGTGATCGAGGCCATTCCAGGCGCTGATGCCGCAGATCACAAATCGCCGTTTGCCGCGGCGCGGGAACGCGGTAGCTTATTGGCATGGAACAGATCCCTCTCCCCCTCCCGACCTCGCTGAATCATGGCCGCCCGCTGGTCTCGATCCCCGGGCCGACGGTGATCCCGGACCGTGTGCTCAACGCGATGCACCGCGCGATGCCGAATATCTACGAGGGGCCGCTGGTCACACTCTCCGAATCGGTTCTGGCCGATCTGAAGGGGATCGCGGTGACCGAAGGCGAATCGTTCATGGCGATTGCCAATGGCCACGGCGCCTGGGAGATGGCGCTGACCAACACGCTCAGCCGTCGCGACAAGGTGCTGGTGCTGGAATCGGGCCGCTTTGCCGTGGGCTGGGGCGAGATGGGCCGGGTGATCGGGTTGGAGCCAGAGGTGCTGGAGGCCACACCCCGCCACGGCGTCGACCCAGCAGCGGTCGAGGCCCGGCTGCGGGCCGATACGGCGCATGAAATCAAGGCCGTACTGGTGGTGCAGATCGACACCGCCACCTCGGCCTGGAACGATATCCGCGCGATCCGCCGGGCGATCGATGCGGCGGGGCATCCCGCGCTTTACATGGTGGACTGCATCGCCTCGCTGGGCTGTGTCGAGTATCGCATGGATGATTGGGGCGTGGATGTCACCGTGGGCGGCAGCCAGAAGGGGCTGATGGTGCCCCCGGGATTGGGCCTCGTCTGGGCGGGTCCGAAGGCGCTGGCGGCGCATGCCAACGCCGATCTGCGCACGGCCTATTGGGATTGGACGGCGCGGATGCGCGAAGGGGCGCATTATCTGCGCTACTGCGGCACGCCGCCGGTGCAGCATATCTATGGCCTGCGCGAGGCCTTGGACATGATCGCCGAAGAGGGACTGGAGCATATCTGGCGGCGCCATCGGGTCTTCGCACAGGCGGTGCGCGCCGCGGTCAGCGCCTGGGGAACACCGGGCGGGCTGGAGTTCCACATGGAGGATCCGGCGGCGCGGGCCGATTCGGTGACCATGGTGCGCTCGGGCGCGGTCGATGCCCTGCGGCTGCGGAGGATCTGCGAGGAGCAGGCCGGTCTGACTCTGGGAATCGGGCTGGGCCAGGACGAGGGCGCGGCGTTCCGGATCGGCCATATGGGTCATCTGAACCCGCCGATGGTGCTGGGCACGCTGGCGACGGCGGAGGCAGCTCTGATCGCCATGGACGCCCCAATCGGCGGCAGCGGGATCGCGGCGGCGGCGGCGGTGGTCGCCAGGGGGCTGGGCGCGGATCAGATCCCCGCGCAGCAGCCGGCGGGTTTCAATCCTTGAGTTTGCGGCGAGCCCCCCTGTCTGACCGGGCACCCAGCGTGCACGCCCCCTGACGGGGACGAGGCACGACTGCCCGCCCGCCCAGCCATGCGGTCTCGAAACGGACTTTATCAGGTGGCGGTTCGGGTGGACTGATTGCAGCCAGGTCTCGCGCGGCGCGGTTAATCGTCGAGGTCGGGTCCGCGGCGGAGGGATTTGACTGTGCCGCGCTGCTTCTTCGCCTCGACCCGCCGGCGTTGCGCGCCGAGCGTGGGGCGGGTGGCGATGCGCTTCTTCGGGCGCTGCGCGGCTTTGGCGATCAGATCGGCCAGACGGGCCCGGGCCTCCTCGCGGTTGCGGGCCTGGCTGCGATGGCTGTCCACTTGGATCAGCACCGCGCCCTCGGCGGTCCATCGGCGGCCGGCCAGGCGGCGCAGGCGCGCCTTCACATCCGGCGGTAGGTTGGCCGAGCGGGCGGCTTCGAAGCGCAGCACCACGGCGGTCTCGACCTTGTTCACATTTTGCCCGCCGGGGCCGGAGGCGCGGGTAAAACTCTCGGTCAGTTCCCAGTCGGCAATCGTGATCTGGTCATTGACCCGCAGCATCGCCTAGCCGATCGCGCGCGCCGAGAGGAGCCGGAAGGGGATCAGCGCCAGCAGCGCCAGCGCCAGTTTCACGCCGAAATCCGCCACGGCGAGAGAGATCCAGAGCGGCTGCTCGGATCCCACGCCCAGCAGCGGCGCGATTTCGCGCGCCCAGGCATTCGGCTGCGCCGGGTCCATCGCCACCAGCGTGCCGGAGAAGGCGATGAAGAAGAACAGGCCGGTGTCGATCGCCGAGCCGATAAGGGTCGAGGCGAGCGGCGCGCGCCACCATGCACCGCCGCGCAGCCGGTCGAACACGGCCACGTCGAGCAGTTGGGCCACCAGAAAGGCCACGCCCGACCCGATGGCGATGCGCAGGGTGGTCAGCGGATACCCTTCGGTCGAGACCATCTGGCTGGCCACCAGCGAACAGGCGACACCCGTCATGAACCCGATGAAGACGACCCGCCGGGCCGCCGCGACGCCGTAGAGCCGGTTGGTCAGATCGGTCACCAGGAAGGCCAGCGGATAGGTCAGCGCACCCCAGGTCAGCCAATCGCCCAGGAGATGCTGCACCAGGATGTTCGAGGCGAGCACGATGGACGCCATCGCCGCCACTGCCAAGATCACGCCGCGCTGCGCTGTCATGGGTTTTCCCTCTCTGCCGATCTGAGGCGCGCGGTGTACGGCGGTGCGTCGGAAAATGCAACCTCGGGCGGATCGGCATATGCCCGCATGGCATGTCTTGGGCAGCGGCCCCCGTCAGCGCAGATCTTGCGGGCAAGCGCCTCGTTGCGCTCAAGAATAACGGTGCAGCTCCGGTGATGAAAC
>JBCBIS010000122.1:0-12544 GCA_038524325.1 Pseudomonadota bacterium
TGCTGCTTCAGGATCGCTATGACCTGCTCTTCGCTGAACCTCGATCTCTTCATAATCCGTCTCCTTCTCTGGGACGGATCCTACCTCAATCTGGAGGAGGAAACGGGGCTCAGGTCACGATCCAAGGGGGCGTCTGGGCCCCGCTTCCCGCGTCGCTTTCGCCGCCAGACCCCATGCTTCGGGTGAAAACACGGCCTGCCACAGATCGCCAGCAGGGAAGGCAGCGCGACCCGGTACAGCCCGGGCTTGGTGTTTCCCGTCGCCGCTTACTCCGCCGCGAGGTCTAGGCCGCCATTGGCCCGGGCGTCGGTCGGCTCGATCGGGTAGTCGCCGGTAAAGCAGGCGTCGCAGAATCGTGGGGTGGCGGCCTCACGGCCTTCGGGCACACCGCAGGCGCGGTAGAGGCCGTCGATGCTGACAAAACGGATCGAGTCGACGCCCAGGGCCACGCGCATCTCCTCCTCGGTCATGCTCGCCGCCATCAGCTTGTCGCGATGGGGGGTGTCGACACCATAGAAACAGGGCCAGCGGGTCGGGGGCGAGGCGATGCGGAAATGCACCTCGGCGGCGCCCGCCTCCAGCACCATATCCTTGATCTTGCGGCTGGTGGTGCCGCGCACCACCGAGTCGTCCACCAGCACCACGCGTTTGCCTTTGATCAGAGCCCGGTTCACGTTGAGCTTCAGCCGGACGCCCATATCGCGGATCTCGTCGGTCGGTTCGATAAAAGTGCGCCCGGTATAGGAGTTGCGGATGATCCCCATCGCATAGGGGATGCCGGAGGCTTTGGAGTACCCGATCGCCGCGGGGGTGCCGCTGTCGGGCACGGGGCAAACCAGATCGGCCTCGACCGGGGCCTCGCAGGCCAGTTCCATCCCGATCCGCTCGCGCGCCTCATAGACGCTGAGCCCGTCGATCACACTGTCGGGGCGCGAGAAATACACATGCTCGAAGACGCAGAACCGGGGCTGGGCTGGCTCGAAGGGGAACGAGCTTTCAAGCCCTCTCTCCGATGCGATCACCATCTCGCCCGGCGCCACTTCGCGTACGAACTCTGCCCCGATGATGTCGAGCGCACAGGTCTCGGAGGCGAAGATCCAGGCCTCGCCCAGCTTGCCCACCACCAGCGGGCGCACGCCATTGGGATCGCGCACGCCAATGAGTTTGGTCCTGGTCATGGCGACCACGCTGAAGGCGCCTTCGACAAGGCGCAGCGCGTCCTTCATCCGCTCTGGGATGGTCTTCTGGATCGAGCGGGCCATCAGATGGATGATGCATTCGGTGTCAGCCGCGCTTTGGAATATCGAGCCGCGGGCGATCAGATCCTCGCGCAGGCTGGCCGCGTTGGTGAGGTTGCCGTTATGCGCTACGGCACAGCCACCCATGGCAAAATCGGCATAGAGCGGCTGGGTGTCACGCAGCGCTGCGCCTTTTGAGCCAGCCGTCGAATAGCGGGTATGCCCCAGCGCGAGGCGCCCCGGCAGCAGGTCCATGATCGGCTTTTTCGTGAAATTGTCCCGGACATAGCCGATCCGGCGCACGGTGTTGAAACTCGTCTCCGGATCATAGGAGCAGATCCCCGCCGCCTCCTGTCCGCGATGTTGCAGCGCGTGCAGGCCCAGCGCCACATAGGTTGCCGCCTGATCCGCGCCGAAGACGCCGAAGACTCCGCATTCCTCGTGCAGTTTGTCATCGGCGGGGTCGAACGGGTGCCGGGGCCAGCTTGGCTCCGCCGCGGTCTCGTTTCCAATCTCGGAGTGATCTTGCGAATGGCAGGCGCCGCGCCCGGCACTGCACCTAGTCGAAGCCATGCCTGCTCTCCACGCCCCGTTCCGGCGGACCATGCCATACTGCTGAGTCGGTCCGCTTTGCGCTCGCGTTATAACGGAGGCGGATGGCGAGTGTCATCACTCCTTCATGAAGCCGCTCCGTCATTATCCACGCCGTGGAAGCCATTCTCTCGGGCGAAGGGGTTGCGTGGCCCGCCCGCCACACCTAGCGTAGTGGGCGATGGCGCTGTGTCGACCATACCAGCCGGGCGGCCTGACCCGCCCGCACCTGCCCCAAGCGGGCAGCGACGCGCATTGCGCCATGCCAGGGGAGGGCCAGAGAAAAGTCGTAACGACTGGCCAGTGATCGACCTCGCACGGCGAAAGCCCGCCAAGAGGACACGCCCCGATGGAAACCTAGCAAAACGACAATGGGAGCTATCCATGGACGACAAACATCTCATCGAGCGCATGCTCGCAGACCCAAAAACCACGCGGCGGCAATTCGTCGTCGGAGCGGTTGCCGCTGGCATGACCGCCTCGGCCGCCGGCGGAGTGTGGGATCAGGCCCAGGCGGCCACGCCGAAACGCGGCGGCCATTTGAAATGCGGCCTGAACGATATGAATACCGGCGACAGCCTGGACCCGGCGACTTGGAACGCCACCGGGATGATCGTGATCGGCCGCGCCGTGCGCGACAGCCTCGTCGAAGTCGGCCAGGACAGCACCGCCCAGCCCGGCCTCGCCGAAAGCTGGGAGGCCAGCGCCGACGCCAAGACCTGGCGCTTCAAACTGCGGCCAGGGGTTGAATTTTCGAACGGCAAAAGCCTGACCACCGAGGACGTGATCAACTCGATCAACGTGCACCGGGGCGAGGACAGCAAATCGGGCGCCAAGGGTGTTTTCGCCGGGATCGCGGACGTGACCGCCGATGGCAAAGACACGATTGTCGTGACCCTTTCGGGCGGCAATGCCGACTTCCCCTTCCTGATGACCGATTACCACATGAACGTAGTGCCAACGGTCGATGGCAAAGCGGATGTGCTCTCGCCGATTGGCACGGGGCTTTACACGCTGGACGCCTTCGATCCCGGCATCCGGGTCGAGCTCAGCCGCAACCCCAATGCGTGGCAGCAGGACGCTTTCGGCTATGTCGACAGCGCCGAGATCACCGCGATCCTGGATGACAGCGCCCGGCAGAACGCGCTGATGACCGGCCAGGTGGATCTGATCAACCGCCCCGCGCTCTCGACCATCCACCTGCTCACCCGCAACCCGAATATCAAGATCCAGGCGGTGCCCTCGAACCTGATGTTCACCATGCCGATGCATGTCAACACCGCCCCGTTCGACAGTCTCGAACTGCGCATGGCGCTGAAACACGCCATGAACCGCCAGGCGTTCGTCGACAAGATCCTGTTCGGTTACGGTGTCATGGGCAATGACCAGCCGATCGGACCCGGCTTCCAGTATCACGACCCGGATCTGCCGCAGAACGACTTCGATCTCGACAAGGCGAAATCGCTGGTGAGCAAAGCCGGCATGGACGGGGTCACCGTCCCCTATCACGTCTCGGACACGGCCTTCGGCGGCGCGCTGGACGCAGCCCAGCTGTTCCAGGCGGATCTGGCCAAGATCGGCGTCAATCTCGACATCATCCGCGAGCCGAAAGACGGCTATTGGAACAATGTCTGGAACAAGAAACCGTTCTGTGCCTGCTATTGGGGCCCGCGCCCGGTCGAGGACATGATCCTCTCGATCGCCTATACCTCCGAGGCGCCCTGGAACGACAGCCGCATCAACATCGCCCGCGTCGACGAGCTGGTCGCCGCTGCCCGCGCCGAGCTCGACCCGGCCAAGCGCCGCGAGATGTATGCCGAAGTTCAGATGCTGATCTCGACCCAGGGCGGCACCATCATCCCGGCCTTCGGCCAGGACGTTGCCGGGCTGAACAAAAAGGTCCAGCACGGTCAACTCGGCGGCGGCTGGGAAATGGATGGCGGCCACTTTATCAAACGCTGGTGGCTCGACGCCTAACACCCCTCACCCTGCCGTGCCGCGATGCGCGTCCCCTCCCCCCTGGGGGAGGGTTAGGGTGGGGGCACGCAGGTCCGGATGGACCTGCCAGACACCGCGTATGCGGGCCTTCGGGCCCGCATTCCTTTTGACCAGATCCGGATTCGAGGCGGCGCCTCAACCGATGGCCTTTTCGGCCTTCTCATGGCCGGGCGTCAAATGCAGCACCTCATCCGCCCATCGCTCTGCGATTGCCGCGCTATGGGTGACCAGCACAACGGCGATGCCTGTCTCGAGGCTCACCTTGTGCAGCAAATCCAGCGTGGTCTTCTGTGTGATCGGGTCCAGCCGGCTGGTCGGCTCATCCGCCAGCAGCACACGCGGCCCGACAATCAGGGCCCGGGCGAGCGAGAGCCGCTGCAGCTCTCCGCCCGATACCGCATCTGGCCGCCTTTGCAGCAGCGTGGGCGAGAGGGTCAGATCCTCCAGATATCCCAGAACCGTCTCCCATGCGGCCGCATGGCGGCGGGCAACATCGCGAAAACTGGTCTCGAGGCGCCCGAATGGCGGAAACGCGGCGGGTGGGTCCTGATAGAGCTTCTGGATCGCATGCCGACCCAGCAAGCCCGCCCGCTCGACGCGTCCCTCATCGGGCGGGATCAGACCCAGCAGAGCGTCCAGCAGAGTCGATTTGCCAACCCCACTCGGCCCGGTGATGGCCAGCCGCGCGCCGGCATGGATGGCAAGGTCGATCCCCGCGAACAGCCTCGGCCCGCCCCGGCTGACCGCCAGGCCCTGTGCGCGCAGCATCAAGTCGCCCGGCTCTGCCGCCGGCAGCACCGGCCAGGCGCTCGGATCGGCGGCCAGCAGGGCCTTGGTGTAAGGATCCTGTGGCGCCTGCAGCACCTGTGCCGTCGCCCCCTGTTCGACCACGCGGCCATTGCGCAGCACGACCAGCGTGCCGCCCAAAGCCTCGGCCACCTGTGCGTCATGGGTGATCGCCATCAGTGTCCCGCCCGCCCGGGCGACCTCCGCCAGCAAGCCGATCACGCGCGCCTGACGGTCATGGTCGAGCCCCTTTGTCGGCTCATCCGCCAGCAAGATCGGCGCACCGCCCGCGGTTGCCGCGGCAAAGGCGACCCGTTGCGCCATGCCGCCCGACAGCGCCCCCGGCAGGCGCCGCTCTCCGGGGTCGAGCCCCAGCCGGGCGAAATCCCGTGCCGTCGCCGCCGCCGCCTCCGCGACGGGCAGGCCGCCCACATGACGATGGGTCTCGCTGACCTGCCGTGCGGCCGCCATCAGCGGATCGAGCGCGCGCCACGGCTCCTGCGGGAGCGAGGCCAGGTCACGGCCCCAAAGCCTTGCGCGGTCGGCAGCGGGCAAAGTGTCGACCCGCTGGCCGTTGATCGCGATCCGCCCCCGGAACGACAGCGCGCCGGGCAGTGTGCCCAGGATCGCCTGGGCAATCAGGCTCTTGCCCGCGCCGGTTTCGCCCATGACCACCAGGACGCCACCGCGCGCGATCCGAAAGCTGACGGGACCCAGCAAGCGAGTGGCCCCGGCGAAAACCGAAAGATCCTCGACCTCGATCACAGTCATCGCCGGTGCAGCCCGCCGACGCTCAGATGCAGGGCCAGCACGGTGATCACCAGACAGATCACCGGTTGCAGGATCAGGAACGGCGCCTCGCGCCAATAGGGCAGAAGCTCGGTCATCATCACCCCCCATTCCGCCGTGGGCGGCCGGACCCCGACGCTGACAAAGCCGAGCGCGGCCACGGCGGTCACCGCGGTCGCCGCGCCAAAGGCGGCGACGGTCAGCAACCCGGGGCCGATTTCGGGCAAGATATGCCGGCGAATAATATGGCCGGGCGACAGGCCAAGCAGGCGCGAGGCCTCGACCGCCGGGCTGGACAGGACGATCCGCGCGCGTTGCCGGGTATAGCGGAAATACTCGACCCAGAGCGTCAGCGAAATCCCCGCATAAAGCGCCCACCACGACCCCGGAGAGATCGCCGCCAGCATCAAGACCAGCAGCAAACCGGGCAGGGCAAGGATCGCATCGGCCAGGCTGCCGATCAGCCGGTCGGTCCAGCCTCCGAACCAGGCTGCAGCAATCCCTGCCAAGGTGCCGGGAATGCCAGCCGTCAGCACCGAAAGCGCGGCGAGCGACAGCGAGAGCTGCGCGCCGGACAGCAGCCTTGCCGCCATGTCCCGGCCCAGATGGTCGGTCCCCAGGAGATGGGCCGCGCTGCTCGGCTGGCGCGCGTTCAGGAGCGCCTGTTTTGCCGGGTCCTGTCCGACCAGATCCGGCCCGATGACCGCACAGATCCCGAGCAGAGCGAGAAGCGACAGGCCCGTCAGCCGCGCTGCCCCCAGACCGAACAGCGGACCGGCCCCTTGCCCTGCATTCGTCATGCCGAGCTGCCGCGTGGATCGATGCCGCGGCAGGCCAGGTCGATCAGCAGGTTCAGCGCCACATAGATCAGCCCCAGCGTCAGCGCGGTGCCCTGTACCATCGCAATATCGCGGGCAAAGATCGCATGGACCAAGGCATGTCCGATGCCCGGCCAGGCAAACACCGTCTCGACGATCACCACACCCTCGATCAGATAGGCCATCTGGACACCGACATAGGTCACCACCGGCAGCGAGGCATTGCGCAGCACATGGCGCAGCACGGTGACCCGGGCCGAGAGGCCCTTGGTGCGCGCGAACAGCCGCCACTCCGCCGCCATCGCCTCGGCGACCGCATCGCGCACCACCCGGTTCGAGACGGCGGCGAGGCCCAGCCCCAGGGTCAGCGATGGCAGGATCAGATGCGCGACCCCACGGAACCCGGCCACGGGCAACAGCCTGAGCTGTACGGCGAAGACCAAGACCAGCACCACGCCCAGCGCAAAGGCCGGAATGGCGCGCAAAAAGATCGAGAGGCCAAGCGACACGCGGTCGACCCAGCCGCCCGGGTTCAACCCCGCCGCAATGCCCACGGGGATGGCGATCAGCAGTGAGGCCACCACAGCCCCGAGGGCCAAGAGCAGCGAATAGCCAAGCTGTGTCGCGATCTCGTCGATCACCGAAGTGCCATAGACCAGCGACCGGCCCAGATCGAACTGCGCCAGCGCGCCGAGCCAATCGAGCAATTGGAGGGCCCAGGGGCGGTCGAGCCCCAATTCGATCCTCACCGCCTCGGCGGCCGCCGCATCCATCATGTCATAGCCATAGCGGCCCGCGGCGATGCGATAGGCGGCATCGCCGGGCAGGGCCTGCATCATGGCGAAGCTGACAATGCCGACGATCACCGCCACCAGGACCGCCTGCAACCCACGTGTGGCGCAGGCAGCCAGGAAAGGGGTGAGGCGCGTCATTCGCTCCAGGAGACGGCGCTGAGCCCATAACTGCGCTGCAGCGGGTCGATCACCACATTCTCCAACCCTTTGGCGATCGAGACGGTGTGCTGGTACCAGACGATCGGGATCAGGGGCAGCTCATCATGCAGGATGCGGGTGACCCTGGCGATCTTCGCCGCGCGGGCTTCGGCATCCGCCGTGGCGGCGATGGCGGCGAGCGCCTCGGCAACTTCGGCGTTTTCCCAACCCATGGCTCCCCAATCCCCGCCGCCGGTGCCGAAATCCTGCAGGACCGTGCCCACGGGATCGGGGGTCAGGCCGTAATTGCGGGCATAGAGGCCGACATGCAGACTGCCATCCTGATGCCCCGCCGGGATCTCGGAGTAGTTCGCGACGCTGACGTCCAGCTCGACGCCGATCTCCTTCCACATGTCCTGAAGCGCCGCTGCGATCAGCGGCAGTTCCGGGCGGTCGGGAAACGTCCGGAGCAGGATCGAGAAGCGCTCGTCCCCCCGGGTCAGGATCCCGTCCTCGCCGCTGGTCCAGCCGAGTTCGGCCAGCAAGGCCTTGGCTTGGGCGATGTCATGGCTGAGCGCCGGCAGCGTGGCGTTGTGCCAATCGTTCAGCGCCGGTGGAAACAGCTGGTCCGCCGCGGCTTCGGGAAACCGGGTGATGGCCGCCGCGATCCCGGCCCGGTTGATCGCGAGGCTCAGCGCCCGGCGGGCGCGGGGGTCTGCGAAGAACGGGTGCGCGGCATTCACCTTCAGCGTGACGACGCGGGGGATCGGGACGGCGACCGTCTCAACCGTCTCGACATTGCCCAGACGGGCATAACCGGACGGGTCGAGGGTGAAGACGATATCCGCATCGCCGCTCTCGGCCAGCAGCGCCCGCGTCTCGGCCCGGCCCGCAGCGAGATAGCTCGCGGCCTCGATCTTCGGCAGCGTGCCCCAATAGGCCTCGTTACGCACCAGATCGAGGCTTTGCGGCGGGGTGAAGGCCTCGACCTTGAAGGGTCCGGTGCCGATGAGCGCTTTGGGATTGCCCTCCGGGTCTAAAGACGACGGCGAGGGGACGATCGTGGTCGCATGGGCGAGCAGGGCGGGCAGCGCCGCGAAGGCGCGCTCGAGCGTGATGACGAGCGCGCCGCCCTCGGCCGCGATGCCCGTCACTGGCGCTTTCGAGAGCACCCCCGGTTGCTTCCAGGCCCGTGTCAGAGCACTGGCCGCGGCCTCTGCGCCGAAGGGTGATCCGTCATGGAAGGTGACCCCCTCGCGCAGAGAAAATGTCCAGGTCAGCCCGTCCTCCGACGCGGTCCACGCGGTTGCTAGACCCGGGCGCAGCGAGCCCGTCTCATCCGCATCGACCAGGTTTTCCATGATCTGCAGCTTCTGGATTGCGAAGCCCGAGACCGCGGGGTCGTAGCTGGCGACCTCCCATGGGGCTGCGACGGTCACCGCCTTGTTGTCCGAGGCCAAGGCGGGTTGGCTCAAGGTGAGCAAGGCGCCGATGGCGGCCGCGCAGATACGCTGGATCATGTCTTTCCTCCGTCAGGGATGGATGGGAGTGGTAGCGGTGTTTCGTGACAGCGTTATAACATCACGTCAGGGATATCTCAGGCGGCCTGCGGGTCAAATCGGCCAGTCCAGGCGCCGCTCCAAGAGCTTGAGGAGCCTTTGGCAGATCCAGGCCAGGGTGAGATAGATGACCGCCGCCGCCAGAAAAACCTCATAGGGGGCGAAGGTCTGGGCGGCGATGGTCTCGGCAATTCCGGTGATATCGGCCAGGGTGACCGTGCTGGCCAGGGCCGTGGTCTTCAGCATGCCGACGACCTCGTTGGAATAGGGGGGCAGGGCCAGCCGCGCGGCCTGGGGCCAGATCACCCGCCGGAAGACCTGGGCCCGCGACAGGCCGAGCGCCCGGCCTGCATCCGCCTGACCGACGGCTACGCCCCGGATGGCACCGCGCAGGATCTCGGCGGTGTAGGCGCCGGAGTTCAGCGAGAAGGCCAGGACGCAGCACCAGAACGGCTCGCGCAGCAGGGTCCAGGCCGCCGTCTCGCGCAGCCATTCGAACTGCGCCAGCCCGTAATAGATGACGAACAGCTGCACCAGGGCCGGCGTGCCGCGGAACATCCAGACATAGCTTTGCGCCACGCCCCGCACACCCTTCCGCCGCTGCAGCAACGCCCAGGTGGTGGGCAGCGCCAGAACGGCTCCGCCCAGCAGCGAGGCGGCGAGCAAAAGCAGGGTCAGCCAGAGCCCGTCGAGCAAGCTCGGCACCGTCTCGGCGATTAGGGCGAGATCGAAGCTCATCGCGCGAGATGCCGGTTGGCGCGGGCCTCCAGCAGGCGCAGCCCTGCCGTCAGACCCGAGGTGAAGCCGAGATAGATCACCGCCACCACCGCAAACATCGTAAACGGCGCCTGGGTCACCGAGGTCGCCACCTTCGCGGTGAACATGATTTCGTTGAGACCGATGACCGAGACCAGTGCCGTGTCCTTCATCAGACTGACCAGATGGTTGCCGAAACTGGGCAGTGCGATGCGCCAGGCCTGCGGCAGGCGGATGAACCACAGCACCGCCCATGGGCGCAGGCCCAGCGCCCGCGCCGCGTCGAGTTGCCCGCGATCCACGCCCAGAAAGGCGCCGCGAAAGCTTTCGGTTGCATAGGCCCCGGCGATCAGAGCCAGCGCCAGGGACCCGGCCCAGAAGGGCGGGATGTCGACGAAACCCGCCTCCGGATCGATCCAGCGCGCGATGGCCGTCAGGGTCACCGCGCTGCCGAAATAGAAGAGCAGCAGGATCAATAGCTCCGGCGTGCCGCGAAAGAAGGTGACATAGGCCCCCGCGAGGCGCGCAGGCCACCCGCCGGCCAGTCGTGCCGCGGCCCCCAGGATGCCGAAGATCACGGTAAGTACAGCCGCCACGCAAAAGACGCGCAGGATCACCCAGGCACCCCAGGCGTATTCATCCAGCCAGCCGACCAGGTCAGACATGGGTCATGGCGCCCGGTCTCCCGGGCGCCTCGGTGCGGCTCAGTTCGTGCCCTTCCACTCTTGCGGGTGGATGGTGAAGGGGAAATATTTCAGGCTGAACTGGCTGAGCGTGCCGTCCTCGGTCATCGTCTTCAGCGCCTGATCGATCCGGCCGCGCAGATGGTCGGTGCCTTTGCGCATACCGACACCGACACCCGTGCCAAAGTACTTTTCCTCGGCGATCTGCGGGCCGAGCACGGCGAATTTGTCGTTGCCCTCTTTCGAGAGGAACTTCAGATAGGCCTTCATCGGGTTGGTCATGATCGCATCGACCCGGCCGGCGGCGAGGTCGAGATACATGGCCTCGTTGCTGTCGTAATAGGCGACCTCGGCGGCGGGCACGGTGGCCTTGATCCAGTCCTCATAGGTGGTCGCGCGTTCCAGGCCGATCTTGACGCCTTTGAACCCGTTGGGGTTCACCGTGTCGCCTTTGAACAGGGCAAGGTCTGGCTTGCCGACAAACTGTCCGATCGAGACGCGGTAGGGGCCGGAGAAGTCGATCTGCTCGAGGCGCTTGTCGGTGATCGACATCGAGGCGACGATCAGGTCGAACTTGCCCGCCAGCAACGCGGGGATCATGCCCTTCCATTCCTGGCAGACATAATCGATCTCGGCGCCGATCCGCTTGCCGATCTCGTTGGCCACGTCGACGTCATACCCGGTGAGCTTGCCGTCCTCGGTTCGGTAGTTGAACGGGTGATAGGTGCATTCGGTTCCCACCTTCAGCGTCTCGGCCGATGCGGATGTCGATGCGGCGGTCGCGGCGAGGCATGCGGCGGCGGTGATCGCGAAAAACATCTTCATGGTTTCTCTCCCCAATTTATGCGCGTTTGGCGCAAACATCGTGGGTAGAACCGTCCCTGCTGCCTGAGATGACGCCGCCGTGAAGTTTCGATGAATTGCCGCCTCAGGGCAGCAGGTCGAGCACTTGCGCATGCAGATCGGGGCTGGCGGAGGCAACAATCGCGCCCTCCGAGGTCGCGTCCAGAGGATTGCCGCGCCAATCGCTGATGGCGCCGCCTGCGCCTTCGACAACCGGGATCAGCGCTGCGATGTCGAACGGCTCCAGGTTTGGCCCGTTCAAGGCGATGCCGATCTGCCCCCGCGCCAGGGCCGCATAGCCCAGACACCCACCGTCATAGACATTCCAGAGCGACGCGCTGCGCAATGCGTGATAGCCGGGCCGGGTCGCCGCATCGAACGCATCGGGGTCGGACATGCAGGCGATGGCCTGACCGGGCGAGGTGAGCGGCGCCGTGTGCACCGGGGCGCCGTTGATCTCGGTTCCCTTGCCCGCGACGCCGATGCAGGTCAGCCCGCTCCAGGGATGGGTGATGACGCCGATCACGGGCACGTTGCGATGGCAGAGCGCGATCAGCGTTCCGAAGTTGGGCAGCCCGGCGGTGAATTGCCGCGTGCCATCGATTGGGTCGAGGATCCACACCCAGTCGCGGTCCTGGTTCTCGGGCCCATACTCCTCGCCAATGATCCCGTGATCCGGCCGCGCCGCGGTGATCTCGGCCCTAAGGGCCGCTTCGACGGCCCGGTCCACGGCAGTTACCGGGCTGCCATCGGCCTTGGTCTCGAACCCGGAAGGGCCCTCGGCCAGGATGGTCTCCCGCGCGCGAGCCGCCAGGTGCTGGGCGAGGGCGATCAGGTCCTCATCGACCATCGGTGGCATCGGTGCTCTCCTCGATAGGCGGACCGGCGGGGAACGGCGCGCCGGCGCCCTGACATCCGCAATGCGGGGGGCCCTGTCAACGCGACTGTTTCTTGATCTCTTGCCGTCTTATGCCCATCCTGCCCCGGCAGACCTAGGGTGCCCGCCACAGCGTCGCGAGAGCGTTGCGCCTGCCGGCCCCGAGACGAGGGGGATTTCATGCATATTTTGGTCTTGAAACACGTGGAGTGTGAGCATCCGGGCTATTTCCGCCAGCTCTTGCAGGAGGATGGCCATCAATGGACCGCGGTGGAACTGGACCAGGGCGAGGCGCTGCCGCCGCTCGACGGGTTCGACGCGCTCTGGGTCATGGGCGGGCCGATGGATGTCTGGCAAGAGGAAGAGCACCCCTGGCTGGTCGCCGAGAAAACCTATATCCGCGACGCTGTCATGGGGCGGGGTATGCCGTTTTTCGGGCTCTGCCTTGGCCATCAATTGCTCGCCTGCGCCCTGGGGGGCGATTGCGGCAAAGGCACGCCCGAGATCGGGGTCATGGACGTTCATCTGACCGAGACGGGGGCGGAGAGCCTGTTCTTCGACGGCGTCGACTTCCCGCTGAAAACCCTGCAATGGCACGGGGCTGAGGTGACTGCGCTGCCCGAGGGCGCCAAAGTCCTCGCCACCACCGAGGCGTGCCCGGTCCAGGCCATGAG
>JBCBIS010000123.1:0-12505 GCA_038524325.1 Pseudomonadota bacterium
GATGTCACCGCCTGGTCGGTGCAGCGTCTGAACCCCTGAGCCGCGTCAGCCCGGCTGGTTGAACAGGTCCAGCGCATCGCGTTCATCGGCACAGAGCTGGCGGCGCTTGGCCTGGGCCTCGCGCCGGATCTCGTGGATGCGGTCGCGCAATCTGGCGATGTCGTCGGTCTGGCCCGGGCTCTGAGGATCGATGCCCATCACCCCCTCGGTCGCCTCCGCAAGCCCGTCGGCGATGAAGCTGGCGAGGTGCAACTCGCGGCTGAGGATCATATCCGCCATCTTTGCAACCGCCGCCCAATCGGCGCTGTTGCTGGCATAGTGGTCCTGTTTTGCGACCAGCCCCATGATCTTGCCATGAACGTCGCGCAGCGGGGTGCAGAGGCCCACGGCCCGCTCGAGATTGTGCCAGTCATCCGTGCTGCACAATCGGCGGACTGCTTCGACGAAGGCATCATCGTCAGGGATCAGCGCGGCCTCGGTCAGCCGTGTCTCGACGGTGGAGAGGGCATTGATCATTAACGCGTAGGTGTCGAGCACCGCCTGACGGATTTCCTCGCGCGCGGCAGAGGCCAACCCATCCGCCTCGCGCAACAGCTTCAGCAGCCGGCCGGGGCCATCGAGGATTTCGTTGAAGATGCCGAGCATATGCGCCCCCCTTGGTCTGATCACCGGAGTCTACCATGCCAGCACCCTGTGCCGCGCCTAAAGACTCGCGTTCGCGGCGCCGGCATGTTTGTCTCGACAGGTCCCAACTACGGAGGATCTCGGCCGATGGCGGATACCCCGCGCAAGATCCTGCTGCTCACCGGTGCCAGCCGCGGGATCGGCCATGCCACGGTGAAACGCTTTGCCGCCGAGAACTGGCGGGTGATCACCTGCTCGCGCCAGCCCTTCCCGGGGAACTGCCCCTGGCCCGGCGGGCGCGAGGACCATGTCGAGGTGGATCTGGGCGACCCGCATTCGACCATCGCAGCGGTCGAGGATATCCGCAGCCGGATCGCCGCCGATGGCGGCAAGCTGCATGCGCTGGTCAACAATGCCGGGATCTCGCCGAAGGGGCCGGAGGGCGAGCGTCTGACGACCCTCACCACCGATCTGCGCAATTGGGGGCAGGTGTTCCATGTGAACTTCTTCGCCAGTGTGGTGCTCGCCCGCGGGCTGGTCGAGGAGTTGACGGCAGCCCAGGGGGCGGTGGTCAACGTCACCTCGATCGCCGGCAGCCGGGTCCATCCTTTCGCCGGCGCCGCCTATGCGACCTCGAAGGCCGCTCTGGCCGCTCTGACCCGCGAGATGGCGCATGATTTCGGCCCTCTCGGCGTGCGGGTGAACGCCATCGCGCCCGGAGAGATCGAAACCGCGATCCTCTCGCCCGGCACCGACAAGCTGGCCGAGGGACTGCCCATGCGCCGCCTCGGCCAACCCTCGGAAGTGGCCGATGTGATCTACTGGCTCTGCGAGGCGGAGAGCACCTATGTCACCGGCACCGAGATCGAGATAAACGGAGGTCAGCATGTCTGACCCGACGCACCGGCGCGCCCGACCGGGCTGCGGTGGCGGTTGTCAGCCGACGCTGCGTATCACGGTCTGATCCCGCGCACCGGTGGTGCCGAGACGATTGTAGAGCTCCTGGAAAACGCTGGTCGAGAGCGGTTTCATGAAATAGTCGCTGATCATCGAAAAGTTCTGGGCCCGCTCGCGGTCCTTCGGGTCCATCGAGGTCGTCAGCATCACCACCACCGAGGGGTCGAAGGCACCGCCGAATTCGTCGATGGCGGCCTCGAGCATCTCGAACCCGTCCATCCCCGGCATGTTGATATCCAGCAGCATCAGGTCCACCGGGATCCCGCCAGGCTCGCGCATATAGGCCAGCGCCTCCTGTGGCATCGCGAAGGTGAGGACCGTCTTCACCAGCCCGGTCCGCTCGATCACCCGTTTGTGGAGCCGATTGTCGATTTTGTTGTCGTCGACCAGAACGACAGTCTCAGGCGGCGTGCAAGACATGGGCAACCTCCATTGGAATCACCAGGCGGAACTCGGCCCCCTGCCCGAGGGTGGAGTCGAGTTCGAGGCGGCCGCCATGCGAGATCGCCACCCGGCGGCACAGCGCCAGGCCAAGGCCGGTGCCGTCATAGGTCTCGTGGCTGTGCAGCCGGTTGAACATCGAGAAGATCTGCTCGTGGTCCTTCGGATCGATCCCGATCCCATTGTCACGCACGGAAAGCACGAATTCCGGTTTCGGGCCGCCCTCGATCTTGGCGCTGACATCGATCCGCAGGGGCCGGTCAGGCGCGCGGAATTTGATGGCGTTGCCGATGAAGTTCTGCAGGACCACGAAGATCAGGCGCGGATGGCCGAGCATGGGGGGCATAGGACCGACCTCGATCGTGCCGCCCGCCGCTTTCAGATCGCCGCCGAGATTCGAGATCACGCCGTTCGTGAGGCTAACCAGATCGATCTCCTCGGTCTGGTCCGGGTCTGTATTTACAATGCGGGAGTAGCGCAGGATGTCATCGACCAGGATGCGCATGCGGCCAACAATCTCGCGCGCCTCGCCCAGCATCTCCGGCCCCTCTGCCCCCAGGTTCTCGCCGAATTCGAGCTCGAACTCATCGAGCCACAGCGTGAGGGTGTTGGCGGGCGATTTCAGGTCATGCGAGGCCGCGTAGGCGAATTCCTTCAGCTCCGCATTGGCGGTTTCCAACTCCTCGACCTTCCGGGCGAGCGCGGCTTCGCTTTTCAGAAGTTCCTCCTGCGCCTTTTCACGTTTGGCAATCTCCATCTCGCGCGCATCGATGATCTGCATCAGGCGCCGATGGCTGGGCAGCGCGACCAGCGCCGGGACGAGGCGCCACAGGATGACGGCAATCGCCAGCGAGATCAGGCCCGCTCCGAGATTCACCACGGCTTCCAGCGCATAGAGCGGGTAGTAGATCGTGACGACGCCCATAAGATGGCTGGTGCCGCAAGCGACAATGAAACAGACCAACGCCAGGGCGCGCGACGTCAGCTCCGGCTCCCTGCGCTTTATCAAAACCGAAAGGATCAGCGCCGGGATCACGACGTAAGCAATGACCATCAGCAGATCGGCAAGGATGTGAAGCTTCAAGACGATGGGATCCCAGGCCAGGCTGTAGCCATGAGGCGTGAAACCCTGTGTGCCAAACAGAAACTCGAACATCGTCACTCTCGCCCATCGTCAGAGACCAACCATTGTGAATCTTTGGGTCACACCCGTTTAAAAGTGCCTAACCGCCACCGTTACGCGCACAGGGGTTGCAGAGGGCCAGTGTTTGGCCGCTCAGTTCCCCGGCGATGGGTCAGGCCCGGCGGCCGCCCGGTCAGATAAGGGAGAGCTGCGATGATCGATCTCTATACTTGGACCACCCCGAACGGCCGCAAGGTCTCGATCCTGCTGGAGGAGCTGGGCGTCCCCTATACCGCCCATGCCATCGATATCGGCAAGGATGAACAGTTTCAGCCGCATTTCCTCGAGATCTCGCCCAACAACAAGATCCCCGCGATCCATGATGCCGAGACCGGCGTGAAGATGATGGAGACGGGTGCCATCATGCTCTACCTCGCCGAAAAGCACGGGCAGTTCCTAGGCGAGGGCGATGACCGGCTGAAGGCCATCGAATGGCTGATGTGGCAGATGGGCGGCCTCGGGCCAATGGCCGGGCAGACCCACCATTTCGTCCGCTTCAACAAGGGCAAAAGCGCCTATGCCGAGGAACGCTATCAAAAAGAGACCCAGCGCCTCTATCGCGTTTTGGACGAACGGCTGGAGGGGCGGGACTTCATCACCGGCAGCTACTCCATCGCGGATATGGCCTGCTGGCCCTGGATCAGCCGCTTCGAATGGCAGGAGATCGACCTCGCCGCCCACAAGAACCTCGCACCCTGGTACCGCCGGATTGCCGAGCGGAAACAGGTGCAAAAGGGCTATCACGTGCCGAAATTCACCGCCGACATTCCGATGCCTTGACTGAGGGCGCCAGGGCCGGCGTCTGATGCTTTTCTAAGGGCGGGTTAAACCCGGCTTGCAGTTGACGCATGCCGGGTTTGATTTTTTGTGCATTGCACAAAAGTCTTGGTATACCAGATTATGATGCGCAACGGACGCGAAGGAGATCCGATATGACCGCCCTCACACAGTCGATTTCGACCGGACTGAGCGAGTTCCTCCATGGCGTTGCCGAGATTGCCGAGGCTCTGCCCCGTGCCCTCTCCGCCGCCAATGATTACAGCCGGCTGGCCGATATGACCGACGCGCAACTGGCCAAGAGCGGCCTGAGCCGCCAGGACCTGCCGAGTTTCGTCTACCAGCGGCACTTCACCTGAGGCCAGCCGCCCCCCGCGCCTATGGCTGAGAGACAATCTCTTTCAGCCGCAGGCGCGTGATCTGATGCCGCGTGCGCTCGATCACCTCGAAGCGCACGCCGTGAAAGGCAAAGACCTGGCCCTCGGTGGGGATCGTCTGCGCCTCGTGGATCATCAGCCCGGCGATGGTGTTTGCCTCTTCATCGGGCAGTTCCCAGTCGCAGGCGCGGTTCAAATCGCGGATGGTCATCGAGCCCGGGATCAACAGCGACCCGTCGGTCTCGCGGGTGATCCCCTCAGCCTCCAGGTCGTGTTCATCCGAGATATCGCCGACGATTTCCTCAAGGATATCTTCCAGCGTGATCAGGCCCTGCAAGGTGCCATACTCGTCCACCACCAGGGCGAAGTGCTGTTTGCGCTTGAGAAAGGCGCGGAGTTGATCGTCCAGCGGCCGGGTATCGGGCACGAACCAGGGCTTCATCGCCACTGCGGCGATATCCAGCTGCGCCAGCGCCGCCGCCACGTCATCGGCATCGCGGATATGCCGGTTGACCGCGCGGAGCAGGTCTTTCGCATGCAGGACGCCAACGATGTTCTCCTGCTCGCCGCGCCAGAGCGGCAAGCGGGTAAAGGGCGAGGCAAGGCACTGCTCGACAATCTCCTCCGCCGGATCATCCAGCGAGATCGAGGCGATGTCCCGTCGGTGACGCATCACTTCTGCGACCTCGCGGTCCTTGAGGTCCAACGCGGCCAACAGCCGGTCACGTTCGGATTTGTCCACCCCGCCTTCCTCGGCATGCAGCGCGATGGTGCCGCGGATCTGCTCGTCCGGGGCCAGGAAATGGGCCTGCGGATCAACATTCACGCCAAAGACGCTGAAGGCGGTGCGCACGATCCAGCGCACTGTGCCGACGATCGGTGCCAGCGAACGAACGACAAGGCGGATTGGTGCCGCGACCCGCACCGCCGCCTGCTCTGGATTGGTGATCGCATAGGTCTTCGGCGCCACCTCGGCAAAGACCAGCACCAGGATGGTCATCACCAGAGTCGCCCAGGCCACCCCGCTTTCACCGAAGGCCGTCGTGAAGATCGAGGTCGCCAGCGAGGCCGCCAGGATATTGACCAGATTGTTGCCCAGCAGGATCGAGCCGATCAGCCGCTCGTTATCCTCGGTCAGCGCCAGCGCGGTTTTCGCCCCTTTGCTGCCCCTGCCCGCCAGCGAGTGCATCGAGGCACGGTTGATCGCGGTCAGCGCCGTCTCGGAGCCCGAGAAAAACGCCGAAAGGCCCAAAAGCCCCACGATCACCAGACATGTCCACCAGAACGAGGGGTCCATTTGGGCTTCCTTTGCACCTGACAGGCGGCACTGAGACCAACTGATCACCGCCGCGCGCCCTGCCGTACTGCGATGGCATGCCAGGGAAGCGGGGGTGGTGAACGGTTCATCAAGGGCTGGGCCCTTGGCACTGGGTTATGGGCATTGCCGCGCCCGGCATCAAGGGCAAGGCGCGCGTCGGTGGCAATACGGTAAACGCGCTGTCCACCGCGTTTACACATCAGCGGCTAACGTAGCCCTGCTATGCGGCTTTCATGTCGTCTCGATAGGAGGGTCCGATGCATCGTCTCTATGCCACGCCTGGGTCTGGCAATTGCTTCAAGCCGCAATTGCTGATGAACCAGATGGGGATTCCCTACGAGACCGTTTGGATCGACGTGTTGCGCGGGGCGCATCGCAGCTTGGATTACCTGGCGATCAACCCGGAGGGCACTGTCCCCTTCCTTCGGCTGGCTTGCGGCGACGAACTCTCCGAGTCGAACGCCATGCTCTGGGCTCTGGCCGAGCGCAGCGATCTGATGCCGGAGCCTGGGATCGAGACCGCGCTGGCCGTGCAATGGATGATCGTCGAGCAGACCAAGCTCGAACCCTTTATCGCGCCCGCGCGGGTCTACACGACCCTCCTGCCGCATATGACCACCGAGAAAGCCTTCGAGATCGATGCCTGGCGGGCCAAGGCCGAGAACGGGCTGAACCGTTTGCAGCGCCATCTGAGCAAGAGCGCGTTCATGCTGGGCCCCCGCTATACCATCGTCGACATCGCGCTCTTTGGCTATGTCCACGTGGCCGAGGAGGCCGGCATCGATATGGAGCGGTTCCCCGATATCACACGCTGGTGCGCAGCGGTGCGTGCGCGTCCCGGCTATGTGCCGATGGACGTGCTGGCGGAGGCGGCCTAGCGGTCAGATCCCGGTGGCCGCCCGATAGGCCTGCTTCACCGCGCCCTGCATCCCTTTGCGGATCACGAATTGCTTGATCGGAGAAGGCGTGAGCCCGGCCGCGGCGGCCCCTGCCAGCTTTTTGACGGCTTGGTTGAAATAGACGGTGTAGACCCCTTCGGCGATCAGCCCGGTGGCGAAATCGACCAGCAGCCGCCCGCGCAGGTTATAGAGCGTCGGGTCGCGCATCAGCAGGTCGGGATCGGCATAGGCTTCGGAGGCGACCCGGGCCAGTTGCCGTCCCTTCATGCTGAACAGCAGGCTGCCGATTCGCTCTTTAACACTGATCTTGCCGTCATCATTTGCGTCTTTGTCGTGATAGAACGCGGCCACCACCGCGATCTTGCCGTCCAGATAGGCCAGCGCGCCAACCGCCTTGCCGCTGCGGCTGTCTTTCACCAGAAACCAGTCCATTGAATACGTCTCCCTCTTGCAATGCGTTCCGTCTATTTGGATTTGGCGACAAACACGCCGTCCCAATCGTCGCCCGGCGGGTCCTCGCGGTACTGCGCGATGCGCTGCTGGAACGCGCTCGCCAGGGTGCTGGGGTCGAACAGGCCGACGCCCTCCATCTCTCCCACGGTCTGGAAGGCCTGATCGGCCGCGTCCCAGTCCTGCCTGCGATAGGCGGCGCGGGCGGCGACGATCTGGGCGGCCAGCCGCTCATAGCGGGGATCGGTGGCCACCGTTTCGTCTCCTGCCACGGTGTGGATCGTCTCGGGCTGGGTCCGGCCCTTGACCGCGACATCATCGATCTCGATCACTGCAAAGCCTTTCAGGGCCTGGGCCGTGCTGTCTCCAACCAGCGTCTTCACGCCGTACTGCTTTGTGATGCTCTCCAGCCGGGCCGCCAGGTTCACCGCATCGCCCACGCAGGAATAGGCCAGCCGCCGGGTCGAGCCCATATTGCCGACCGAGACATCGCCCGTGTTGATCCCCACACCGATGGCCGCCTCGGCAAAGCCCTTTGCCCGCAGATCCTCGTTCACCGCGACCAGGGCCGGGAAGAAGGCCAGCATCGCGCGGACGGATTTCTGCTCGTGATCCTCGGTGATCCGGGGCGCGTTCCAGAACGCCATGATCGCATCGCCCATATATTTGTCGACCGTGCCCTCATGCTCCAGGATCACCTCGGTCAGCGGGCTGAGGATGCCGTTGATGAACGAGATCACCTCGTCCGGCGTCATTTTCTCGGTGATGGTCGAGAAGCCGCGGACATCCAGGAACATGATCGACAGGGTCCGCTGGGCGCCGCCGGGGGTCATATGGGTCTCGGGGTCCGAGATGATGTCCTCGATCACCTCCGGGCTGACAAAATGCTGGAATTGCCGGGTGATCTCGCGCTTCGCCGCGTCCGAGCGGAAATAATTCCAGGCCGAGACGGTCAGATAGGTCCCCGCCACCGCCAGCCCCGCGCCGACCGGGCTGAACAGCACCTGCTGGCCCGAGAACAGCGTCCAACTTGCCCCGCCCAGCCCGACCAGCGCGCTCAGCGTCGCGCCCAGGCCCAAAACCGGCAGGTTCAGCGCCAAGAGCACGGCGATCAGCGCGCCGAGACCCAAGAGCAGGAGGAATTCCAGCGCGACGAACCAGTCGGGGCGGTGGAAGAAACTGTCGGTCAGGATCTGCTCGATGATCTCGGCATGCACCGTGACCCCCGGCACATCCTCGCCCAGCGGCGTTGTGATCAGGTCGCGCAGGCCCGGAAAATCGGCCCCGATCAGGACGATACGGCCCTCGAAAGCTGTGGCGACTTCCGGGGCCATCGCATCACCCTCCAGCACCCGAGCGGCCGAGACGACGCGGTCCGGCTTGACCCCGGCAAAGCGGACCCTGAGCGTGCCATCGGGTTCGAGCGGGACAATGACATTGGCGGCGCGCATGGTCTGGACAATGGGTTCGGCCCCCAGTTCGACCTCGCCCGACCCGTCCGACGCTTTGACGACCGAGGACGTCGCGTCCTGCGCCACCCGCAGCAATTCCATCGAGAGCGCCGGCACCAGCTTGCCCGCCACCTCCGAGATCATCGGCACATAGCGGACATACTCGCCCGAGCCCGGCGGCAGGCTGATCGAGCCCACCCCCAGCGCCTGATCGACAAAGACGAACTGGCTGGAAAGCGAGCCCTGATAGAGCGAGACCGCACCGCGCACGGTGCCGCTTTCGACCGGGCTGCGCACGCCATAGGGCGGCTGGCCGTTCTCGTCCTCGCCGGTCAGCAGCACGGTGGCGAGGACCGAGTAGGAATTGACCAGGCTTTCGGCGAACAGGATGTCATTGTCCGGCAGGGTTTCGAGCACGCTCAGATCCACCTGCTGCGGCGCCTCTATCCCGTGGGTCGCGGCGAAACGGGTGCGGAACTGCTCCCAGGCATCGATCACCTGGGCTGGAGAGGTCCGGTCTGGCTCGGAGAAGATGATATCGAAGCCGATCGCCGCCGCCCCCGCCTCGGTCAGCCGGTCGACCATGGCGGCGATGTAGCTGCGCGGCCAGGGCCATTGGCCGAGGGCGCGGATCGACGCCTCGTCGATCATCACTATTTTGACCGGGTTGGCCTCGGCATCGTAGGCGCGCGGCTGGAGCGCCTGATAGCGGTCGAACAAAAGCTCCTCGGTTTCCTCGAGCGCGGGCAAGCGCAGATAGGACATCGTTGCGACGAGGCCCGTCACCGCCAGACCAAGCAGCAAGGCCCGCCAATCCACCCTCGCCGACCGTCCCCCCGGCGGCCTGCCACGCCTTACCCCTGCCAATCTCAGTCCTCCTCCCGCACCGATCCCCGCAGGATTATTGCACGATTCCCTAGGGAGAGGTAGAATCCGCCCATCGAGCAGGTTCAAACGCCAAAGGGCGGTAGGCGTGGCAGGGGGAGCAATGCGATATACCTGGATGCGGGGGCTGGTCGGCGCATTGGGAGCGGCGGTGCTGGCCGCAGCCGTGGCGACACCGGCGGCGGCGCAATTGGTCAATCCGGCTTTTGGAGACCGGGCGGACGCGCGTGCGCGCCAGAACGCCTTGTTCGAGGAGCTGCGGACACGGCCCGACGATCTGGACCTCATGGCGGAATATGCCCGGGTCTCGATCCAGCTTGAAGACTACGAGGCGGCAATCTCGACCCTCGAGCGGATGCTGATCTATCGCCAGGATCTGCCGCAGGTGCGCCGCGAGCTTGGCGTCGCCTATTTCAACATCGGCAGCTATGAGGCGGCCCGGCTCTACCTGACCCAGGTCCTGTCCGAGGACGACCTGCCCCCGGAGGTGCGCGCCAACACCGAAGCCTATTTGGCCGAGATCGATCAGCGCACCCGGATCAACCGGATCACCCAGGCCCAGGCCGGCGCGGGCATCGTGTTCTCGACCAATGCCAATTTCGGGCCCGAGGTGATCGAATTCAACGACAATATCGGCGAGGTCACCGATGGCGGGGCCGAGGAAAGCTTTGGCATCCGGGTCTTTGGCAATCTGGTGCATGATTACGACCTGCAGGGCGCCAATTCGGATTTCTGGCGCACCGAGCTGGCGGGGGTCGGCATCCGGTATTTCTCGGTGGAAGAGGGCAATCTCGAGTTCGTGCGCCTGCGTACCGGACCGCAATTGTCCCTCGACACGGAAGATTTCGGGCCGAAGTTGCGGCCTTATCTGGCGCTGGCACATCTCAGCGTCAATGACGAGTCGCTCTACTTCCAGGGCGGTCTGGGGTTCGAGCTGCGCAATCCGATCAATGCTTTCCTTTCCGCCTTCGGTGATGTGTCGGTCCAGTACCGCAACTTCACCGATGCTGATCGCGACGGGTCTGACGCCCTGCGCGCCACGGCGCAGATGGGGCTCGCTTATATCCCGGCCCGAGACCTCGTCTTGCGCGGCGCGCTGATCGCCGAGCAGGAAGTTGCGCGGGAATTCGAGAACACCAACACCGAGATCGGCGCACGGTTTTCGGCCGAGTATCAGTATGAGACCGGCATCTCGGGGCTCGATTCGAAATGGACCGCGGCGGGGGTGCTCGATTTCCGCGGCCGTTTCTTCCCTGGAAATCAGATCAGCCTGGGCGATGGGCCTCGGCAGGATTTCGACATCAATGCAGGGCTGTCGCATATCTTCGGCATCACCCGGAATTTCGCCCTGCAGGCCGATGTGACCTCGATCTTTCGGGAAAGCTCGAACGACACCTTCGATCTGGACAATGTGACCATCGGGTTCTCGGCGCTTTATCGCCTCTGAGCCCCCAGCCGGCCCGATGCGGGCCAGAGTGAAAGGCGGACCCCATGCGTAGATTTCTGCTCGCGACCACCGGCATTGCGCTCGTCATCGCCTCAGGGCCTCTCGGCCAGGGTGAGGCGCAGGAGATCGGCAATGTTGCGGCTGTGAACCGGGACATGGCCGGCACCCCGCCAACGGCCTCCCGGCGTCTGCTGGAACTCGGGCAGAACGTGGTGCGCAACGAACGGATCGAGACATCGGACCGGGGCGCGGGGCAGTTGCTGTTCGTCGACCAGACCTCGCTGACCATTTCGCCCAACACCGACATTCTGCTGGATGAGTATGTCTACAACCCCGCCGAGGATACCGGCGATGTGGCCCTGACCATGACTCGGGGCGCACTGCGCTTCATCGGCGGGCGGATCTCGAAAAAGCGCCGCGCCCTGATCCGCACGCCGACCGCCACAATCGGGATCCGGGGTGGCATGGTGCTGATCCAAGTGGCGGATGACGGGGCCACCCGCGTCACCCACCTGGCCGGCGAGTCGACCACCATTGTCTCCTTCGGCGACAATGACAGCGACGGGTTCGATGACGGCCCCGGCCCGGCGGAGCTCGAGGAATTCGTCGCGGGCGCTCCGGTGGATGCGCCACAGCAGGTGACGCTCAGCCGCACCAGTTCGACCGCCACCACCGGCGAGCCGGCTCAGCAGGGCCAACCGACCGAAGTGACCTTCACCGGCCAGACCTCGGCCGACGAGCTCGAAGAGGTCTATGGCAGCTTCGAGGGGAACCAGGATGGTGGCACCGAAAGTCCGCCCAGCGATGCGGATGTCGCACAACAGACCCAGCCAATCGCGCAGATCAACTCGGAGGTGCCGAACGGCCAGGACAGCCAGCCCATCTCGACCTCGGGCGAAAGCAACGAAGGCAGCACCAGCGCCAGCGAGCCGCAAGAGCCGCCACAGCAAGAGCTGGAGACGACCCCCTCGACCGAAACCGCCATCGTCGAAGAAATCGATACTGACATCGATACTGGAGGCGGTACCGGAGGCGGCACCCTGCCCCCGCTTGGTCTCGCGACCGGCGGGGCGCTGTTCGTGCCAGGCGTCGGGATCGAGACATTCGTCGAGATCTCCGAAGGGTCGTTCGTCGGCACCACCGCCACCGGCGAGACGGTGACCCTCAACATCCCGACGGCCGCCGATCAATTGCGTCCCGTGAACCCAGAGACCGACAGCACGTTCTTCGCCCAGACCCGGTTCCCGAATTCCGGCTTTTTCGTCATCGAAGAAGGGGATGCGGTCTCCAGCGAGTTCGGCGCGCTGACCGGGGTCGGCTTTGCGGATCTCGATAACAACCTGTTCATCGCGGGTCTGAGCGACGCCAGTGAGGACGCGGGGCTGATCTTCTTTGGTAACAACACCCCCAACCAGAACGCCGCGTTCAGCTTCGACCCCAATGCGCCGGCGGACGCGAATTCGGTGACGGAGTTTGTCGCTGAAGCTTCCTTCGACCCGAGCGAGGGCCCGGGCGGCGAGCGGGTCTCGCTGGTCACCAATGGCGCCAACGCGCCCGGCGGCGCGCGGATCCTGTTCGGCGAAGTCTCGGTCGAGCCGATCGAGGGCGGGCAGGTCTCCGAGCTTTCGGTCATCGCGGCCCCGTTCGAGCAACAAACCACCGGCGGACCGCGGATCTCGACCGCGATCATCGACTC
>JBCBIS010000124.1:0-12467 GCA_038524325.1 Pseudomonadota bacterium
AGCTTGCGGGTGTTGTCGTTCCACAGCGCCTTGGTGATGCCGTAGACCAGCTCTTCGTCCAGATCTGACGACATGACGAGGAGCGCGCTGACCGCCGGGGTCTTCACCTCGTAATCGATGCCGTCATAGACACCGGCCGGGATGCTCGAAGGGATATAGGCGGGGATAATCTCGTTGATCTTCTTGAGGTCTTCCTCGGAGAACGAGTGCAGCTCCATCCCCTTGGTCGAGGCCAGTTGCACCATCGCGGCCACCGGCCAGCCGGCAGCATAGAAATAGGCGTCGAGCTGGCCATCGGCCAGACGCTCGGCCGATTGGCTGTTGTTGAGCTCGGCCTCATCCATGTTGTCGCGGGTCACGCCCCAGGCTTCGAGCATTTGCAGAACGGCCACCTGAGTGCCCGAGCCTGCCTGCGCGATGCCGACGCGTTTGTCCTTCAGGTCCCCCAGATTGGACACCGAGGCGCCCTTGGGCATCACCAGATGCAGATCCTCCGGGTAGAGATTGGCGATGACGCGCAGCTTCGGATGCGGTTTGCCCTCGAACTTGCCCTCGCCGAGATACATCGAGCGGGTCACATCCGCCGCCGCGAGGCCGGCTTCCAACTCGCCATTCTGAACCGCGGCGTTGTTGAACACCGAGGCGGTGGTCGACTGGGCGATGGCCACAAGGCCCGGAACGCCGCATTGACCGCCCTGGTCGCAGGCGCGCGAGCCCGGAGGCGCCGAGATGCCGTTGGCAATCGTCCCGCCGATAGGGAAATAGGTGCCCCCCGCACCGCCGGTGCCGATGCGGAAGAAGGTCGGGTTCTGCGCCTGGGCCGCACCCGCGGCGAGCAGGGCGCCGCCGAGGGCCACTGCGAAGAGCCGTTTGGTGAATGTCATGAGAGTCTCCCTGTTCATCATCTGCCGGCTGATCACTCCGGCATCGGAGAAACGGTAAACGCCCTTTATCCATGAATTCAAATTGCTAATTTTACTACTTCGATAAATCAGATGAATGGGCGGTGGCATGAACCTCAAACAGATGGCGATCTTTCGCGAGGTGATCCTGACCGGCTCGGTCTCCGAGGCCGCCCGCAATCTCAACCGGACGCAACCCTCGGTCAGCCATGCGATCTCGCGGCTGGAGGACGAGCTGGGCATGCAGCTTTTCGAGCGGCAGCGCGGACGCCTCTACCCGGTGCCCGAGGCGCATTACCTGTTTCGCGAATGCGATCAGATGCTGGCCCGGGTCAATTCGGTCAGTCAGAACATGAAACGGATGCGGGCGATGGAGACGGGCGAGCTGCGGATCGTCTCGATGCCGGGCCCCGCCGCCATTTTGCTGCCGAGCCTGATCTGCGACCATGTCGGCGCACATCCCGAGGTCCGCGCGACCCTGCTCTCGCGCAGCTCCGACGCAGTGGTCCAACTCGTCGGCACGCAGCAGTTCGACCTCGGGGTGGCCGACCATGACCCGCAGCGCGATATCGAGGCGGCATCGGTTCAGGCGACCACCTATCGCTTCGAATGTGTCTGCGCGCTCCCCGCGGGCGATCCGCTGGCCGGTCGGGATCTGGTCGGCCCGCGGGATCTTTCGGGCCGCCCGCTCGCGACGCTGTTTCAGGAACATCCCAGCTATCGCACTACTCAGCGGACCTTCGAAGCCGCCGGTGCGGGGTTCGAGGTGCGGTTCATCGGGCAGTTCTTTCTGCCCCTGATGACCTATGTCCAGGCCGGGTTCGCGGCGGCGATCATCGACCCGCTGACGGCCGAGGCGTGGCAATCCTCGGCGGTCGATACGGACCGGGTTGCGTTTGTGCGTTTCGCACCGGCGATCGCCTTCGAGGTCGATCTTCTCAGCCCGACCTATCGCCCGCAATCCCTGTTGGCGCGGGCGTTCGGCGCACGGCTGCATGACCATCTGGCGCAACGGGCGCAGCCGGAGTGACCGCATCGCCTCCGCGCCCTTGCCACGGCGGGCGATGATGCTCCTCAGTGGAAATCGCGGCTGGGGAAGATCTGTTTCGCCTGGTCGCGGGGATGCATCGCGCGTGGCGGTTTGCGGTTTGGCACCGGGCGTTTGCCCTCGTCGGCGCGGGGGCTGGAGGTGTCCTTGGGCATTCCCATGGCGTCGAGCCTGGGCGAGAGATCCTCGATCGTCCAGGCGATCAGATGGGTCACCGCCCCCTCGCGCTGCCAGCGCCCGGTGACGCGCAGCAGCCGCCCCTGCATCACCGCCCGGCGAAAGCGTTGATAGACCCGGGTCCAGACGATGATGTTCGAGGTGCCGGTCTCGTCCTCGAGTGTGAGAAAAATCACACCCGAGGCGGTGCCGGGGCGTTGGCGGGTGATCACGATCCCGGTCGTGGTTGCCTTGGCCCGGTCTGGCAGATCCCACAACCCCTTGGCGGTGCGGCCCGGCAGGTCGGGCCGCAGGATCGCGCAGGGATGGTCGCGCAAGCTGAGGCGGAGCATGCGGTAATCCTCGACCACCTCCTCGCCGCGGGAGGGTTCGGGCAGGTTGGCAGGCCCCTCCTCTATACCCTCGCCCTCGGCGAAGAGGGGCAGGGGGGTATTGCCGGAGAGCGCCCGCGCCTCCCATTGCGCCTGCCGGCGGGTGAGCGCTTTGGTCCCCTCCATCAGACCGGCGGCGGCAAAGGCATCGGCGCGGGCGAGCTTCTCGACCGAGGCGCGGTTGATCCCGGCCCGGCGCCACAGGCTTTCCACATCCGGATAGCCATTGCCGCGCGCCGCCGAGATCCAGTGCCCGTCCTCCTCCTTGACCCCTTTGATCTGGCGGAATCCGAGGCGCAGCGCCAGCGAGCCGTCGGCTTTAGGTTCCAGCGTGCAGTCCCAATAGGAATGGTTGATCGAGACCGGGCGGATCTCGACCCCATGCTCGCGCGCATCCCGCACGATCTGCGCGGGGGCGTAGAAGCCCATGGGCTGCGAGTTCAGGAGCGCGCAGGCATAGACCGCCGGGTGGTGGCGTTTCAGCCAGGCCGAGGCATAGACCAGCAGCGCGAAACTGGCCGCGTGGCTTTCGGGAAAACCGTATTCGCCGAAGCCCTCGATCTGGGAGAAACATCGGTCCGCGAAATCCGGATCATAACCACGCTCGGTCATGCCGCCGATGAACCGCTCGCGGAAATTGCCGATGGTGCCGGATTTGCGGAAGGTGGCCAGCGCGCGGCGCAGGCGGTCGGCCTCTTCCGGCGTGAACCCGGCCGCGACGATGGCGATGCGCATCGCCTGTTCCTGGAACAGCGGCACGCCGAGGGTTTTGCCCAGCACCTCGCCCAGCTCATCCGAGGGGAAGCTCACCTCCTCCTCCCCCGTCCGCCTGCGCAGATAGGGGTGGACCATATCGCCCTGGATCGGGCCCGGGCGGACGATGGCGACCTCGATCACCAGATCATAGAAACAGCGCGGGCGCATGCGGGGGAGGAAGTTCATCTGAGCCCGACTCTCGACCTGGAAGACCCCCAGACTGTCGGCCTTGCAGAGCATGTCATAGACCTCCGGGCATTCCGGCGGCAGGGTCGCGAGCGTGTAATCCGGCCCGCCATGGAGGCGGATCAGGTCGAACGCCTTGCGGATGCAGGTGAGCATGCCGAGGCTGAGGACATCGACCTTCAGGATGCCCAACGCGTCGATATCGTCCTTGTCCCATTCGATGACGGTGCGGTCCTCCATCGCCGCGTTCTCGATGGGGCAGAGCTCGTCCAGCCGCCCCTCGGTGATGACAAACCCGCCGACATGCTGGGAGAGATGGCGGGGGAAGCCGATGATTTCGTCCACGATCTCCAATGTCTGGCGCAGGCGCCGGTCGGCGGGGTCGAGGCCGATTTCGCGCAGGCGCGCCTCCGTCATGCTTTCGCGCGACCAGCCCCAGACCTGGGAGGCGAGCGCCGAGGTGACGTCTTCGCTGAGGCCCATGGCGCGGCCCACCTCGCGCAAGGCGGCGCGGGAGCGGAAATGGATGACGGTTGCCGTGAGCCCGGCCCGATGGCGGCCATAAGTCTGATAGATATGCTGGATCACCTCCTCGCGCCGCTCGTGCTCGAAATCGACATCGATATCGGGGGGTTCGTTGCGCGCCTCCGACACGAAGCGTTCAAAGACCATCGAGATCGTCTCGGGCGCGATCTCGGTGATCCCCAGCGCATAGCAGACCGTGGAATTGGCCGCTGAGCCGCGCCCCTGGCAGAGGATGCCGCGGCTGCGGGCAAAGGCGACGATGTCGCGGACGGTGAGGAAATAGGGCGCATAGCCGAGCTTGCCGATGAGCTCGAGCTCGCGTTCGACATAGGTCCGCGCCTTCTCGGGGATCTGGGATTTGTAGCGCCAGACCAGTCCCTCCCGCGCGAGGCGTTCCAGCCGGGCCTGCGGCGGCTC
The DNA here is from genome assembly GCA_038524325.1 of Pseudomonadota bacterium. Classification (GTDB taxonomy): domain Bacteria; phylum Pseudomonadota; class Alphaproteobacteria; order Rhodobacterales; family Rhodobacteraceae; genus Thermohalobaculum. The sequence goes on from JBCBIS010000124.1 coordinate 4,383, forward strand.
CCCCCGGCCCTCATCTGGGTATTGATAGCGCAGCTCGTCGAGCGAGAAGGTGCAGCGGTCGGCGATCTTGAGCGTCTCGGCCAGGGCGTTCTCGTACCCGGCGAACAGGCGGGCCATCTCCGCCGGGCTGCGCAGGCGACCCTCGGCATTGGGCAGGGCACGGTTGCCCAGGGTTGCCACCGTGCACCGCTCTCGGATGCAGGTGAGAATGTCGGCCAACCTGCGCCGCCCGGCATGATGCAGCAGAACGAATGGCGTGGCGGCCATGGGCAGGCCCAGCCGTTGGGCGAGATCGGCGAAGGCGGCGAGGCGTTCGGGGTCGCGGCCATCCTGTTGCGGTGCTGCGCCCAGCCACAACCGGCCGGTCCAGGCGGCACCGCCGAGCCGGCGCGTCACCGTCCGGTGCAGCTCGGATGCCGCGCCCGCGCCGGGCTGCGAGGCCGGGCCAAGCGTTGCTGTCAGAGGGTCTTGCGGATGCAGGATCGCGAGCAGACCACGCGTGGCAGCGAGATCGGCCAGGGTGAGCGCGGCCGCCCCCTTGCCGCTGCGTCGTTTGCCGAGGGTCAGGAGGCGGGTCAACTCGGCATAGGCGGCGCGATCGGGGGCGAGGACGGTGATCTCGACAACTGAGTCGGTGAAGCTCAGCCGCGCGCCGATCAGGAGCCGGGGCAGAGGCCCCAATGGTGCCTGATCGGGCTCTGTCCTGTCCGGCTGAGTCTCGGCACGCCCCGCGATCCGCGCCGCAACCTCGGCCTCGCTGAGCCGCGAGGAGGGGTCGATCCGGCGCTGCGAGCGGATCTTGGCATGCGTCCGGACATCCTGGCCGGTGATGTTCCGGTCCTTGCGCGCCACCGCCTCACGTTTCAATTCGCGCAGGCGGACATGGGCGCGGACCACGCCCGCCACACTGTTCCGGTCGGTGATCGCAATCGCCGAGAGCCCCAGCGCGGCGGCTGCTTCGACCAACTCTTCCGGATGGCTCGCCCCCGTGAGAAATGTGAAGTTCGAATGACAGGTCAGCGCCGCATAGCTCATGTTCGACATTTGTTTCATGCGCCCCGGTTTGGCAAGGGCGTCAGGCCGGCCATCCGCCTCCTCCGCCCGAACGCGAACTCTGTTCGTGTTCGGGCGGAGGGCACAGACTTATGCGGCGCTAGCCGCATACCGTTTGATTCGGCTTGCCCGGGGGAAGATCAGCGCTGCCAGGGCGCGAGGATGCTGACGGCCATCTCCCGGCCCTTCTCAGTCAGGCAAAGGATCCGGTCATCGCGCAGGATCAACCCTTCGGACAATGCGTGGCCGAGCACCGAGGCCGCCTTGCGCTTTGGCCATCCAAGATGGGTCTCCAGCGCCCGCACCAGGTTCTCTTCATCCCGGCGCGGCTCGGTCTCGTGCGTCATGAGATGAACCACCAGCGTCCGCGCCGCATCATTCCGCCGCTGGCCGCCTCGGCGCAGAAGCCGGGCCAAAAGCCCATAGCGTGGCCCGAACAGCAGGGCAGCCGCCAGGCAGGCGCCCGTCGACAGGGCCATCATGCCGCCGATCGAGACATCCCATGCCACCGCGAGCCCATGCCCCGCGCCCGAGGAGACGACCGCGATGGCAATCCCCAGCGCAATCATACCGGCCAGACGGTCGGTCAGCAGATAGGCCGCGGCGGGCGGCACGATCACGAAGGCCAGGAACAGGACCACGCCGACCGCATCGAACGCGGCCACGGCGGTCATCGAGGTGAGAAACAGGATCAGGTAGAATAAGAGCCTCGGGCGCATACCGAACGCCTCGGCCAGCACGGGGTCGAAGGTGCTCAGCTTCAACTCCTTCCAGAACAGTCCCACGCAGGCGGCGTTCAGCGCCGTCACCGCGGCCATCCAGATCAGAGCATTGGGAATCTCGGCGCCCAGAACCTGCACCGTGTCGAGCCAGACGAAGCCGATCTCGCCCAACAGAACCGTATGCGCATCGATATGCACATCCCGGGCGAAGAGGTTCAGCATCAGGACCCCAAGGGCGAAGAGCACCGGAAACACCAGCCCGATGGCCGCGTCCTGCCGTACCCGTCCGGTCCGCGCCAGCAGCTCGGTCAGCCAGACGCAGAGCACACCGGCCAGACCTGCGCCGAGAATCTGCAGCGGCCCGCTGACCAGCCCCGTCGCCAGCCAGACAAGCATGATTCCGAACAGGATCGCATGGGCGATGGCATCGGTCAGCATCGCGTTCTGGCGCAGGATAAGGAACGGCCCCAACAGCGCCGCCGCCGTGCCGACCAGGGCGCCGGTGAGCAGAACCGAGATGTCCGGATCGGCCAGCATTCAGCGCTCTCGGCCCCAAAGCGCGCTGCGCAGCGCCCCCGCCTCGGCCCGTCCGATCGGGGTCAGGACCCAATGCTCGCCCTCGTTGGGCATATGCGAGGCGCGGGCGATCAGGCCCTCGGCGGCCAGATCCGCCAGCGCCGTCCGGGTCGCGGCACCGTGATAGGTGTCGAGCATCCCCCGTTCGGCCGGATAGGTCGGGTCTCCATGGTCCTCGGCCAGTTGCATCATGGTCTCGAGCACCCGCCGCCCAGGCAGTCTGCGGCGATCCGCCCGGCGCTTCAGCGTCTGCCAAAGCAGCCCGCGGCCCGGTGCGATCAGGATCGAGACCAAGGTCACGGCCGAGGCCGACAGCACGATCAACGGGCCCGTGGCCAGCCCCGGCGCCAGCGCCGACAGGAGGGCGCCGAACATTCCGGCCCCCGCCCCGATGGCCGCCGACAGGAGCGCCATGGTCTCGAGCCGGCGCGCCCATTGCCGCGCCGCCGCTGCCGGCGCGATCAGCATTGCCGCCATCAGCACGACCCCGACCATTTGCAGCCCGATCACCACGGCCACCGCGATCAGCAGTGTCAACGCCGCCTCGATTGCCAGCACCGGCACGCCGATGGTCTGCGCGAAGACTGGGTCGAAGCTGGCGATCTTCGCCTCTTTCCAGCCGATGGCCAGCAGGGCGAGGGCGGCGAGGCCGACCACGCCCATGACCCAGAGATCGCGCGGCAGGATCGAGGCGGCCTGGCCGAACAGAAAACTCTCCAGCCCCGCCTGCGCCGCGCCCGCCTGTCCCTGGATCAGAGTCAGCAAGACGATCCCGAAGGCGAAGAACAGGGACAAGGCGATCCCCAGCGCCGCGTCGGTCTTCAGCCGCGTTGTCCGGGTCAGCAGCAGAACCAGAGCGCCGGCCAAGCCGCCCGAGATCAGCGCCCCGGCCAGCAGAGGCTCCAGCGCGCGGGATCCGGAGACGAGGAAGCCGAGGCAGATCCCCGGCAGGGCGGCGTGGCTGAGCGTGTCGCCGACCAGGCTTTGGCGGCGCAGCAGCGCAAAGCAGCCCAGCACCCCCGCCACCACGCCCAGGATCGCGGCCCCCATCGCGACATTGCGGAGTGTGTAATCGCCGAGAAGCTCCCAGATCATGCCGAAAGCGGGACCGGCGTGCTCTCGATCAGCGCGATCTGACCGCCATAGGCCGCGCGCAGATTTTCCTGGGTCATCACTTGCGCGACCGGCCCCTGGGCGATCACCCGGATATTCAGGAGCACCAGCCAGTCATAATATTGCTGCACCGTCGACAGGTCGTGATGGACGACCACCACGGTCTTGCCCTGGTCGCGCAGAGCATGGAGCAGGCGCACGATCACCCGCTCGGTCGTGGCATCCACCCCGGCCATCGGCTCGTCGAGGAAGTAGATATCGGCCTCCTGCACCAGCGCGCGGGCGAGGAAGACGCGCTGCTGCTGCCCGCCGGAGAGCTGGCTGATCTGGCGATGCGCCAGATGCGCCAAGCCCACATCCTCCAGCGCCGCCAGCGCCTTCGCACGGTCGGCCCGGCCCGGGCGGCGGAACCAGCCCAGATGCCCATAGCGACCCATCAGGACCACATCCAAGGCATCGGTCGGAAAATCCCAATCCACCGAGGCGCGCTGCGGCACATAGGCCACCCGCTTGCGCATTGCGCTGTAGGGATGGCCGAGCAGGCAGACATGCCCCGCCGTGGGCGGTGTCAGTCCCAGCACCGCCTTGAGCAGGGTCGACTTGCCCGCGCCATTGGGACCGAGCACCGCACACATCACGCCCGGCGGGATGTCGACATCGATGTCCCAGAGGGCGGGCGCGCCCTGATAACTGACGGTGAGATCCTCGACATGAAGGGCAAGATCGGGTTCATGCAGGGAGGTCTCCCGCATCTCAGCCCCCGAGATCCCAGCGGTCGGCCCAAGAGGCGAGCGCGTCCGGCAGCGGCGCCGGCGTGCCGCCGAGGGCGCGGACAATTGCCTGGGTGTTTGCGTGGAGCATACCGATATAGGTCCCTTCCGCGGTGCCCGGCGCGCCCATCGCGTCCGAATAAAGCTCGCCGCCGAGTTGCAGGTCGTGCCCACGCTCGGCGGCTGCGGCGATGACGGCCTCGACCGTGCGCGGGTTGATCGTGCTCTCGATGAATATGGCGGGGATTTTGCGTTCGACCACCAAGTCCACCATCCGGCGGATATCGGCGATCCCCGCTTCGCTTTCGGTCGAGACGCCCTGGATGCCGATCACTTCGACACCATAGGCGCGCCCGTAATAGGCGAAGGCGTCATGGGCGGTCAGCAGGACACGCTGATCTTCGGGGACGCTGTCCATCGAGGCGCGGATCCATCCGTCCAGGGCGCGGAGTTCTCCGGCCACCTGCTCGGCCCGCGCCGCTGCATCGGCGCAGCCCTGGTCGAGATCCGCCAGAATGCCGGCGACGGGGCCGGCGATCTCGGACCAGAGCGCGGCGTCCATCCAGAGATGCGGGTCCGGATAGGACGCCTCTTCGGACTGGATCAGACGATCCTGGCCGGCGCGTTCGGCGGCAGCCTCGGACACGGCCAGGACCGGTTTTCGGGCGCTCAGCTTGCCGAGCACCTCGCCAAGCTGGCCTTCGAGATTGAGACCGGCGAAGAGGATCGCATCGGCCTGGGCCAGGGAGCGCGTGTCACCGGCGCTCGGCTGATAGAGATGGGGGTCGATGCCCGGGCCCATCATCACATCGACGCGGGCGCAGGTGCCGGCGATCCGCGCGGCGGGTTCGCCGACCATTCCGATTGTCGCGACGATCTCGGGCTGGGCTGCGGCGAGATCGGTGTTAAGGAGCAAGGCTCCGGTAAAACAGGCAAGAGTTCTCATGGAGCCGAAAGTGGGGCTGGACTGAGACTATGTCAATGCACTAAGAAAGTAAGGTGAAACTGAAAAATGCGGAGGAGGCAAAATCCATGCCCCAGCCTGCGGAAACCCCCACCCGGCTCCGGGAAGCGAAGCGTCAGGCCCGCAGCTTCGAGACTGTGCGCGAGGCGCATCAGCGCGAAGTGGCCGAGGATTATGTCGAGATGATCGCCGATTTGCTGGACGTGGCGGGCGAGGCGCGCTCGGTCGATGTGGCCGAACGGATGGGGGTGACGACGGCGACCGTGAATACGACGCTCAATCGTCTGATCCGGGAAGGGCTTGTCCGCAAGGAGCCCTATCGGTCGATCTTCCTGACAGAGGCGGGCCGGGCGCTGGCCGAGGCGGCCCGGGCGCGCCATGGGGTGGTGCTGGATTTCCTGCTGGCGCTGGGGGTCGATCGCGAGACCGCCGAGAGCGATGCCGAGGGGATCGAACATCACATCAGCGAGACGACCCTGGCCGCCCTGCGCCAGTTCGTCTGCGACCGGGCCTAGAGGCTTATCGAACCGGCAAGGTCCGGAATCGCCATGCGGGACGGATCATCTCGAGGGCTGGGCTGCCAGACATGGAGCGGTTGCGTCTGCGGTTCCGGCCGTGCCCGATCCAGCCCGGCGGAGCCACCGCCCGCCCCCACCCACCCCCCGGCGCGCGGCACCTCCGCCGGGCTGGATCGGGGGCTGGATCGGGCGTGGGTGTTTGGGGGTGGTCCGCGATCAGGCGAGCGCTTTGGCCGCGGCCTCCTGCGCGCGGCGATAGGCCGGGCGCTCGGTCAGGCCGCGGAAATAGGTCTTCAGCCGCCCGGCCGGGATCTCCCATTTGAGCAGACCCTTGGCCCAGAGGCCGCAATGGCCGAGCAGGATATCGGGCACCGTGAAGCGCTCCCCCATTGCAAAGGGCCCGTCGCCGAGGCGCCGGTCGAGGGCGGAGAGGCCGCGCTGGAACTCGGCCTCGAGATGGGTCTTGGCCGCCGCGACCCGCAGTTCCTCGGGCAGGGCGAAGCTGTGCTTGGCATGGGTCCAGAGCGGGCCCTCGATCTCGTCGATCACGGTCAGGACCATCGCATCCTGCGCCGCCCGCTCGACCGTGCCGGGGGGAAAGCTGCAGCTGTCATGCCGGTCCGCGAGGAACTGGCAGATCGCCATACTGTCTATCAGCACCGTGTCGCCGTCCACCAAGGCGGGGATCTTGCCCGAGGGGTTGATCGCCTTCGCCTCGGCGCTGGCCGGTTGCACCGGGTCGATCTGGTAGGGGAGCGCAAGCTCCTCCATCATCCAGATCACCCGGAAAGCCCGGCTCTGCGGGGTGCCGACGATGGTATAGGTCATGGTGTCTCGCCTATCGATAAGTCTCCGTGGAGGGCCTGGCGGATCGTGGCCCGGATCCGCTCGGGCGTAAAGCCGCTGCGGTCGTAGAGGCGGGGAATGCGGCAGTCGGGCCTGTCCTCCAGCGCCAGGATCATCTGTGCCAGGACGCGTCGCGCATGCCCCTTGGGTGCTGCTTTCACGGCGCGTTGCAGCAGCAGAGTCATGCGCTGATCGCTGATCTCGGCCATGGCGGCGGAGGCCAGCTCGACCTGCGGCGGCAGATGATCGACCCCGAAGACCACCGTGTTGCGCGCGCACCAGGCGATCGGGCGCAGCGCATGGGCCAGCATCTGCATCTGCGCGGGGATCCAGGGCTGGCGCCAATGCTGATAGTCCTGATGCACGATCACCGAACGTCCCGGGATCAGCGCCGGGAAGAAACTGCGCAGGATCGCGTCGCCGGTGGCCGGGGTTTTCATCGCATCGACGAACAGAATCTCGATGGGTCCGCCTTGCCAATGCTCGTCGGCGATATCGGTCTTGTGGAGGTCCACCCGGTCCTCCCAAGGGGTCAGCAGCCGCCGGGCGCAGGGCAGCAGGTTCGAGCCCCAGAACCGTGGCACGCCGTTGTCGTAGAGAAACTTCTGTTTGTGCTCGGGCGAGATGGTGAAGAAATCGAAGGCGTGGATCGGGCCGGTCTTGCCCGGGTTTGCCGCCGTGCCCGCGGCGAGGCGGGCGGTCGAGCCGCCGGCGAAACAGCCAAGATCGCAGATCGCCCCGGCACCTTCGGCCCAGGACGCTCCCAGCCAGTGGAGCAGGCGGCCCTCCTCCTCGGTCAGCATGGTCGGCACGGCCAGGGCCTCTGCCGGCGGGTCCCAGGCCGGATCGTCCCAGGGGCGTGTGGCAAAGGCCGCATAGGGATCGGCCCGTGTCACCTCTTCAACCCGTTCCGATGGCGTAAATTCGGTCATTTCAGTCATTGTCGCTCAGCCCGGCCCCGGCCCCGGCCAGCCGCGAGGCCGCGCTGGCGGGGACATATGTTTCCTGCGCCAGAGTGTCGAGGCAAGCGATTACCGTTTCGTCGATATCGGGATGTTCCATCGGGGCGGGCGTCGGCGCGCCGCGTGACCTGCGGGTGAAATGTTTGCCCGGAGAGGTCTCGGCATATCCGGCGATCTCGAGGAACGGCCGCAGCAGCAGGGGCTGCACCACGCCGGTCAGGTGAATTTGGTCCCAGCCAGGCAGGTCGGCATGATCGCTGATCGCCATGCCTGCAGCCAGCGGGCAGAGACGGCCCGCGGGGGAGGAGATATGGCCGGTTTCGGCGGTCAGCGCCTCTCCCGGCCAGTCGTGCAGCAGATCCGCCAGGGCGCGTGCGCCGGGGTGGCCGCGGGTCTCGAGCCAGCGCACCGCCATTCCGGCTTCCTCGGCCGTGCCCCAGCTGGCCCCGGCGCCGCGGATGGCCTTTGCGGCGAGGCGTTGCAGCTCACCCGGCGAGAGCCGCATGACCCTCCCCCTCTTTCCTGGCGGGAGAGGCCCGGTTGAGATCCTCGGGCAGCGGA
>JBCBIS010000125.1:0-12449 GCA_038524325.1 Pseudomonadota bacterium
CTTTCGGAAGGGGATCTGAGCCATGCGGATGGACGTGATCCTGCGGGTGACGGCGAAGCTGTTCATTCCCTTCATCTTCGTCTTCGGCCTCTATGTGCAGTTGCATGGCGATTTCGGGCCTGGCGGCGGATTTCAGGCCGGGGTGATCATCGCCGCCGGGGTTGTGCTTTACTCGATCATCTTCGGCCTCGATGCCTGTCAGCGTGCCGTGCCGGTCTGGCTGGTCGAGGTTCTGGTGCCGCTGGGCGTGCTGATCTTTGCCGGCGTCGGGGTCTATTGCATGGTCACCGGGCAGAATTTCCTGGGCTATAACGGTCTGGTCCACGCGCCGCCCACCCATGACGAGGCGGTGCATGGCCAGCATTGGGGCGTGTTCCTGGTCGAGATCGGGGTGCTGGTGACCGTCACCTCGACCATGGTCGCGATCTTCTATGCTTTTGCAGGACGGGGGAAAGAATGACCGTCCTCGAGGAGATTGCCGCCCATTACAACTACTGGATCACGATCTTCCTGATCTGCGCCGGGCTTTATACCGTCGTGGCGAAGTCCAACATGATCAAGACGCTGTTCGGGCTCAGCCTGTTCCAGACCTCGGTCTATCTGCTCTATCTCTCGCCTGGGAAGATCCTGGGCGGCACCCCGCCGATCCTGGGGCCGGACAAGGGGCAGGCCGATGTGGTCTACTCGAACCCGCTGCCGCATGTCCTGATCCTGACCGCCATCGTGGTGGGGGTTGCGACCCTTGCGCTGGGCCTCGCCCTGGTGGTGCGGATCAACGAGGCCTATGGCTCGATCGAAGAAGACGAGGTGATCGCCACCGTCGACCGCGAGGATCACGCGGAATGAGCGTGGCAGGCGAGGGCATCGATTGGATGGCGCATCTGCCGGCGCTGCAGGTCGCGGTGCCGATGCTGGGGGCTGTGGCCTGTGCGCTGGTGCGCCATGGCGGGGTGTCCTGGCTGATCACCCTGGCCGTCTGCTGGTCGATGCCGGTGATCTCGCTTCTGCTGCTACACGAGGTGGTGGCGCATGGCACCGTCTCCTACGCCATGGGCTCGTGGGCGCCGCCGATCGGGATCGAGTATCGGGTGGACGAGGCCAATGCCTTCATCCTGGTCCTAGTCTCCGGCATCGCGGCGCTGGTCGCGAGCTACATGCCCCGTTCCACCGCCGACGAGGTCGCGCCGGAGCGGCAGGGTTGGTATTACTGCATGTTCCTGATGGCGCTGTGTGGCCTGTTGGGGATGGCAATCACCGGCGACGCGTTCAACATCTTCGTCTTCATGGAGGTGTCCTCGCTGGCGATGTATGTGCTGATCGCCATGGGTCGGGACCGGCGCGGGCTGGTGGCCGCCTATCAGTATCTGATCATCGGCACGATCGGCGCGACCTTCTATGTGATCGGTGTCGGCCTGGTGTTCACGATGACCGGGACGCTCAACCTCTATGACATTGCGCAGCGCCTGCCGGATGTGGCGGACCCGCAGCCCTTGCAGGCGGGTCTGGCCTTTATCGGCGTGGGCCTCGCGCTGAAGCTGGCGCTGTTCCCGCTGCATCTCTGGCTGCCCAACGCCTATGCCTTTGCCCCCTCGGCGGCCACGGCGTTTCTGGCGGCCACGGCAACCAAGGTGGCGATCTACATCCTGATCCGCTTCCTCTATGCCGTTTTCGGCGCCGAATTCTCGTTCGAGAGCCCGGCAGCACAACCGACGATCCTGCTGCTGGCCTGCCTCGGCATGGTGGTCCCCTCGGTGGTTGCGACCTTCCAGGCGAATGTGAAACGCATGCTGGCCTACAGCTCGGTCAGCCAGGTTGGATACATGATCCTGGGCATCGCGCTGATCTCGCAGACCGGGCTGACCGGTGGGATCGCGCATATGTTCAACCACGCGATCATCAAGGGCTGTCTGTTCCTCGCCATCGGCTGTGTCGTGTTCTCGACCGGGGTCAGGCGGATCGAGCAGATGGAGGGGTTGGGCCGGACCATGCCGCTGACCATGGCCGCTTTCGTGATCGCGGGCCTTGCGCTGATCGGCGTGCCCGGCACGGCCGGTTTTGTCTCGAAGTGGTTCCTGATCCAGGGCGCTGCCGAGCAGGGCATGTGGTGGCTGATCGTGGTGATCGTGGTCTCCTCACTGTTGGCTGTCTTCTATGTCGGCCGGGTGGTCGAGGTCGCCTATTTCCGCGCGCCCTCGGCAGGCGCGGACACGCCGCGTGCCGTCCCGGTGGAGATGGTGGCGATCACCTGGGTCTTCGTGCTCGCGATCCTCTATTTCGGCCTCCAGACGGAGATCTCCGCCGGGGTGCCCGCCCGGGCGGCCGAGGCTCTGCTGGCCGGCTGGGCTGTGGGGGGCGGGCAATGATCGGCGGTCTTTCCGGCGCGGAGTTGATCTGGCTCTCCCTCGCCTTGCCCAGTCTTGGCGCCATCGGCATCGCTCTGACCGGGCGCATCCCGAACTTGCGCGAGGCGATCACACTGATCACCGCGATTGCGACCTTCTCGGTCGTGGTGCTGACCCTTCTGCCGATGGTGCTGGAGGGGGCCCGGCCGGCGACCTCGCCTCTCGAGGTGTTCGGCGGCATCGAGCTTGCCTTCGCGATCGAGCCCTTGGGCATGTTGTTCGCGACCATCGCCTCGACATTGTGGATCGTGAACTCGGTCTATTCCATCGGGTATATGCGCGGGAATAACGAGCCTCGGCAGACCCCCTTCTATGTCTGTTTCGCGGTGGCCATCGCCTCGGCGCTGGGGATCGCCTTTGCCGGTAATCTGTTCACGCTGTTCCTGTTCTACGAGGTGCTGACGGTCAGCACCTATCCCCTGGTCACGCACAAAGCGAATGACGACGCGAAAGCCTCGGGCCGCACCTATCTGGTTCTGCTCCTGGCCACCTCGATGGTGCTGTTGCTGCCGGCGGTGATCTGGACCTTCGTGGCCGCGGGGACGGTGGATTTCACCGCGGGCGGCGTGCTGGCTGGCGCGGGCCTGTCGACCCTGGCGCTTGGCCTGTTGCTGGCGCTCTACATCTTTGGCATCGGCAAGGCGGCCGTCATGCCGGTGCATTTCTGGCTGCCGGCGGCGATGGTGGCCCCGACCCCGGTTTCGGCCCTGCTCCACGCCGTGGCGGTGGTCAAGGCCGGCGTCTTCACGGTGGTCAAGGTCATCGTCTATATCTTCGGCTTCGATTATCTGGCCAGTTCCGGGGCCGCCGATTGGCTGACCTGGGCAGCGGGGCTGACGATTGTCTGCGCCTCGGTCATCGCCCTGATGCAGGACAATCTGAAAAAGCGGCTGGCGTTCTCCACGGTCAGCCAACTGTCCTATGTGGTGCTGGCGGCGGCCATTCTCAGCCCACTGTCGATGATCGGCGCGGCGATGCATATCGCGGCCCATGCGGTGTCGAAGATCACGCTCTTCTTCGCCGCGGGCTCGATCTATACCGCCGCGCATCTGACCGAGATCAGCCAGCTCAACGGGATCGGGCGGCGGATGCCCTGGACCATGGGCGCCTTCACCATCGGTGCGCTCAGCATGATCGGTCTGCCCCCGACCGCCGGGTTTCTGTCGAAATGGTTCATGCTGGGCGGTGCGTGGGAGGGGCAGAACCACGTCGCCATGGCGGTGATCACGCTGTCGACCTGTCTCAACGCCGCCTATTTCCTGCCGATCATCTATCGCGCCTTCTGGCTGCCGCCGCCCGCCGATGACCGCGAGCATCCGGCCCATGGTGAGGGACCGTTCCCCGTCGTCCTGGCACTGACCGTCACCGCCTTTGGCACCCTGGCGACGTTCTTCTTCCCCTACATCCCCTATACCCTGTCGACCCTGATGATGGAGGCCCCGTGATGGCCCATCCCAAGGACCTCAAACACGACCCGCAGGCGCCGCCCGAGCATTGGCTGGTGCGCGCGGAGACTGTGCGCCAGATCTGGATCTGGTCGCTGGCGGTCCTGGGCCTCCTGGTCCTGCTGGATCTGCTGATCGTCGAGGATCACCCCTATTTCGCCGCCCAGACCTGGTTTGCCTTCAATGCCTGGTACGGGTTCGGCATCTGCGCGGGGCTGGTGTTTGTCTCGAAGGCTCTGGGCTTTCTGCTGAAGGTGCGGGACGATTTCTACGATGACTGAGTTCGCCCTGCCCCCCGGAGTGATCCTGATCCTGACCGGCCTACTGCTGCCTCTGTTGCCGGGTCTGCTGCGCCACGCCGCCCTGTTGGCCGCGCCGCTGCTGACCCTTGCCGCGGTCTGGATGGTGCCGGACGGGGCGCAGATGACGCTCAGCTATCTCGGGATGGAGATCATTCCGGTCCAGGCGGATAAGCTCACCCGGGTCTTTGCCACGATCTTTGCCATCATGGGCTTTGCCGGCGCCTTGTTTGCTCTCACGCAGGAGAGGATCGCCGAGCTTGCCGCTGCCTTCGTCTATGCCGGGGCCGCGATCGGCGTGACCTTTGCCGGGGATGTCATCACCCTGTTCGTGTTTTGGGAGATCATGGCCATCGCCTCGACCATCGTGGTCGCGATGGGAGCCAGGGCTCGCGGCGCCTCGCTGCGCTATGGGGTGATCCACTTCTTCGGCGGCGTGCTGCTGATGATCGGCATCGCCGGGCATGTGGTTACCACGGGCTCGACCGCGATGGGAGAGATCGGGCTGACCGGCTGGCCGCAATACCTGATCCTCGCCGCCGTGCTGCTGAATGCCGGTGCGCCCCCGCTGGCCGCCTGGCTGCCCGATGCCTATCCCTCGGCCAGTTGGTCAGGCACCGTCTTCCTCTCGGCCTTCACCACCAAGACCAGCGTCTATGTGCTGATCCGCGGCTTTCCGGGTGAGGAGATCCTGATCTGGATCGGCCTCTTCATGGTGTTCTACGGCATCATCATGGCGCTGCTGGAAAACGACATGCGCCGGATCCTGGCCTATTCGATTATCAACCAGGTGGGCTTTATGGTCACCGCGGTCGGCATCGGCACGCCGCTGGCGCTGGACGGAGCGGCGGCCCATGCCTTTGCGCATATCATCTACAAGGCGCTGTTGCTGATGAGCGCGGGTGCGGTGCTCAAGGCCACGGGGCGGAGCAAATGCACCGAGGTTGGCGGGCTCTACCGCTATATGCCCGTCTCCTGCATCTGCGGGATCATCGGCGCGCTGGCGATCTCGGCCCTGCCGCTGACCTCGGGCTTCACCTCGAAATCGCTGATCTCCTCGGCGGCGGGGTATGAGCATATGCTGTTTGTCTGGCTGGCGCTGACGGCGGCCTCGGCGGGGGTCTTCTTCCACGCCGGGATCAAGTTCCCCTGGTTCGTGTTCTTTAACCGCAAGGACTATCTCTATTTGCACGAGGGCACGCCGCGCGATCCGCATTGGACCATGCAGGCGGCGATGATCCTGCTATCGGCGCTCTGCATCGTGCTGGGCATCTGGTACACGCCGCTCTACGAGATGCTGCCAAACGGCGCGATGATCGAGGGCAAGGTCTACAAGGTCTGGACCGCACCCCATGTGCTGCATCAGCTCCAGCTTCTTTTTTTCTCGGGTCTTGCGTTCTTCCTGCTGCTCGACTGGATGAAGCGGACGCCGACGATCACGCTGGATGTCGACTGGCTGTGGCGTGGCCTGCCGCCGATCGTGCAAAGCCTGTTCGGCCCCGGCCTGAGCCTTTGGTGGGACCGTCTGATCGACCGGGTCGATGCGGCCCTGTCGCGGGTGCTGGCCGGTCTGTTTCGCACCCATGGGCCCGAGGGCACCCTGGCGCGCACCCGCCCGACCGGGGCCATGGCGCTGTGGATGACCGTGTTGCTGGGCGCGTTCCTGCTGTTTTCGTTTTTCTGAGACCCCGGCCTTGATCCCGGCGGGAATCCTCTCTATCTGCCGTCCGCGCGCTGCTGGGGAATAGTTTAACGGTAGAACAGCGGACTCTGACTCCGTCAGTCCTGGTTCGAATCCAGGTTCCCCAGCCACCCCCCAACTGCGAAGCCGCGCCCGGGCTGTGCGCGTTCTCACACCGCAAACCGTCGCAAAGGGGCTTAGCAAGCTGTGCTGCACTGCTTATAACGAAGCGATGACACTGCGCTCGTTCCTGCCGGAAGGACCTGACTGGCCCGAATTGGAGCCGGGATGGGTCTGGCTTGTGGGGGCCGGGCCGGGCGATCCGGGGCTGATCACGCTCCATGCCCTGAACGCGCTCCGCCAGGCGGACCATTTGGTCTATGATGCCCTGGTCGATCCAAAGATCCTGGACTGGGTCCGCCATGGCGCCGAGACCGAATATGCCGGCAAACGCGGTGGCAAACCCTCTCCGAAACAGCGCGACATCTCGCTGCGGCTGATCGATCTGGCACGCGAGGGCAAACGGGTGCTGCGGCTCAAGGGCGGCGATCCGTTCGTCTTCGGCCGCGGCGGCGAGGAGGCGCAGACCCTGGTGGCGGCTGGCATCCCGATCCGCATCGTGCCGGGGATCTCGGCCGGGATCGGCGGGCTCGCCTATGCCGGGATCCCGGTCACCCATCGCGATGTCAACCAGACGGTGACCTTCCTGACCGGCCACGATCAGAGCGGCGATCTGCCCGGCGCCATCGATTGGGCCGCGCTGGCCCGCTCCTCTCCGGTGATCGTCGGCTATATGGCGATCAAGACCCTGCCGGTGATCACCGCGCGGCTGATCGAGGCCGGGCGCAGCCCGTCCGAACCGGTCGCCATCGTGCAAAACGCCACAACGCCCGAGATGCGGGTGCTGGAGACGACCCTTGGCACCGCGGTCGCCGATCTCGCCGTGGCCGGGTTCGGGCCACCGGCGATCCTTTGTATCGGCGAGGTGGTGCGGATGCGGCAATGTCTCGACTGGCTCGGTCAGATCGCCGGCGCCGCGCCAGGCAGCCTCGACCCTTTGGGCGCCCGGCGGGTCGCCGAGACCGGCTGAGGCCAGGCACCCCATGACCGGAGCACAGCATTCGGGCGCCTGGCCGCGAGGCGCGTCGCCCGGAGCCTTCTCGCGCAGACCGCCGTTCTGATGCGGGCGCTGGTGATCTCCGCCCCCGCCTCGGGCCAGGGCAAGACCGTGCTCACCCTCGGTCTGCTCGCGGCGATGCGCGCCGCGGGTCAGCGCGTTGCGGGGGCCAAGTCCGGGCCGGATTTCATCGATCCAGGCTTTCACGCGGCAGCCACTGGCCAGCCCGCGGTCACCCTCGACGCCTTCGCGGCGGAGCCGGGGCAATTGGCAGCGCGCGCCCGGCAATTGGCGCCGACCGAGACCCAGACGCTGCTGGTCGAGGGCGCCATGGGGTTGTTCGACGGCGCCGCCAACGGCACGGCTACGGGCACCGGCGCCACCGCCGCCCTGGCACGGGCGCTGGATCTGCCGGTGCTCCTGGTTCTGGATGGCGCCCGCATGGGGCAGAGCGCGGGGGCGCTGGCCCAGGGCCTCGCGGCCCGTCTCGGCGAAGGGCGTCTGGCCGGTGTCATCCTCAACCGGGTCGCCTCGCCCCGGCATGAAGCGATGTTGCGTGACGGGATGGGCGCGCTGCCGGTGCTGGGTGTGGTCCCATCCGGCGCCTTGCCCGCGCTGCCAGCGCGCCATCTCGGCCTCGTGCAGGCGATCGAGCATCCCGACCTCCGCGGGTTTCTGACAGATGCTGCGACCGCCGTGGCGGCAGCATGCGATCTCGCCGCCATCGCCGCCCTGGCCCGCGAACTGCCCCAGGCGGGCACGCCCCGCAGGCTCGCGCCGCTGGGCCAGAGGATCGCCGTGGCGCAGGACGCGGCCTTCGGTTTTGCCTATGCTCATCTGCTTGCGGATTGGCGGGCGCAGGGGGCGGAGCTTCTGCCCTTCTCGCCCTTGGCGGATCAGGCGCCCGACGCGTCGGCGGATGCGATTTTCCTGCCCGGGGGATATCCCGAACTCTACGCATCTATAGTGGCCCGGGCGCAGGGGTTCCATGCGGGTATGGCCCGGGCCGCTTCCCGCAACGTTCATATCTATGGAGAATGCGGCGGGTATATGGTTCTGGGCAAACAGCTTCTGGATGAAAATGGGACAGCTCACCGGATGCTGGGACTGTTGGACCTCGAGACGAGCTTTGCCGAGCGTCGCCGGCATCTCGGCTATCGCCGCCTGATCGGTGCGGCGCCGTTCGAGGGCAGATACGCCGCCCATGAGTTCCACTATTGCACCACGCTCCACGCAACGGGGGCGCCGCTGTTCCAGGCCGAGGATGCCCAAGGGACCCGCCTTGCCCCGATGGGCCTGCGCCAGGGCACGGTCATGGGATCCTTTGCGCATCTGATCGAGGCCATCTGATCGCTTGCGCCAGGGCCGCCGCCCGCCAGAGGGATGCGGCCCCTTCCGCGGCGCTCAGCCCGCGCCCTGTCGTTTCGGGCGGAGGATATGGGGGTGGGCCCCGTCATAGAGGGCACTGTCGCGAAAATCCGTCTCGGCCAGGGCAGGCCCCAGCAGGATCAGTGCCGTTCGGGTGATCTTGGCCGCCCGCACCCGGTCACGGATGGTGGCGAGCGTGCCTTCGATGAAGGTCTCATCCGGCCAGCCGACACGATAAGCGACGATGACCGGACAGTCTGCCCCGTAATGGGGGGTGAGGGCGCGCTCGATCTCCAGCAAGTTGCGGATCGAGAGGTGGATCGCCAGCGTGGCCCCGGTGCGGCCCAGCGTGTCCAGATCCTCGCCCGGCGGCATGGCGGAGGATTTCATTGCCGTGCGGGTCAGGATCACGGTCTGCGCGACCTCGGGCACCGTCAGCTCTCGCCCCAACGCGGCGGCAGCGGCGGCATAGGCCGAGACGCCGGGCGTGATGTCATAGGGAATGCCCAAAGCCTTCAGCCGCCGGATCTGCTCGGCAATCGCGCCGTAGAGCGACGGATCGCCCGAATGGACCCGCGCCACATCCTCGCCCCGCGCATGGGCCGCCGCAATCTCGTCGATGATCTGATCGAGCGTCATGGGCGCCGTATCCATCACCCGCCCCGGCGCCTCGGCCACCACAGCCTCGGGCACCAGAGACCCGGCATAGAGGCAGACGGGGCAGTCCCGGATCAGCCGCAGCCCCTTCACAGTGATCAGATCCGGATCCCCCGGACCCGCGCCGATGAAATGGACGGTCATTGCACAATCTCCTCGCGATCGGGGCCGGGGAATTGCTCGGCTCCTCGGTCGATCTCATAGTAATCGCCCTTATCCGCACAGCAGATATGGTGGGAGATGGTCAGTCCGGTCGCTCCATCCAGGGTGCCGGCATGGATCGAGATCATGGGGTTGCCGTGTTGCTCCCAGAACAGGCTGCTGCCACAGATCGGGCAAAAGGCACGGCGGGCCTCGGGGCTGGATGTGTACCAGGCGAGATGTCCCTCAACCGTCAGGGCCGCGCGCGGAGCGGCGGTTGCGGCAACGAAATGGCCCGATGTTTTGCGGCACTGCACGCAGTGGCAGGCAATCACGGGGCGGAGCGGGCCGCTGACACGATACTGGACAGCGCCGCAGAGGCAGCTTCCCTTGGTCTCACTCATCCAGCACCTTCCTCTCATACCCCCGGGGGGTGTACATCCGCGGCCCCTCTCCCAACTGCGCCAGGCGGGATTGGGAGGAGCCGATGAGGACGGTGGTCAGCATGTCAACCTCGCCCACCTCCAGCGTGGCGAGGGTGCGATAGCGGATCTGCTCCTCCGGCCGACCGAGCGAGCTGGCCAGCAGGACGGGACAGTCTTCGGGCCGGTGGCCCAGCAGGATGTCGCGCGCCTCGGCCAGCAGGGTGCGGCGGCGCTTGCTCACCGGGTTGTAGAAGGCGATCACGAAATCTCCCTCCGCCGCCGCCCGGATCCGGCGCAGGATATCGGCGCGCGGGGTCAGAAGATCGCTCAGCGAAATCGCGCAGAAATCATGGCCGAGCGGCGCGCCCGCCCGGGCGGCGGCGGCTTGCAGCGCCGAGACGCCGGGGGCGGAGATTACCTCGACCCGGCGGGCGGCATCGCTGACCGGGCCCCCGGCCGCACCGGTATCCATCAGCTCGAAAACCAGCGCGCCCATCGCATAGATCCCCGCATCGCCCGAGCAGATGATCGCCACATCCCGCCCCTCGCCCGCGCGTTCCAGCGCAAAGCGGCAGCGTGCCTCCTCGCCGCCCAGCGGGAAGTCATGGCGCGGTTTGCCCGCGGCCAAGGGGCCGAGCAGGTCGATATAGAGGCCATATCCCACCAGCTCATCCGCCTCGACCACCAGCCGCGAGGCCTCGGGCGTGCGCCAGGCGGATTGGCCGGGGCCGATGCCGACCAGGCTCACCCGCCCCCGCCGGCCTCCGGGCAGCGCGACCAGTGGCGCCGGGGCTCGGGCGATGGCGCAGGTGGCGTTGGCGGTCTTGCGCTTCTCCACCACCAGCCAGCCCTCCGGCCCTGCCGCCGCCAGCGCCGCGCCCTCGGCCACGCCGTGACAGCCGACTTCGGCGAAGACGATCTCCGAGGGGTTGGCGAGCCGACCGGCCTCCGCCTCCAGCCGATCGGCCGGAAAGACCCGCAGTGGACTCTCTGGCGCCGCGAGGGACAGCACCGCCGGTTCGTCGGCCTTCAGATCGATCGAGAAGATCCCGGCGACGCCCGCCTTGGGGATCTGTTCAGCGGCCATCGCCTCCTGCACCAGGGCCTGCAACTCCTGCGGTGGACAATCCCGGGCGCATCCCACACCGATGACATAGCGTTTCGGGTGATAGGAGATCGCGTTGACCTCGCTCCCCTCGGTGCAGGTGACGAGCACTGCGTCCTCCTGTTGCATCGAGCCCAGCATGGGAAAGCTGTCCATCCGGTGCGATGTCAGGGTCACGCCCAGCTTCCGCGCCAGATCTTCGGCGAAAGGGCCTGCGCCCATCACCTGCCTCTCGGCACCGGAAAGCAGCCCTGCGGCCAGGCCTTTGACCGAGCCCGCCCAAATCTGCATCCCCCAGCCGGGTGGTGGCTCGTCGAGCGAAAGACCAAGCGTGAGATCGCCAGCTGTCGTGACCTGTGCGGTGCCGTTAAGGATCTCCGCAATCTCCCGCGCCAGCCGGTTCGCGCCGTGATGGCCGCCCAGCAGAGGGATGGCGGCAGAGCCGTCCTCGGCGACCGCCACCACCGGCGGCTCGATGCGCTTGTCGGAGAGCAGGGGGGCGACCGCGCGGATCAGGATTCCCGCAGCACAGACGCCCACCACCGGGATGCCCGCGGCGAACAGATCCCGGATATGGTCGAGCGCATCGGGGAAATGGGCATCCTCCGCGGCCACCCGGTCCTGACGGCCGTGGAGCGGCGCGCCCAAGGCAACGGCGATGCGACGCGCGGTTGCGGCTCCGCTCTCGGAGAGGGCGATGACGGTGGGGGTGTGCTTCATGACTGGGTCCCGGGCGCATCTCTCAGCGCGTTTCGATGCGTTCGCGCAGCCCGTGTCGCGGGGCGCGAGGCAGGGTGGCGGCGGCCTGCTATTTCAACCACGGATCGTCTCCGCGATAGATCAGGATCATCGAGAAATAGGGCGCCTGTTCGGGTGCCTCGGAGAGCGGCAGGGCCCGGCCCTCGGGCAGCGAGGCACGTTCGATATAGACCGCTTTCTCGGTCAACCCCATCTTCGCCAGCAGAGCGCGCAGACGCGGCAGGTGGCGGCCGACTTTCATGATCGCCACAGACTCGTCGGCCTCGATCCGGGGCTGCAATTGGGCATCGGACAGCGGCCCGGGCAGAATCGTCAGAACATCGTTGCGCGCAACCAGGGGCCGGGCCGCCGCCGCCGCGCAAGCGCCCAGCGACGAGACGCCCGGCACGATCTCGACCGCGAAATCATCGGCCAGCCGGGCGAAGAGATACATGAACGAGCCATAGAAGAACGGGTCCCCCTCGCAGAGAACCGCCACGTCGCGCCCGGCGGTCAGATGCGCGGCGATCTGTGCTGCGGCCTCGGCATAGACCTCCTGAGCTGGAAAGCGCTCGACGCGCATCGGGACGATCATGGGGATCTCCTCGGCGCTGTCCGGGATCACGCCATCCGCGATGCGGCGGGCAAAGCTCTCCCCGTGATCGGGGGCGGGATAGGCAATCACCGGACAAGCCGCGATCAGCCGGACAGCCTTGAGCGTCATCAACTCCGGATCCCCGGGGCCGAGGCCGATCCCATAGAGGCGCCCGGTCATGCCGTGCCCGGGCTCTTTGCTGCGGGTAATGGGGATCGGGTCATGTCACGAGGCTCCATTGCGTCACCGGCATCGCCGGGCGCCAGCCGGTCAGCCGCCCCACCGGGCGCGCCCGGGCGGTGCTCAGACGGGTCAGTTCGCCACCATGGGCGGCATGCAGCGCCAGCAGCAGCGCCTCGCTCTCCAGGGTCACGGCATTGGCGACCAGCCGGCCCCGTGCGGGCAAGCTGTCGAGCGCGCGGCGGGCGAGCGCCTCGGAGAGACCGCCGCCCAGGAAGATCGCGTTCGGCCGGCGC
>JBCBIS010000126.1:0-12403 GCA_038524325.1 Pseudomonadota bacterium
GTTCCATGCGCAACAGTCCGACGCGGTACTGGTTCTCCATCAGCTCCCCGACCGAGCGGACCCGGCGGTTGCCCAGGTGGTCGATGTCGTCCACATCGCCCCGCCCGTCGCGCAGATCGACCAGCGCCTTGACCACGGCCAGGATATCCTCCTTGCGCAGCGTGCGCTGCGTGTCGGGGGCGTCCAGTTCCAGGCGCATGTTCATCTTGACCCGGCCCACGGCCGAGAGATCATAGCGCTCGGCATCGAAGAACAGCGATTGGAACATCGCCTCGGCGGCCTCGAGGGTCGGGGGCTCGCCCGGGCGCATCACGCGATAGATGTCGAGCAGCGCACTCTCACGCGAGCCGTTCTTGTCCGCCGCCATCGTGTTGCGGATGTAGGAGCCCACGGTAACATGGTCGATATCGAGGGTCTCGATGGTGGTGTAGCCCTCGGCCACCAGCATCTCCATCACCTCGGGCGTCAACTCGTCGCCGGCTTCGACATGGATCTCGCCGGTTTCCTCATTGATCAGATCGACGGCGGAGAAGCGACCGTGGATCGCCTCGAATGGCGCGAGCACTTTCTCGACCCCGCCCTCCTCGGCCAGTTTGCGCAGTTTGCGCGGGGTCAGCTTCTGCCCGGCAGGCGCAATGACCTCACCCGAGGCCGCATCGACCAGATCATAGACCGGGGTGGTCCCTTTCAGCCGATCGGCATTGAAGGCAACAGCCCAGCCCTCGCCCTTCCGCTCATAGGGAACACGCTCGTAGAAGTAATCGCACACCCCCTCTTGATCGAGGCCGAGCGCATAGAGCACGGTCGTAACCGGCAGCTTCCGGCGCCGGTCGATACGGGTAAAGACGATGTCCTTCGCGTCGAACTCGAAATCCAGCCACGAACCGCGATAGGGGATCACGCGGCTGGCAAACAGCAGCTTGCCCGAGGCGTGGGTCTTGCCCTTGTCATGGTCGAAGAACACGCCCGGCGAGCGGTGCATCTGGCTGACGATAACCCGTTCGGTCCCGTTCACGATGAACGTCCCGTTCTGAGTCATCAGCGGCATGTCGCCCATATAGACGTCTTGCTCCTTGATATCCTTGACCGAGCGCGCGTCGGTTTCCTCGTCCACTTCGAAGACGATCAGGCGCAGGGTGACCTTCAGCGGCGCCGAATAGGTCATATCCCGCTGCTGGCATTCCTCGACATCGTATTTCGGTGCTTCCAGTTCATAGCGCACGAACTCCAGCACGCTGGTCTCGTTGAAATCCTTGATCGGGAAGACCGATTGGAAGACGCCCTGGATGCCCTCGCCATCCATCGGCTCCGGCCCATCGCCAGAGTCGAGGAAGAGATCGTAAGAGCTTTTCTGAACCTCAATCAGGTTGGGCATGTCTGCGACTTCGCGAAGCTGCCCGAAATGTTTGCGAATACGTTTGCGGCCGGAAAAGATGTTTCCCATCAGTGCCCTCTGCTCAGGTCGTCCTGGCCTGCGCCGCCGGGGGAAACGGCGCGGCCCCATGGCATGGTCCAGGTCCTATGGGTGTCCCCGGCGGCCCCCGCCGGTCGTGTCTCGGACCTGGATCCCGTGCGTTCCGAGAGGCTCTGCAAGCCTCCGGGACCGAACGGTTGCGCCTTTAGACGCATATGCCGGACCCACCCTTGGTGATGGATCCGGCGATCTTCGCGGGTCGGGAAGCGGGCTTCCCGGCCGGATTACTTGAGCTCGACCTTGGCGCCAGCCTCTTCGAGCTTCTTCTTGATCTCTTCAGCTTCCTCTTTCGAGGCTCCTTCCTTCACGGCTTTGCCGCCGGCTTCGACCAGATCTTTCGCCTCTTTCAGGCCCAGCGAGGTGATCGCGCGGACTTCTTTGATGACGTTGATCTTCTTGGCGCCAGCCTCCAGCAGGATGACGTCGAATTCGGTCTGCTCCTCGACCGGGGCCGCATCGGCGCCCGGAGCAGCCGCACCCGGCATCGCCATCGGCATCATCATGCCGCCGCCGCCCGAGGCCGCTTCGACGCCCCAGTGGTCTTCCAGCATTTTCGCCAGCTCGGACACTTCCAGAACGGTCAGGTTCGAGAGTTCTTCTTTGAGTTTTTCCAGATCAGCCATTGATCCATCTCCATTTCGTCAGTTGCAGGTCTGTGCGGATCGCCATCGATCGGCGCACGGCAGCCCTCATGCGGTTTCTTTGTCCTTGGCCTCTTTGGCGGCCAGAACACCCAGAAGCTTGGCGGGCGGGGCCTTGAGCACCCCGGCCATCTTCGTGGGCGGCGCCTCCAGCACCCCGGCCATCTTGGCCAGCGGTGCCTTGAACACGCCCAGAAGCTTGGCCCGGAGCTCCTCGATCGAGGGCATGTCGGCAAGCGCCTCGATCCCCTTTTCGTCGAGAAGCTGACCGCCCAACATGCCGCCGAGAACTTCGAACTTCTTGTTCTCTTTGGCATAGGCTTTGACGACCTTCGAGGCGGCCACCGGGTCATCGCTGAACGCGATCCCCGTTTGCCCCTTGAACAGGTCCTTGCCCACTTCCTGAGGTTTGCCGTCGAGCGCGATCTTGGCGAGCCGGTTCTTGGCCACTTTGAAGCGGGCACCCCCCTCGCGCATTTTGGTGCGCAGGGAGGTCATCTCGGACACGTCCATGCCGTTATAGTTGGCGACGATAACGACGCCGGACTTGGCAAAGATGTCCGAGAGCTCCTCGACGGCTTCGACTTTTTGAGCTCGATCCACGATCACTCTCCACATGTGACAGGTCCTGGCGGTCTCCCGCCTGTCCTGCCGGTTCAGCTGGCCCGGCGCGGCGACCCCGCGCATGGCCCTCTCGATGCTGTCCCAGGCAGTGGACCTTGCAACCGACCGCGAGGCACCGGCCCCGCGCTCAATTTCTCCACTCCCCGTCTATGGCCGGACTTGCGCCTTGCGGCCGCCGACCGTCTCGGACAGGTGGAGGGGCGGCTGCCCCTCCGCACCCCGGTCGCCCGGGGATCTCTTCATCAGGCGCTGAGCGTATCCAGCGCCACCGTCACGCCCGGGCCCATGGTCGAGCTGAGCGAGATCTTTTTCACATAGGTGCCTTTGGCGCCCGACGGCTTGGCCTTTTGCACCGCATCGATCAGGGCGCGCGCATTCTCGGTCAACTGATCCGCCGCAAAGCTCGCCTTGCCGATACCGGCATGGATCACACCGGCCTTCTCGACCCGGAAGGTGACCTGACCACCCTTGGCATCCTTGATCGCCTGGGCGACATCCATGGTCACCGTGCCCACTTTCGGGTTCGGCATCAGGTTGCGTGGGCCCAGGATTTTACCCAGACGCCCGACGATCGGCATCATGTCCGGGGTCGCGATGCATTTGTCGAACTCGATTTTGCCGCCTTGGATCGTCTCCATCAGATCCTCAGCGCCCACAATATCCGCCCCGGCTTCTTTGGCCTCGTCAGCCTTCGGGCCGCGGGCAAAGACCGCCACGCGCACGGTCTTGCCGGTGCCGTTGGGCAGGGTCACGGCGCCGCGGACCATCTGATCGGCATGGCGCGGGTCGACGCCCAGGTTCATCGCCACCTCGATGGTCTCATCGAATTTCGCCGTGGCGTTGGACTTGACCAGAGCGACCGCATCGGCCAGCGCGACATTCTCCTTGCCCTCGACATTGGCGCGGGCAGCTTTGGTACGTTTTCCGAGCTTGCTCATCCCTTCACCTCGATCCCCATCGAGCGCGCGCTGCCCAGAATGATCTGCATTGCGGCATCGATATCGTTGGCGTTGAGATCGACCATCTTGGCCTCGGCGATCTCCTTGATCTGCTTTTTGGTCACCGAGCCCGCCGTCGCGCGGCCCGGGGTCGACCCGCCGGATTTCAACTTTGCCGCCTTTTTCAGATAGAACGAGGCGGGCGGGGTCTTGATCTCGAAGGTGAAACTCTTGTCGGCATAATAGGTGATGACGGTCGGGCACGGGGCGCCCGGCTCCATCTCCTGGCTCTTGGCATTGAAGGCCTTGCAGAATTCCATGATGTTGATGCCGCGCTGGCCGAGCGCCGGCCCGATGGGCGGCGAGGGGTTCGCCTTGCCCGCCGGGACCTGCAGCTTCAGCTGGCCCACAACTTTTTTCGCCATCTCTGGCTCCTCTTACAACCGGCCGCGGGGCGCGCCCCTTGGCATTTCAGGTGCGTGGTGCGGCTTGGACGACGCGTCGCCCGCCCCTCCCACGGGTGGCACGTCAGGCCGCCTTGGCGACCTGCGTGTATTCCAGTTCCACGGGCGTCGCCCGGCCGAAAATCGACACGCTGACCTTGAGGCGCGCGTTCTCCTCGTCGACATCCTCGACCTGACCCTGGAAACCTTCGAACGGGCCGTCGGTGACGCTGACCTGCTCGCCGATCTCGAAGGTAATAGCCGGGCGCGGACGCTCGACCCCCTCCTCGACCTGGCGCAGGATTGCCTGAGCTTCAGCATCGCGCATCGGCACTGGCTTGCCCTGCGGGCCGAGGAACCCTGTGACCCGCTGCGTGTCGTTGATCAGGTGATAGGCGTCGTCGCGCATTTCCATGCGCACCAGGACATAACCGGGCATCAGGCGGCGTTCGACATTCATCTTCTTGCCGCGGCGCACTTCGGTCACTTCCTCTGTCGGGACCATGACCTCTTCGATCACATCCTCGAGCCCTTGCTGCTCAACCGACTCACGGATCGACTCCGACACCTTCTTTTCGAAGTTGGAAAGTACCGAAACCGTATACCAGCGCTTCGTCATCCGCCGAACCTTGCCCCTTGCACGCGACAGCAGGTCTCCCTGCCAACTCTTTGTTCCTCAGAGCTTTTTCGCGAGCCTCAAACAGAAAGGCGCGCCGGTCGAATCGCCGCGCGCCAGATATCATTGTGAAGTCGCAGGGCAATAGGCGGATTTTTGACCGGGATCAAGCCCTTATTCACAACTTTTTGCGTCGGAGGCCTCGCCGTCCCCACAAGCCACGATCAGATCGAGAGCAGCAACTCGACGCCGAAGCGCAGGATCTGATCGACGAAGAAGAAGAAGATCGCCACGACCACCGCCAGCAGGAAAACCATCACCGTGGTGAGGCCCGCTTCGCGCCGAGTCGGCCAGACGACCTTCGCCGCTTCGGACCGGACCTGCGCAATGAATTCGGCTGGGTTGGCCATGTCTAAACCTCGCTTCCCGCATCGCGCGGGCAATTCCTTGGCGCCTGGCAGGGGCGGAGGGGCTCGAACCCCCGACCCTCGGTTTTGGAGACCGATGCTCTACCAACTGAGCTACACCCCTTCGGCACCGCCCGGTGTCTAGGGGTTTCGCGCCGATGGGTCAAGTTGGCTCACCCAGCGATATGGGAAGGCGCGCCGAATTCGCAAGCCTGCACTCCTAGGGCGTCGTCACCCGCGCCCGGGGAAGCGGGGCCACGGTCGCCTGCGCGTTGCGCGTCTCCGAGCGCCGCAACTCGGCCCGGTCTATCGCGGCGGACCAATCCAAGGCCGTGATCTGAGCATCCTCGCTGAGGCCCAAAAGATCGTCACCCAGACCGGCCTTCAGGCGCGCGATCAGCGACATCGCCGCATCCAGACGGTGATACTCCAAAGGCAACCCGCCCAGAGCATGATCGAAGCGCAGGATTCGCTCCTCCGCCATGGCGCGGAAGTCCAGAACCGCGCGGGCTTTCTCGCGCATCTGCGCTTGGCGCAGCCGCGCCATCATCAGGCGCAGATCGACCCGTTCATTGACGAAGTCGGCAAAGCCGTAAAGCGGCCCCTCGACACGCTCGTCACCCGCCCCGCCGCCTTGCGCGCGGCCCCCGGCGGCTGCTGGGGGCAGCGAGACGATCCCGCGGAAGAGATCGATGCTGATCTCGGCCACGGCACCGGGCGGTGTCAGCACCACCATGTCGAAATCCCCGGTCAGCTCGGAGAAGGCGACCGGACCGAAGCTCTCGGCCAGTTCCATCGCAGCGGACAGTGCCCGCACGTCCTCGCCGCTTATCCTGCGCCCAGCAGATCCCCCGCCCGACATATGGGCGAACTGAGCGCGGGCCGCCGCACCACGGCCGAGACCCTCGCTGCTGAGTTGCATCAACGCATGGGGCAGCGAGTCGAAGTGGCGCAGCGCCAGATCGGGCGGCAGAACTGGGCCATTTCCCAGCCCCTCCAACACCGTCTCCACCGTCACGGCGGGGAGCCCGGTTCCGTGCAGCGCCACCAGATGGCGCGACAAACACGCGTCGAAAGCCGTCAGGATATTCTGGGAGATCCGGTGAACGAGGCAGATCGGAACCTCGTCATCCGGCTCCTCGACCCGCAGTTCCGCCAGCGGAACGCGTTCGAGACTGGGCGCGACAACAGCCGCGAATAGGCGTTCGGAAAACATCGAACCACTCACACAAGGACTTCTTACACATCATCAAGATACCCATTCCCGCAGGGAAGGGGAAGAGCGCGCCGACGCTTCAGCGGTCAAATTCGCCTGTCCAATACACTTCAGGCTGCTCCAATCGGTTTACAATCGCCGTTTGGGCGGCTTTTCGGCCATCAGGGTCATAGAACGACCCCCGCACCTGGATCCGGCGTTCCAGCGCGATCAGGAGCGCCTCGAGCAGGTCAACGTCGACGCCGGACGGTTGGGTCCAGAAACTGTCGAGCCCCGTCTGATGGGTCAGCCCGGGGATGTCATAGACAGCCGAGCCAAGGCAGAGCACCGGGCGGTGCTGTCTCAGCGCATGGAGACCCACTGTCGAATTGACGGTCAGCACCCCGGCGGCCCGGTCGATCAGGGCCGCAAGGTCTCCACCATCCAGCCAATGGACCCGGTCTGCCACACCGTAAGAGCGCGCAATCTCTGCCAGAACATGCGGCCAATTTTCCCAACCGCTGTCGAGGGGATGGCTTTTGACCACCAGATGCCGCCCGTCCGGCGCGTGGCTCGCCAGGGAGGCGATGACCTCTTCGAGCATCTCGCTCAGATGCCCGTAATCGCTCGAGGCCCGGATCTGGTAGTCGCTTTGCAATTGCATGGCGAGGAGGGTGAAATCGAGCCCTTCGGCGCAACGCGCCTCGACCGCCTCGCAGGCCCGGCGGCGGCGCCACTTGCGCAGCGAGCTTGGCACCCAGCAGAGATAGTCGAGCAGAGCCGGGTAATAGACATCCGACCGATAGCGGGGATAGAGCGGCCAGCCCGCGATCCGGGCGAGGTTAAAGGCCATGTCGCTCGCCGCCTCGCGGAGGAACCCGTGGCGGTATCTGGGCGTCCAGTCCGGTGTCACGCCGCCTTCGGCCAGCCGCAGGATCTCGTCTGGCGCGCTGGGAAAGCGCGAGTTACGGCCCATGGCGAAGGGCTCGAGCGTCAGCCAATCGGGCCGGAGATATCCGTTCTCGACCGCCCAGGCCCGCAGGCCCCTTCGCTCCGCAATCCGCGCCGCGATGATGTGATAGGGATGCCGGTCGGCATAATAGAGGATATCCGTGACCTCCTGTTCCGTGCAGAGCGCGTCGAGCCAGCGCTCGAACGCCTCCAGCGCACCGCGGTAATCGCGCGCGCCGCGCCGCGGCCAGAACATCCGGTCGCCGAGGCAGAAATGCACTTTGCTCACCCGATGCCCCGCCGCCTCGAACGCAGTCGCCAATTCTGGCCAGAACGCCGTGGGCGGGCCTTGCAGAAACAATACGCTCAGCCGGGCGGGCATGGTGTCACGGGCTCATTCGCTGATAGGGTCGGGGCGGGGTAAGCGGGATCCCGGCAATGGTCAACCGACACGGAGCAGGCGCATGACCGAAAGCGCGAAGGCAAGGGCGCGAAGCATCATCCTCACGGGCGCGTCGAGCGGGATCGGTCGCGCGCTTGCCGGACGGTTGGCGGCGCCCGGTGTCTCGATGCTGCTGATCGGGCGCGACAGCACGCGTCTCGGACCCGTGGCCGAGGCCGCCGCCGCCGCGGGTGCAACCGCCGAGACAGCGGCTGTCGACGTGGCCGACCGAAACGCGATGCAGGCCAGGCTGGAGGCATTTGACGCCCGCTTTCCGGTCGATCTGGTCATCGCGAATGCCGGGATCTCCGCCGGTCTCGAGGACGGTGCCATGCCCGAGGCGGCAGGCGTCTCGGACCGGGTGGCCGCTGTGAACTATCTCGGCATGCTCCACACGGTCGAGCCGCTCTTGCCCCGCATGATCGCCCGGAGGCGAGGGCAGGTGGCGCTGATGTCCTCGCTCGCCGCGTTGCGGCCGCATCCCGACATGCCGTCCTATTCGGCGACCAAAGCGGCCGTGCGCGCCTATGGCATCGCGCTGCGCGGCAGCATGCGCCCGCATGGGCTGGAGGTCAGCGTGATCTGCCCCGGCTTTGTCACATCGCCGATGTCGGCCCGGCATCTCGGCTTCAAACCTTTCGAGATCCCGGCCGAACGGGCGGCGGATAAAATTGCTGCCGGGCTGGCGGCGCGCCGAGCCTTGATCGCGTTTCCCTGGCCCTTGGTGCTGCTAAGCTGGCTGGGAAACCGCCTGCCACCCGCGCTGTCGGACCGCTTTCTAGAGGGGTTTCGCGCCCGGATTGCCCCGGATGAGCGGGGCGGGTGAGACCGGGGCGCGACGGAGCGCGCACCGTGTTGGCTTGCCGCCCGCCGCCAGCCCCCGATCTTAGCCTAACAACTGCGCTGCCAAGACCTCGATATCCGCGAGCAGCCGCGCCGTCTCCTTCGCTGCCAGGGTCAACTGATCCGGACGATGCTCGGAGGTAATGAAGAACCGCAGGCGCGCCGCCTGTTCGGGCACGGCGGGGTGGATAATGGGCAGCGCGTTCACGCCGGCCTCGATCAGCATATGGCTCAACGCCACTGACTTCATCGAGTCGCCGATAATCACCGGGGTCACGGCCAGCCCTTCGGACAGGCCCGGGTCGAGGCCTGCCTCGCAGACGGCCTCGCGGAACAAACGGCCATTGCGTTGCAGCCGCTCGACTCGCTCCGGCTCGGCCAGCATGACATCGATGGCTGCCGATGCCGTCGCTGCCAGCGGCGCCGCGAGACCGACCGAATAGACGAAACCCGGCGCTTTGTATTTCAGAAACTCGATCAGACTTTTCGAGCCTGCGATATAGCCGCCGCAGGAGCCGAGCGTCTTGGACAGGGTGCCCATCCAGATCTCGACCGCCTCGGGATCGACCCCCTGCGCCTCGGCAAGCCCACGTCCCGTGGCGCCCAGAACGCCGAGACCATGGGCCTCGTCGACCATCAGCCAGGCATCGTGCCGGGCCTTCACCTCGATCAACCGCGCGAGATCAGGGCTGTCGCCATCCATCGAATAGAGCCCCTCGACCGCAATCAGCACATGGCGATAGCGATGCCGCGCACGGGCGAGATGCTGGTCGAGCCAGTCGATATCGTTATGCGGAAAGTTCAAACGCTGCGCGCCCGAGAGCCGCCCGCCCTCGACCACTGAATTATGCGAGAGCGCGTCGAGGCAGACCAGATCCTCCGGCCCCATCAAGGCGCCGACCGTGGTGACGTTTGTGGCATGACCCGACACCATAACCAGGGCGTCTTCCACACCGTAGAGAGCGGCGATCTTCTCCTCCAGCGCACGGTGATAGGGCCGCTCGCCCCCGACCACCCGGCTGGCAGCCGGAGAGACGCCCCAGCGGTCGACCGCCGCCTTCGCCGCTTCGGCCAGGCGCGGATCTCCGTTCAGTCCCAGATAGTTATAGGACGCAAAGTTGATCGCCTTCGCCCCGTTGATCTGCTGCTCCGCCTCGGGCAAACCGTCATGACAGCGGAAAAACGGGGTCTTGAGGCCAAACGTCTCTGCCGCCGTCTCCATCATCCGAAGGTTCTTCAGATCCGGCATGTCCGAGAAATCATGGGCACGGACCCGGGCGTTCGCGCCGGCCGGGCGCACCGCGGTCGAGGGTGCGTCGCGCCGTGCCTTGTGCCGCGCCCTGAGGCCCGAGACCAGATTGGCACGTTTTCCCGCTTGCCCGGTCATGACCACCTCATCCCGCCGGGCCCCGTCCAGTGCGGTTGACGCCGCTCAGCACCTCCTCGACCACCTGATCGTCGAGGCCAGCGATACCGACATGCCGCGCGACCACATTGTCCACTTCGGCCTCCTCCTGCGCTGCCTGGCCCGAGCGGATGCGGCCGAGCACCTTGATGGCCAGATCGGCCAGTGTCATCTGCTCGCCCAGGGACATCAGCGGCAGCGAGATCCCCAACTGCTCCTCGGCCGAGAGTTTCAGATCGACCGCCATCAGCGAGTCGAAGCCCAATTCGGTCATCGGGCGGTAGGCATCGATCTCGCCCTCGGGCTGGCGCAAGATCCGCGCCGTCTCGGCGACCAGGGCGGCGATGATCCGGTCCCGAGCCGGGCCGTCGTCGAGGCCCGCGATCTCGTCGAGGAAATCCTGCGCCGAGGCCGGTCCCTGTTGCACCGTGCGGTCGACCCGCTCGAAGAGAGGCGCGCCGACCGTCGCGAGGTCGCCTGCCAGCGTGCCCCAACGCATCGGAGCGTAAGCGACCGAGGCCGGGGTTTCGGGGGCGCGGATCAGGCGGCCGAACGCCTCCAGCACCTCGGCGGTCTGCATCAGCCCGCCTTTGAGCTGACGCTCCAACTGATCGCGCAGGTCCTCCTCGCGCGCCAGATAGCCTTGATCGGCGATCGGGCCCCAGCCGATGGCCAGCGCCGGCAACCCTTCCGCGCGCCGCTGATGGGCGAGGCTCTCCAGCGCGGTATTCGCCGCGACATAGGCCGCCTGCCCCGGATTGCCGAACAGGCTGGTCACCGAGGAGAACAGTACGAAATGTGCGGGCGCCAGCGGGCGGGTAAGCTCGTCCAGGACCCGGGCGCCTTCGACCTTTGGTTTCAGAACACGGTTGGCTGCCTCCAGCGTCAGATCCGCGATCAGGGCGTCTTCGAGCACCATGGCGGCATGCACCACGCCTTCGAGACGCCCGCCATCCACCGCGATCTTGCCGATCGCATCGGCCATGGCCGCTGTGTCGGTAACATCTGCCGCGATGATCCGCACATCGGCCCTTTGCCTCAGCGCATTCAGGCGCCCGGCAATCTCGGCGCGAGGCCGGCCCGAGCGGCTGATAAGCCAGACCGTGCGGACCCCCTGTTCGATCAGCCACTCGGCGGTCGCGAGGCCCAAACCGCCCAGCCCGCCCGAGATCAGCCATGCGCCAGTGCCCAGCGAGCGTTCGACCGGCAAGGTGCCGGAGGGGACCTCAGGTGCCCGCACAACGACCTTCCCGATATGGTCCGACTTCTGCATCAGGCGGAAAGCATCTACCACCTCGTCATGGGCATAAACCTGGATCGGCGGCGCCGTGTAGCTGCCATCGGCAAACCGGGTGGCAAGATCGGCGAACATCCGCTCGGCCAGTTCCGGGCGCACGCTGACCAACTGGTCGGCATCGACGCCGAAATAGCTGATATTGCGCCGGAACGGGCGCAGCCCCAGGCGAGAGTTTGCGTAATAATCCTGTTTTCCCAGCTCGATAAATCGGCCGAACGGGCGCACCAGGTCGAGGCTGCGGATCATCGCTTCGCCCGCCAGCGAATTGAGAACCACGTCGACGCCCTCCCCCTCGGTCGCCGCCCGCAGCTCGTGGGTAAAGCGCAGGCTGCGGCTGTCGAACACCGCTTCGGCGCCGAGCAGTTCCAGCATCCGCCGTTTCAGCGGGTTGCCCGCGGTGGCATAGACCACAGCGCCGCGCGACCGGGCAATCTGCAGCGCGGCGAGGCCCACGCCCCCGGCGCCGCCATGGATCAGCACCGTCTCTCCCGGGCTCAATCGCGCCAGTTCGACCAGCGCGTAATGCGCCGTCAGGAAGATCGTCGGCAGCGCGGCGCCCGTCTCGAAGCTGGTTTCCTCGGGCAGGCGCGAGGCGGCCAGGGCTGGCAGCGTCGCGTGGCTGGCGAAGGCCTGAGCCGCAAAGGCGATCACCCGGTCGCCCGGTTCGAATCCCGACGCGTTCCCGGCGCGTGTGACGGTGCCCGCGCATTCCATCCCAAGCGTCGGTCCGGCGAACCCGTCCTCGAGGGCCTCGGCCGGGAGCAGGCGCTGCGCCCACATGACATCGCGGAAATTGAGGCCCGTCGCAGCGATTTCGATCTCGATTTCATCCGGACCAGGGGCGCGTCGCTCCGCCGGTTGCCATTCGAGCGTGTCGAGCGCGCCCGGCCGGGCGAGACCGAGATTCAGGGTCGGCGCAGGATCGCCCTCGGGTCGCCGGGCGGGCATGGCAACCGCTTCGACCCGTGGGACAGCGGGCCCGGCGGGCGACAGAACCCATTCCCGTTCCTCGCCCGGATCGGCGATGATCGCCACGCTCGAATGGCAACCGGCGGAGCGACGCGCCCCTGGTCCGCGTCGCCATGAACGAAGCGCCGGGATGCGACATAAGGCTCATTGATGCCGAT
>JBCBIS010000127.1:0-12400 GCA_038524325.1 Pseudomonadota bacterium
GTCGGGCAGGTGTTCTTGTTGCATTTCAGTGCTTGAATGCAGCCCAGCGAGAACATGAAGCCGCGGGCTGAGACGACAAAATCGGCGCCTGTCGCCAGCGCCCAGGCGACATCGGTGGGGTTCACCAGCTTGCCAGAGGCGATCAGCCGGATACGCTCGCGCAGGCCATGGCGGTGCAGGATGTCCGAGACCAGCGGCAGGCTCTCGCGCACCGTCAGGCCGACATTGTCCATCAGCGGCATCGGGGCGGCGCCTGTGCCGCCATCTCCGCTGTCGATGGTGAAGAAATCGGGGGCGTGTTCCTCGCCGCGCGCAAGGACCTTTTCACAGAGCTCCTCGATCCAGTCGAAGCTACCGATGACGCTTTTGAAGCCGACCGGTTTGCCGGTGACTTCGCGGATATGGGCGATCATGTCGAGCAGGTCATTGACGCTCGCGATCTCCGGGTGCCGGTTCGGGCTGATCGAGGCCTGACCCTCGGGGATGCCGCGGATGCGGGCGATGGTGGAGGTGACTTTCTCCGCCGGCAGGATGCCGCCCTTGCCGGGTTTTGCACCCTGGCTCAGCTTGATCTCGAACATCTTGACCTGAGAATGCGCCGCCACCTCACGCAGTTTCGCGTCGCTCAGCCGGCCTTGCGCATCCCGGACGCCGTATTTTGCGGTGCCGATCTGGAAGACGATGTCGCAGCCGCCTTCCAGATGCCAGTCGCTCAGCCCGCCTTCACCGGTATTGTACCAGATCCCCGCCTCTGCCGCGCCGCGGCTGAGCGCCTTGACCGCAGGCTTTGACAAAGCGCCGAAGCTCATGCCGGAGATGTTGAAAAAACTCGGCGCGGCGTAGGGCTGGCGCGCATGGGGGCCGATCACTTTCCTCGCCGTGGGGGCCACATCCTCATCCAGCACCGGAAAGGCTGTGTTCGCGAAGATCGCGGTGCCGGGCACGGTCAGGTTGCGGGTCGAGCCGAACGCGATGGTGTTCCCCTTGCCGCTGGCCGCGCGCGCGATGAAATCCCGCTGGGCGCGGTTGAAGGGCAGTTCCTCGCGGTCCATCGCGAAGAAATACTGCCGGAAGAACTCGCCCAATTCGGTGAAGAGATGCCGGAACCGGCCCAGCACCGGATAATTCCGGCGCACGGCATCGGCCACCTGGAACCGGTCGATGACGAACATCGCCGCCACGGCCAGCACGCCGATGCCGATGGCAACGACGAACAGCGCTGCCAAAAACTGCAGCCCCGTCGCGATAAAATCCATGAACAGCATCTCGCTCCCCCCTTCGATCGGTCCCGTGCTGCGGTGCCGGTGCCGATTGTGGCTGCCGGAACACGGTTGTGACAACGTTCACAGATTCCTAACGCGAATCCTGCGCAATTTCCTGTGACAGATCTGTTGACGCCCCGCCACCATTCCCAACTGAGCGTCATCGAGGAGAACCGCTATGTACCGTCTTGCTGTGGCTTTTGCCGCTCTGATGCTCACCATTGCCGCCGTCTCGTCCGTCAGGGCCGAGGAGACCCGCGTCTCCTATCCCTTCATGGCGGGGAGCCTTCATGCGGGCGGGATCGACATGGTCTATTACATCGACCCGAGCGATGCAGTGATCGCCGATCCCTATGCGCGCTATGATGTCTATGTCACCTTCGCCGCCGAGGCAGGCCCAGTGCGTCACGTCCTGCATATGGAAGACCGTGACGCGCGCGAGGTTATGCATCGCGGCTCGACCTATCGCTTCTGGCGGGCCGCGACGCGGGTCTATGCGGCAGTGGACACCATCCCACTAGCTCAGGCCGAGTGAGATCAGGCCTCTTTGATCATGATGTTAAGATCCTGAGACCCGCCGGCAGCCCCGCCGATATTCCGGATCCGGGTTTCTTGCACTGGCATGATCTTTGACCACTCGCGCATCACATAATCCGGGTCATGGATCGTGACGCCATAGGCTTCGCCCATATTCTTGAATTCATTGCCGCGGAAGACCACGCCCTCTTCCTTGACCTGTTCGTCGGTCACGCCCTCCCAAGCCGATTTGCGATCGGCAAGACGGTGTTTGCGGTGCTTCTCCAACTGGCCGTAGCTGGATGTCGAGATCAGAGCCATCCCGCCGGGCTTCAAGACGCGCTTGATCTCTTGCAGCCATGCCGTCCCGGCGTCGTTGTCCATATGGGTCCAGACCGAGATCGAGTAGACCAGATCGAAGGTCTCGTCGTCGAATTTCAGCGGCGGTTCCATCCCGGACCGATGGATATCGACATCTGGCAATGCGTCGCTGAGCCAGTCGACATATTTCTTCAGAACATCGCAGGCATGGGTGGGGCGCCCGTATTTATGGTGGAACGGCATGGCCACCCGCCCGATGCCGCAGCCGAAGTCCAGCACCGTCATCTCGCCGAGATTGCTGCCCGGTGCGTAATCCATCACCGCCTGCTCCAGCGCCTGGAAGATGGCGGACCCATTGCGCACGAAGACGTCACGGGTCTTGTTGGTGTTCATGCCGGTATTCGGAAACTCGCCGTATTTTTCGGCCCAGGCGGTGTCCAGTTCGGTGACGGTCATGGGGATCCTCTTTGTGGCTTAAAGTTAGGGTTTGGTCAGGGGATACTGCGCGTTGAACGATGTCTGTCCAGTGCCGCGGGCTTTCAGGCCGGTTTCTGCATGATATTGAGATCTTGTAGCCCGTCCATCTCGCCACCAGCGCCGTTCACGCGGGTCTCGAGCACCGGCATGACTTGCGACCAATGCTCGGCGACCCAGTCAGGGTTATGGACGGTGCAGCCATAAAGGCCACCCATGCCTTTCATCTCCTTGCCGCGGAAGATCACCCCCTCACGGCGGAGATCGTCATCCGAGACATCGCCCCATTCAGCCGATCTTTCGGGATGCTCGCGATGGCGCTTCAACGGCACGAAGGAGGAGGTCGAGAGCAGCGCGAGACCACCAGGCTTCAGCATCCGCTTCACCTCGTGCAGCCATTTCATCCCGACTTCGGGCGTCATATGCGTCCAGACCGAGATCGAATAGATCACATCGAAGCTATCATCGGCAAAATCCAGCGGCGGCTCATAGCGCGAGAGTTGCGGATTGGCGCCGGGGATCACCTCGCGAAGGAACTCCAGCGGTTTGGCCGCCATGTCGATGCATTGGTTGGGGCGCTGATATTTGTAAAAGAAGGGCAGCGCGCAGCGTCCGATGCCACAGCCGAACTCCAGGATGTCCATCGCCGCGATGTCTTCCCCGGGTTTGTAGTCGAGGATCGCCCGCTCCAATTGCCTGAACAGCATGGTGCCGTTGAACACGAAGCTCTCGCGCGGCTTCTTGGCGTTCATGTTGATGCGCGGTGGCTCGGGGAAATGGTCGGCCCAGGCCGTGTCCTCTGGGGTCAAGTCGCGCGATACGGTCATGCCGGGCCTCCTGCCGCTTTTGTTGAGGCCCGTCTGGCAAAATCATTCTAAAATTGCAAGCGGGGCGGCGCGCGGCCGCCCCTGCGGGGCCTCAGCCCTTGATCATGATGTTCAGGTCCTGCGCACCGCCCTCGGCCCCGCCGATGGCCCGCACGCGGGTTTCCTGGACCGGCATCACCTTGGACCAGTGCTCTTTGACCCAAGCCGGTTCATGCACCG
The DNA here is from genome assembly GCA_038524325.1 of Pseudomonadota bacterium. Taxonomy (GTDB): domain Bacteria; phylum Pseudomonadota; class Alphaproteobacteria; order Rhodobacterales; family Rhodobacteraceae; genus Thermohalobaculum. The sequence goes on from JBCBIS010000127.1 coordinate 3,620, forward strand.
TGCAGCCATAGACACCGCCCATGCCGTCCATCTGCTCGCCGCGGAAGATGATACCCTCGGACTTGAGGTCGTCGTCTGTGACATCGCCCCACAGCTTCGAGCGTTCCTTGTGCTTGCGGTGACGCTCGAGCTGAACATAGCTGGAGGTCGAGATCAGGGCGACGCCACCCGGTCGCAGCAGCCGCGCCACTTCATCCAGCCAAGCGGCCCCGGAGCCCGGCTCCAGATGGGTCCAGACCGAGATCGAATAGATCACGTCGAACGAGCCGTCTGCGAAGGGCAGCGGCGGCTGGAAGGTCGACATCTGCGGTTGCGCGCCCGGGATGACCCGCTGGAGATAGTCGATATAGACTTTGACGAGATCGACGCAGACGGTCGGCTTTTTGTATTTGTAGTAGAAGGGCATCGCCACCCTGCCGACTCCGCAGCCGAAATCCAGGATGTCCAGATTGCCGATCTCGCGGCCCGGCAAGTATTGTTCGATGGCGGCCTCGATCTCCTTGAAGATCACGGTGCCGTTGCGCACAAAAACCTCACGCGGTTTGTTTTTGGCCATGTTGAGGTTCGGCGGTGGCTCGAAATGTTCGCCCCAGGCGGTGTCTGCTTCTGTCAGGGTCATCTCATTCTCCCGGGTCGCACTTTATCGGTGGACGAGGCTCTGGCAAATCCGGCGATGGATTGCAAGCATAGAGGTTAACGCAGGCGAGACGGCGCCACCGATCCGCCGGCCGGGTCTGGCTCGGGTGGTCCCGTTTGTCAGTAGGCGATGCCGAACCGGCGGTAGAGGAAACTCATCAGCCAAGCCGGGCCGATCATCAAAAACTGCACGTCCTTCAGGAAGCTCGGCTTCTTTCCCTCGACCTTATGCCCCCAGAACTGCCCGATCCAGGCGAGCACAAAGATGATCAGCGCGGTCTGCCACAGCGGAAAGCTTGTCGCGCCCTCATAGGCGAGGATGATCCCGATACAGGCCGCCCCAAATATGGCAAATCCGATGGCCAGAGGAAGCGAGAGCCAGACATAGTATGCCAATGATGCCGCCAGCAGCACGGTCGCCAAATTCACCATCGGATGGCCAAAGCTGACCGGCACCGACCAGAACAGAGCGATCACCGTCCAGACGATCACCGGCACACACACCCAATGAACGGCCTTGTTGGTCTCGTTCTGATGGCTCTCGCCATACTCCGCGAGCAACCGGTCAATGGGGCGGGCATTCGTCAGGTCGGCCATGGCATCCTCCGCGATTTCCGCGACGATACTGGAAGCGCGGCTGTGATCAACCTCGAAGCAACGCCGACTGTGCGAGATCACGCGCCGCCAGAGCCCGAATTTGGCCGGGGCGAGGGGTCATCCGCGAACCGGCGATAGGTGTCCGACAAGATGGCCGCAGTCATTGCAGTGCAGAGGAGCGTGACGATTGCAGTCAGCAAGCCGAGAAAATGATCCCAGACTGTGACCTCGCTCCCCTCCGACGTAAGAACGTAGACCAGGACCTCGCTAGGGACCAGGATCGCTGCCGGCGCAAGGAGGTGCCATGCAAGCTGACGGATATGGGCGCCCTGCCGAAGCGGCTCCGGCAGAGGGGACTGGCCCACGGCGACGGTATGCGGAATTCGGATCCCGAGGAAGAGCACCGCCACATAGATGCCCAGCCCGAAGCTTGCTAATGCGCCAAAGTGGGTGATTGCGACTGCATTTTCATAGGAACCGAAAAAGTAGCTGAGGCCAATCACGAGAGGCGCAATCAGGATCGCTGCAACGACCCAGATCAGTATCGAGCGGCCGATCACTGCTCGGATCCGTCGTCCTTGTCCTCGCCATTCCGAAATCGTGACCCGACGGTTTTCGAGCAGCGCCCGGTGCAGATGATAGACCAACAAGCCGCCCAAAATTGCACCCAAGAGAATAAAGATCAGGATCGCACCGAGTGCCGCGATAACAAACTCGTCACTTTCGCTGTCTGCAGCGTACGAAGAGTACCAACCAGCAACCGTGATGAGACCAAGATAACACACGACCTCGCCCGGATGACGGCGCAGAACTGTCAGCGCGGCGTGCAGGCTGTCGAAGGGGCGTTGGAGGGGCAACATATTGGGTCTCTGAAAATGGCTTTGATGACCCAGAGTGGTGACGCGCCCACTCGGGCCTGTCAATCGTCATGCATGACCGAACCCGCCGCGATGCGCTGTCCCGGGCGTGACCCGGGACCTCTCGGAGCGGTGCGAGGCGGCTCGAGGACGACCCCGGGCAAGCCCGGGACAGCGCGGGCGACAGCCTCAGTTCAATGCACGAGCGCCGCCTTTGGCCGGGCGTGTTCGCCGAGCAGGAGTTCTTCGCCCGCCGTGGTGACGGGCAACCGGTCTCCGTCCTTCAACTCTCCGGCCAGCAGCATTTCGGCCAGCGGGTCTTGCAGCGCCTTTTGGATCACCCGTTTCAGGGGGCGGGCGCCGTAGACCGGGTCATAGCCACGCTCGGCCAGCCAGGTCAGGGCGCCCGCATCGAGGTCGAGGGTGATCTTGCGCGGCTCGAGCCGTTTCGCCAGCCCGCGGAGCTGGATTTCCACGATCCCGCCCATATGGTCGCGGCTCAGCCGGTCGAACAGCACCACCTCGTCCAGGCGATTCAGGAATTCCGGGCGGAAATGCGCGCGGACCATCTCCATCACCTGGGGCTCGGCCTCGGCCGCCTGCGCGCCATCGGGCAGGGCGGTCAGGAACTCGGCGCCTAGGTTCGAGGTCAGGATAATCAGCGTGTTGCGGAAATCCACCGTGCGGCCCTGGCCATCGGTCAGCCGCCCCTCGTCCAGCACCTGCAACAGCACGTTGAAAATATCGCCATGGGCCTTCTCCACCTCGTCGAACAGCACGACCTGGTAGGGACGGCGGCGGACCGCCTCGGTCAGCACCCCGCCCTCGTCATAGCCGACATAGCCAGGAGGGGCACCGATCAGCCGGGCGACGGAGTGTTTCTCCATGAATTCCGACATATCGATGCGGACCATGGCCTGATCGTCGTCGAACAGAAACTCCGCCAGCGCCTTGGTCAGTTCCGTCTTGCCCACCCCGGTCGGGCCGAGGAACAGGAACGAGCCCATCGGCCGGTTCGGATCGCTCAGCCCCGCCCGGGCCCGGCGCACGGCGCGGGAGACGGCGGAGACGGCGTTCTCCTGCCCGATCACCCGGGTGCCGATCACCTCCTCCATGCGCAGAAGTTTTTCGCGCTCGCCCTCCAGCATCTTATCGACCGGGATGCCGGTCCAACGGCCCACGACTTGGGCGACATGTTCGGGGGTGACGGCTTCTTCGACCATGACGTCGCCGGTGGTGCCTTCGGCTTCCTCGGCCTCGCGCAGCTTCGCCTCCAGCTCCGGGATCAGGCCGAATTGCAGGCGCCCGGCTTCGGCCAGCTCGCCCCGGCGCTTCGCGGCGTCGAGCAGCTGGCGGGCGTCGTCGAGCTGTTCCTTGATGGCGGAGGCCTGGCCGAGCTTGTCCTTCTCGGCCTGCCAGCGGGCGGTCAGGGCGGCGCTCTGCTCCTGTAACTCCGCCAACTCCGCCTCCAGCTTGGCCAGCCGATCCTGCGAGGCCGCGTCAGTCTCTTTCTTCAGCGCCTCGGCTTCGATCTGTTTTTGCAGGATGTCGCGGTCGAGCGCGTCGAGTTCCTCGGGTTTCGAATCCACCTCCATGCGCAGGCGCGAGGCGGCCTCGTCCATCAGGTCGATGGCCTTGTCCGGCAGGAAGCGGTCGGTGATATAGCGGTTCGACAGGGTCGCGGCGGCCACCAGGGCGGAGTCGGTAATGCGCACGCCGTGATGGACTTCGTATTTCTCCTTAATGCCGCGGAGGATCGAGATGGCATCCTCGACCGTCGGCTCGGAGATGAAGACCGGCTGGAAGCGGCGGGCCAAGGCGGCGTCCTTCTCGACATGCTGGCGGTATTCGTCCAGCGTGGTGGCGCCGATGCAGTGGAGCTCCCCACGCGCCAGAGCCGGTTTCAAGAGGTTGGAGGCGTCCATCGCCCCCTCGCCCTTGCCGGCGCCAACGAGGGTATGCATCTCGTCGATGAACAACACGATGCCCCCGGCGGCGGCCTGAACCTCGCTGAGCACGGCGTTCAACCGCTCCTCGAACTCGCCGCGATATTTGGCGCCAGCGATCAACGCGCCCATGTCCAGCGCCATCAGCGATTTGTTTTTCAGGCTCTCGGGCACGTCGCCATTGATGATGCGGATGGCGAGCCCCTCGGCGATGGCGGTCTTGCCGACCCCCGGTTCGCCGATCACCACCGGGTTGTTCTTGGTCCGGCGCGAGAGGACCTGGATGCAGCGCCGGATCTCCTCGTCACGGCCGATGACCGGGTCGATCTGCCCCTCGCGGGCCGCTTCGGTCAGGTCGCGGGCATAGCGTTTCAGGCTGTCATAGGTGTCCTCGGCATTGGCGCTGTCCGCCGTGCGCCCCTTGCGCAGATCGGCGATCGCGGCGTCCAGAGCCTGGGGTTTCACGCCTGCACTGGCGAGGATCTTGGCCGCCTCGGTCCCTGAGGCCATGGCCAGCGCGATCAACATCCGCTCGGCACTGACAAAGGCATCGCCCGCCTTCTCGGCCAGCCGCCCGGACTCGTCCAGCACCTTGGCAAGCGCCGGGTCCATATAGATCTCCGAGGACCCCTGCACCTTGGGCAGTTTCGCCACCGCCGCGTCGACCCCCTGGCGCGCTGCAGCCGAGGCGCCCCCGGCCGCGGCGATCAGATTGGCGGCCAATCCCTCGTTGTCATCCAACAGGGCTTTGAGCAGATGTTCGGGAGTGAGCCGCTGATGACTCTCGCGCAGCGCGATGGTTTGGGCTGCCTGGATGAACCCGCGCGCGCGGTCAGTGAACTTGGACAAGTCCATGTGGATAGCTCCTTCAGCACGATTGGCCGCCCGCCCGAAACTGGCACGATCCGGCATCGCCATTTTATAAACGGACGCCCGGTTGAGGCGCGTCCACGCAAGATGTGGGAATTCTGCAACGGGGTTGCAAGCGCGACGGAGGAGCGGGGCGGTGCGGGTGAAGCCATCAGCACCGATGGCAAGCCAAAAGCGCCTTGCCATCGAATGCCTCCGAATTGCCGTGCCTGCTATGAGCCGCAGTGATGACCTGGTCAGCCGGCAAGGGGCAGAGCGCCGAACCCCGCCCCCGTCCCGAGTGGATGAGTGGCGGCTGTGCTAACCAAGTCTTTGCGGATATGGCGCAGGGTCAGCCCATGCGCCTCGTCCTGCCTTTGATACTCGTCCTGCTCATGCCCGCCCTGCCGGCGCAGGCCCAGACCCGGTGTGCCATCGAGCCGACCGAGGCGGGACGGGCGGCCTGTCTCGGGTTGCAGGCAGATCTCAAACTGGTGGCTTTGGAGGCCCGGCTGGCGCGGGTGACCGGTCAGGTGCAGGGCGCTTCGGTCCCTGCCATCTCGGCGCTGGAGCGAGGGCTGGCCGCCGACCAGGCCCGATGGCGGCGGGCCACTGAGCGGGGCTGCCGATCGCGCGCGACCCCACTGGCGCGCGAGACCTGCCGGCTCGACGCCGTCACCGCCCGCAGCGCCGAGATCGACACCCTGCTGGCCGAGGCGTTTGCGCCGATCGGTGGCATCCCGGGCGAGGTTGATCTGCCCGAGGATGTCGAGGTGCGCATCCCCCTCGGCCGCGGGCCCAACGGCACCTTTCCCTTCATCGATCTCGATATCCCCTTGACCCGTTGAGCCTGTCGGGCCAGTCCCCCGGAAACGGAGGGCAAGATGGCGGATGACAGGCTGATCGTGGCACTGGATTTGGGCAACGCGCTGGACGGGGGCGCCTTGGCGGAACGTCTCGGCGACCGGGTAGGGTTCTACAAGATCGGGCTCGGCATGCTGACGGGCGGGGGAATGGCGCTGGCGATGGAGTTGAAGGGGCAGGGCAAGCGCGTCTTCCTCGACATGAAGCTGTTCGATATCGGGGCCACCATCGAAGCGGCGGTGCGCGGGCTGGCACAGTTCGAGCTTGATTTTCTGACGGTCCATGGCGACCCGCATGTGGTCCGGGCGGCCTGCGCCGGGCGCGGCGCGGCGCCGACCAAGCTGCTGGCGGTCACGGTGCTCACCTCGCTGGACCGTGGCGATTTGGACGAGATGATGATCGAGGGCGGCGCCATTGGCGATATCGCTGTCGAGCGGGCCCGCCGCGCGTTGCGGGCCGGCGCCGATGGCGTGATCGCCAGCCCTGCGGAGGCTGCCCTGATCCGCGCGCTGCCCGAGGCGCAGGACCGGCTGATCGTAACCCCGGGCGTGCGGCCCGAGGGGGCTGCGCGCGGCGACCAGAAGCGGGTCGCGACCCCGGCTGGTGCGCTGTCTGCCGGGGCCGATCACATCGTGGTGGGCCGTCCCGTCTGGGCCGCGCCCGACCCGGTGGCCGCGGCCGAGGCGATCCTGGGCGAGATCGCCTGAGCGGGGGCAGCCCCGTCCGGTCAGGCAGCCAGGATATGGGTGTCGATGTCGAAGGTGACGTGTCGGTCAAGCTCGACGGTCACCATGTCGACGTCCGTGCCATAGCGCACCTCCCAGATACCGGCAGAGGCTTCCGTGGCGCTGACCGAGACGCCGTTGGCGAAGACCAGCAGATCGTCGTTGCGGAACCGCTCGATCCGGTCCTGACCATCCCCAAGCGCGAAATGGAATTGATCCGCGCCGCGCTCGCCGATCATGACGTCATCGCCAAGCCCCCCGGTCAGGATGTCATCGCCCGACCCGCCCTCGAGACTGTCGGCGCCTGCACCGCCATAAAGCTCGTCATGGCCATGGCCGCCATCGACGCTGTCCGCCCCGCCGCCGCCATAGAGCCAATCCGCGCCGCCATCGCCGCGGATCCGGTCATCGCCCGCGCCGCCGAAGACATCGTCTTCATCGGCCCCGGCGATGATGCTGTCTGCGCCGTCATCTCCGAAGATCAGGTCCCAGCCATGGCCAGCTAGGATCAGATCGTCGCCCGTGCCGCCATCGATCACATCGTCACCCGCTCCGCCACGCAAGTCGTCATTTCCGGCATCGCCGAACAGCATGTCGTCGCCGGCATTGCCCTGCAAACGGTCGGCCTGGGCCCCGCCCTCGATCACATCGTCACCATTGCCGCCGACGAGGATATCGATCCCGTCACCCCCGCTCAGATAATCGGCGCCATCACTGCCGCGTAGACGGTCGTTCCCGGTGCCGCCATAGAGGTCGTCATCGCCGGTGCCGCCATCCAGAAAGTCGTTGCCGTCATCGCCATTCAGCGTATCGGCCCCGGCATTGCCCCAGAGCCGGTCGAGATCGGCGCCGCCCGAGAGGCTGTCATTGCCGTAACCTCCGAGCAGCCGGTCGAACCCGGCATGGCCGATCAACTCGTCGTCTCCCTGATGTCCGAAGAGGCGGTCATGGCCTGCACCGCCGAACAGCCGGTCGCTGCCGTCCTCGCCATGCAACTGGTCATTACCATCTTCACCGATCAGCAGATCCGCCCCCGTGCCACCATAGAGAAAGTCGCCATGCTGCCCGCCCATCAGCCGGTCGTCCTCGGAGCCGCCATAGAGCCGGTCGCGATGAGCGCCGCCGGACAGGGTATCGGCCCCCGTTTCACCCCACAGCCAGTCAAAGCCGGAGCCGCCGTCGAGACTGTCATTGTCCGCGCCGCCGAGAAGCGTATCCCGGTCGTGACCACCCGAGAGCATGTCATCCCCGGCGCCGCCAAACAGCTGATCGCGGTGGAAGCCGCCATAGAGGCTGTCGCCCGCTTCGCCGCCATAGAGCATGTCATGGCCCGCGCCGCCCTCGATCGTATCGATCACCGCCGAGCCGGTCAGCGTATCCGCACCATGGCTGCCGAGTTGGTGGGTGCCGCCGCCTTGCCCTGCAATCGAGAGGGTGACGGTCGCCGTGTCCGTCCCGCCCTGGCTGTCGGAGAGTGTGTAGGTGAAGCTGTCGGTCCCGGTCTCGCCGGCCACAAGGCTCTCGAACGCGCCGGCCTGGTCGTAGGTGAAGCTGCCATCGCTGGCGACGGTCAGCCGGGCACCCGAGGCCAGGGTGATGGACGACCCGGTCAGGGCCGCGCCGTTGATCGCCGTGATCGAAAGTTGGTCTGAAGTGTCGGCGTCACTGTCGGCTCCGTTGCCGTTATCCGAGAGCAGGTTGCCCGTGACTTGCGCCCCTTCGTCGGCGGTAAAGGCGTCTCCGGCCGCTTGAGGCCCGTCATTCGTGCCCATCACGGTCAGCTTCAGGGTCGCGCTGTCCGTCGCACCCGCGCTGTCGGTGACGGTATAGGCGATCTGCTCCACCGCCGTCTCGCCGAGAGCCAGGCTCTGATAGGCACTGGTGGCGTCGACGCTGATCGTGCCGTCCGACGCAAACGCGATGGTCGCGCCGGAGGCGAGCGTCACCGGTCCGCTGCTGGCGCCGTTGAGACCTGTGAGGGTAAAGCTCAACCCGCCCGAATGGCTGTCCGTGCCCGCCCCGTTATCCGCGAAGAGATCGGCGCTGAGCGTCCCGTCCTCGGCCAGGGTTAGCGCGTCATCGGCCAGGGTCAGGCTGCCGGTCGGGGCAGGGGCCGGGGCAGTGTCGACCAGATCGGCGTAGGCAACGCTCTGATCGCTGAAGATCAGCGTCTCGATATCGTCATAGACCCGGTCAAGGCCCTCGCCCAAGACCTCGAAATATTCGGCGAACCCGGTGAAGCTGTAGCTGTCATAGGTGAAGGAGAACACCGCAACATCATTGCCGGTCCCGCCCTTGAGGGTATCG
>JBCBIS010000128.1:0-12357 GCA_038524325.1 Pseudomonadota bacterium
GATTGTCTTCGTCAACAAGATGGACAAGATCGGTGCGGATTTCTTCAACTGCGTCGAGATGATCGCCGACCGCACCGGCGCCGTGCCGATGCCGGTCCAGATCCCGATCGGGGCTGAGGACCAGCTCGAGGGCATCATCGACCTCGTGACCATGGAAGAGTGGACCTGGAAGGGCGAAGATCTCGGCGCCTCCTGGACCCGTCAGGAGATCCGCGACGACCTCAAGGACACCTGCGAGGAGTGGCGCGGCAAGATGATCGAACTCGCCGTCGAGCAGGACGACGACGCGATGGAGGCGTATCTCGAGGGCAACGAGCCCGACATCGAGACGCTGCGGAAACTGATCCGCAAAGGCACGCTCAACATGAGCTTCGTGCCGGTTCTGGGCGGCTCGGCCTTCAAGAACAAAGGCGTGCAGCCGATGCTGAACGCGGTGATCGATTATCTGCCGGGTCCGCTGGACGTCCCCGCCTATATGGGTTTTGCCCCGGGCGATGAGACGGAAGAGCGGAACATCGCGCGCTCGGCTGAAGACAGCCAGCCATTCTCGGGCCTGGCGTTCAAGATCATGAACGACCAGTTCCTGGGCTCGCTGACTTTCACCCGGATCTATTCGGGCACGATGAGCAAGGGCGGCTCGATCCTGAACTCGACCAAAGGCAAGAAGGAGCGCATCGGCCGGATGGTCATGATGCATTCCAACAAGCAGGAGCCGATCGAGGAAGCCTTCGCGGGCGACATCATCGCGCTGGCTGGCCTGAAAGAGACGACCACCGGGGACACGCTCTGCGACACCTCGAACCCGGTGGTGCTCGAGACGATGACCTTCCCGGTGCCCGTGATCGAGAAAGCCGTCGAGCCGAAGACCAAGGGCGATCAGGAGAAGATGGCCGTTGCGCTGCAGCGTCTGGCGGCCGAGGATCCCTCGTTCCAGGTCTTCTCGGATGTGGAAAGCGGTCAGACGATCATGAAAGGGATGGGCGAGCTCCATCTCGACATCCTGATCGACCGCATGCGTCGTGAGTTCAAAGTGGAGTGCAATGTGGGCGCGCCGCAGGTGGCCTATCGCGAGACGATCAGCCACGAGATCGAGCACAGCTACACCCACAAGAAACAATCGGGCGGGTCGGGTCAGTTCGGCGAGGTCAAACTGATCATCTCCCCGACCGAGCCGGGCGAGGGCTACAGCTTCGAAAGCCGCATCGTCGGCGGGGCGATCCCGAAGGAATACATTCCGGGTGTCGAGAAAGGCATCAACTCGGTCATGGATAGCGGCCCGCTGGCTGGCTTCCCCGTCATCGATTTCAAAGTTGCCCTGATCGACGGAAAATTCCACGACGTGGACTCGAGCGTTCTGGCCTTTGAAATTGCAGCACGGATGTGCATGCGCGAAGGCATGAAGAAAGCCGGGGCCAAACTGCTCGAGCCGATGATGCGGGTCGAGGTGGTGACGCCCGAGGAATATACCGGCGGCATCATCGGCGACCTGACCAGCCGGCGCGGCATGGTGCAAGGGCAAGAGGATCGCGGCAACGCCAAGGCGATCAACGCCTTCGTGCCGCTGGCGAACATGTTCGGCTATATCGACACGCTGCGCTCGATGAGCCAGGGCCGGGCGAACTTCACGATGCAGTTCGACCATTACGAGCCCGTCCCGAACAACATCTCGGAAGAGATCCAGGCGAAATACGCGTAAGGGGCGTCCCCCCGCGCGAGGCAAGACACGAACTCGAAGGAGGCCATCATGGCAAAGGAAAAATTTGAGCGTAATAAGCCGCACTGCAACATCGGCACGATTGGCCATGTTGATCACGGCAAAACCACGCTGACCGCTGCGATCACGAAGCAGTATGGCGAGTTCAAAGCCTATGACGAGATCGACGGTGCGCCCGAGGAGAAAGCCCGTGGCATCACCATCTCGACCGCTCACGTCGAGTACGAGACCGATGCGCGCCACTACGCTCATGTGGACTGCCCCGGCCACGCTGACTATGTGAAAAACATGATCACCGGTGCCGCTCAGATGGACGGCGCGATCCTGGTTGTGAACGCGGCTGACGGCCCGATGCCCCAGACCCGTGAGCACATCCTGCTGGCCCGTCAGGTCGGTGTGCCCGCCCTGGTCGTGTTCCTGAACAAAGTCGACCAAGTGGACGATGAGGAACTGCTCGAGCTGGTGGAAATGGAAGTTCGCGAACTGCTCAGCGACTATGAGTTCCCGGGCGACGATATCCCGATCGTGGCTGGTTCGGCTCTGGCAGCCCTCGAAGGCCGCGACGACAATATCGGCAGCGAGAAAATCGCCGAGCTGATGGCCGCCGTCGACGAGTACATCCCGCAGCCCGAGCGTCCGATCGACCAGCCCTTCCTGATGCCGATCGAGGACGTCTTCTCCATCTCGGGGCGTGGTACGGTTGTGACCGGTCGGGTCGAGCGCGGTGTGATTACCGTGGGCGAGGAAATCGAGATCGTCGGTATCCGCGACACCACCAAGACCACCTGCACCGGCGTCGAGATGTTCCGCAAACTGCTCGACCGTGGCGAGGCTGGCGACAATATCGGCGCGCTGCTCCGCGGTGTGGACCGTGAGGGGGTCGAGCGTGGCCAGGTGCTCTGCAAGCCTGGCTCGGTCAAGCCGCACACCAAGTTCACCGCCGAGGCCTATATCCTCACCAAGGAAGAAGGCGGGCGCCACACCCCGTTCTTCACCAACTACCGCCCGCAATTCTACTTCCGGACCACGGACGTGACCGGAACCTGCGAGCTGCCGGAAGGCACCGAGATGGTGATGCCGGGCGACAACGTGAAGATGACCGTGACCCTGATCGCGCCGATCGCGATGGAAGAGCGCCTGCGCTTCGCCATCCGTGAAGGCGGCCGCACCGTGGGTGCAGGCGTCGTCGGCAAGATCATCGAGTAACCTTTTCCCGGGGCCGGGGGCAGTGCGCCTCCGGCCCCGTTCTATTGTGACGATCTGATGAAGGGGCGCTGCCCCAAACCTGGACCCGGCGCTCGAGAGGCAAGAGAAGATGCAAAGTCAGAACATAAGAATTCGGCTCAAGGCCTTCGACCACCGCGTGCTGGACGCCAGCACGCAGGAGATCGTCAACACGGCCAAGCGGACCGGTGCCGATGTGCGCGGCCCGATCCCGCTGCCGAACAAGATCGAGAAGTTCACCGTGCTGCGTGGCCCCCATGTCGACAAGAAAAGCCGGGAACAGTTTGAAATCCGGACGCATAAGCGTCTGTTGGATATCGTTGATCCGACACCGCAAACGGTGGACGCGCTGATGAAGCTCGACCTTGCCGCCGGTGTGGATGTCGAGATCAAGATCTGAGGAGGGCGTGATGCGCTCTGGCGTCATTGCAAAGAAACTGGGGATGACCCGGCTCTTCATGGAGGACGGACGGCAGGTGCCGGTCACCGTCCTGCAGATGGAGAATGTCCAGGTGATCGCTCAGCGCACCGACGAGAAGGACGGTTATTCGGCCGTGCAACTCGGCGCAGGCGAAGCGAAAGCGAAGAATACCAGTCAGCCGATGCGCGGCCATTTCGCCAAGGCGAATGTGGTGCCCAAGCGCAAGCTGGTGGAATTCCGCGTCGCGCCCGAGAACATGATCGGTGTGGGCGAAGAGATCACCGCTGACCACTATTTCGAGGGTCAGTTCGTTGATGTCTCCGGCACCTCGATCGGCAAGGGCTTTGCCGGCGGCATGAAGCGGCACAATTTCGGCGGGCTGCGCGCCTCGCACGGGGTGTCGATCAGCCACCGGAGTCATGGCTCGACCGGTCAATGTCAGGATCCGGGCAAGGTCTTCAAGGGCAAGAAGATGGCCGGCCATCTGGGCGATGTCCGGGTGACCACGCAGAACCTGCAAGTGGTCAAGACCGATGCAGAACGTGGCCTGATCATGATCAAGGGCTCGGTTCCGGGCTCGAAAGGCGGCTGGGTGACCATCAAGGACGCGGTGAAGAAGGCCACGCCCGAGAACGTGATCCTGCCGGCGGCCCTGCGGTCAGCGGCTGACGAGGCGAAGCGTCTGGCCGAGGAAGCTGCCGCGCAGGCTGCTGCCGAGGAAGAGGCCGCGCGCCAGGCCGCCGAGGAAGCTGCCGCCGCCGAACAGGCTGCCGGTCTGAAAGAGGCTGAGGCCGAGATTGCCGCTGAAAAGGCCGGTGACGGCGCCGCGCCCGAGGGAGGCGACGAGAAATGAAACACGACGTCACCAATCTTGACGCGGGCGGATGTGGCTCGGTGGATCTGCCGGAGGATATCTTCGGGCTCGAGCCGCGGGCCGACATTCTCCACCGCGTGGTCCGCTGGCAGTTGGCCAAGCGTCAGGCCGGCACCCACAAGGTGAAGACCCGGTCCGAGACCAGCTACTCGACCAAGAAGATCTATCGCCAAAAGGGCACCGGCGGCGCCCGTCACGGCGACCGCAACGCGCCGATCTTTCGCGGCGGCGGGATCTATAAGGGGCCGACCCCGCGCAGCCATGCCCATGATCTGCAGAAGAATGTGCGCAAGCTGGGCCTGAAAATGGCGCTCTCGGCCAAGGCGAAGGCGGGCGATCTGATCGTCGTCGAGGACGCCAAATTGGACGAGGCGAAGACCAAGGTTCTGGCGCAGAAGGCCGAGAAACTCGGGTTGAAAAAGGCCCTGGTGATTGATGGTGCCGAGATCGACGCCAATTTCGCCCGCGCGATCCGCAATATCGATGGGCTGGATGTGCTCCCCTGCCAGGGCGCCAATGTCTATGACATCCTGCGCAAGGACAAACTGGTGGTGACCAAGGCCGGGCTCGAAGCGTTGGAGGCGCGCCTCAAATGACCGAGAAAGCAGCACTCTATGACGTGATCCGCAAGCCGCTGGTGACCGAGAAGACCACCATGGCCGGCCAGGACAACGCGGTCGTCTTCGAAGTGGCGCCCGAGGCGAACAAGCCGCTGATCAAGGAAGCGGTCGAGACCCTGTTCGGCGTCAAGGTCAAGGCGGTCAACACCACCGTGACCAAGGGCAAGGTCAAGCGGTTCCGTGGCCGTCCCGGCAAGCGCAAGGACGTGAAGAAGGCCTATGTGACCCTCGAGCAGGGCAATTTCATCGACGTAACCACCGGGCTCGCCTGATCGGCGCGCCCTGAACCAGCAAGCGGAAGACAGAAACCATGGCGTTGAAAACATATAAACCGACCACGCCAGGCCAGCGCGGGCTGGTTCTGATCGACCGTTCGGATCTGTGGAAGGGCCGGCCGGTCAAGCGCCTCACCGAGGGGCTGACCAAGAAGGGCGGGCGCAACAATACCGGACGGATCACGGCGCGGCGGATCGGCGGCGGGGCCAAGCGGCTCTATCGCATCGTCGATTTCAAGCGGACCAAGCGGGACGTGCCCGCGGTGGTCGAGCGGATCGAGTACGACCCGAACCGGACGGCGTTTATCGCCCTGATCAAGTACGAGGATGGCGAGCAGGCCTACATCCTGGCGCCTCAGCGTTTGGGCATCGGCGACACCGTGATCTCCTCGAAAAAGGCGGACATCAAGCCGGGCAATTGTATGCCCTTCGCGGGCATGCCGATCGGGACGATCGTCCACAATATCGAGATGAAGCCGGGCAAGGGCGGGCAGATCGCGCGCGCCGCCGGGACCTATGCGCAGTTCGTTGGCCGCGATGGCGGCTATGCGCAACTCCGCCTCGGTTCGGGCGAGATGCGGCTGGTGCGCCAGGAATGCGTGGCGACGGTCGGCGCGGTCTCGAACCCCGACAACTCGAACCAGAATTTCGGGAAAGCGGGCCGGACCCGGCACCAGGGCAAGCGCCCGGCTGTCCGCGGGGTCGTCATGAACCCGATCGACCACCCTCATGGCGGTGGTGAGGGCCGGACCTCGGGCGGGCGTCACCCGGTGACCCCCTGGGGCAAGCCGACCAAGGGGCGGCGCACCCGCTCGAACAAGACGACTGATAAGTACATCACCCGCTCGCGCCACGCGCGGAAGAAGTAAGGGAGCCCGTCAATGGCACGTTCCGTCTGGAAAGGCCCGTTTGTCGACGGGTATCTGCTGAAAAAAGCCGAGAAGGTCCGCGAGAGCGGGCGCAACGAGGTCATCAAGATCTGGTCGCGCCGCTCGACCATTCTGCCGCAATTCGTCGGCCTGACCTTCGGCGTCTATAATGGCCAGAAGCATATCCCCGTGAATGTCTCGGAGGAGATGATCGGCCACAAGTTCGGCGAGTTCTCGCCGACCCGCACCTATTACGGCCATGCCGCCGATAAGAAAGCGAAACGGAAGTAACATGGGCAAGGAAAAGAACCCCCGCCGCGTCGCCGACAACGAAGCGATGGCCATGAACCGGATGATGCGGATCAGCCCGCAGAAGCTGAACCTGGTCGCCGGCATGATCCGCGGCAAACCGGCCGATCAGGCGCTGAACATGCTGGCGTTCTCGAAAAAACGGATCGCGGCGGATGTGCGCAAGACGCTGCAATCGGCGATTGCCAATGCCGAAAACAACCACGGTCTGGATGTCGACGAACTCGTCGTCGCCGAGGCCTATGTGGGCAAGAACATGGTTTTGAAACGCGGGCGTCCCCGGGCGCGCGGTCGGTTCGGGCGGATCATGAAGCCGTTCAGCCAACTGACGATCAAAGTGCGCCAGGTCGAGGAGCAAGCCTGATGGGTCATAAAGTCAATCCGATCGGCCTGCGCGTCGGCATCAACCGCACCTGGGACAGCCGCTGGTATGCGAATACCCGCGAGTATGGCGATCTGCTGCACGAGGATCTGCGGATCCGGGCCTTCATCAAGAAGGAATGTGCGCAGGCGGGGATCTCTCGCGTGGTGATCGAGCGGCCGCACCGGAAGTGCCGGGTGACGATCCACTCGGCCCGCCCGGGCGTGATCATCGGCAAGAAAGGCGCGGATATCGAGAACCTGCGCAAGAAGGTTGCGAAGTTGACCGATAGCGAACTGCATCTGAACATCGTCGAGTTGCGCCGGCCAGAGATTGATGCCGCGTTGGTGGCGGAGAACATTTGCCAGCAGCTGGAACGCCGGGTGAGCTTCCGCCGCGCGATGAAGCGGGCGGTGCAGAACGCAATGCGCATGGGCGCTCAGGGCATCCGGGTCAACTGCGCGGGCCGTTTGGGCGGCGCTGAGATCGCACGGACCGAATGGTATCGCGAGGGCCGGGTGCCGCTGCATACGCTGCGCGCCGATATCGACTACGCCCATGCCGAGGGTCTGACCGCCTATGGGATCATCGGCGTGAAGGTCTGGATCTTCAAGGGCGAGGTCATGGAGCATGATCCCTCGGCCCGCGACCGCCGTCAGGCCGAAGTGCAGGAGGGCTCTGGCCCCTCCGGCGGCCGCGGCGACCGGGATCGCGGCCCGCGCCGCGACCGCGATGCGCGCTGAGCGGAGTTAAAGGAGAAGAGCGATGCTGTCGCCGAAACGCACAAAATTCCGCAAGCAGTTCAAGGGCCGGATCAAGGGCGAGGCCAAGGGCGGCTCGGACCTGAACTTCGGCTCCTACGGGTTGAAGGCGGTCGAGCCCGAGCGGATCACCGCCCGCCAGATCGAAGCCGCCCGCCGGGCCATGACGCGTCATATGAAGCGTCAGGGTCGGGTGTGGATCCGGATCTTCCCGGATGTGCCGGTCACCAAAAAACCCACCGAGGTTCGGATGGGGAAAGGTAAAGGCTCGGTCGAATACTGGGCGGCCAAAGTAAAACCCGGCCGTATCATGTTTGAGATTGACGGGGTTGCCGAGCCTGTGGCAGTAGAGGCGCTCCGACTCGCAGCGATGAAACTGCCGATCAAGACCCGGGTGGTCCAGCGCGAGGACTGGTAAGATTTCGCGGCCCCGTCAGACGCGGCGGGGCTTTCACGTTTGATGAATGATGCCAGGCGCTTGGCCGGCATATCTGTCAAAGGAGAGACGTCGATGAAAGCCGCCGAGCTTCGCGACAAGACCCCGGAGGAGCTGCGCGAGCAGCTGGAAGCGCTCAAGAAGGAGAGCTTCAACCTCCGTTTCCAGGCCGCCACCGGCCAGCTTGAAAACGCCTCGCGCGTGCGTGCCGCCCGGCGCGACGCAGCGCGGGTGAAGACCATCCTGAACGAGAAGGCGCGGGCTGCCGCCGCCGAAGCGGTCGCGGAGTAACTATGCCCAAACGTATCCTGCAAGGCACCGTGGTGAGCAACCAAAACAACCAGACCGTCACGGTTCTGGTCGAGCGGCGCTTTACCCATCCGGTCCTGAAGAAAACGATCCGGAAATCCAAGAAGTATCGCGCCCATGACGAGGGCAACACCGTCGAAACCGGCACCACCGTCCGCATTCAGGAATGTGCGCCGAAGTCGAAAACCAAGCGCTGGGAGGTTGTGGAAACGGTCTCTTGACCTCTCCATAGCTTCTCGCGAAACCCCGGGCGC
Organism: Pseudomonadota bacterium; assembly: GCA_038524325.1. Classification (GTDB taxonomy): domain Bacteria; phylum Pseudomonadota; class Alphaproteobacteria; order Rhodobacterales; family Rhodobacteraceae; genus Thermohalobaculum. Next base: position 8,428 of record JBCBIS010000128.1, read on the forward strand.
CTGCCCGTAGGTCGGGAGAATTGAACCATGATCCAGATGCAGACTAATCTGGATGTCGCTGACAATTCCGGGGCCCGCCGGGTGCAATGCATCAAGGTGCTGGGTGGCTCGAAACGCAAATATGCGAGCGTTGGCGACATCATCGTGGTCTCGGTCAAGGAAGCCATTCCGAAGGGCCGTGTTAAGAAGGGCGACGTGCGCAAAGCCGTTGTCGTGCGCACCGCCAAGGAAGTGCACCGCCCCGATGGCACCACCATCCGTTTTGACCGCAACGCCGCCGTGATCCTGAACAACTCGGGCGAGCCGGTCGGCACCCGGATCTTCGGCCCGGTCGTGCGTGAGCTGCGGGCGAAGAACTTCATGAAGATCATCTCGCTGGCGCCGGAGGTGCTGTGATGGCAGCTAAGTTGAAAAAGGGCGACCGGGTGATCGTGCTCGCGGGCCGTGACAAGGGCAAAGAGGGTGAGATCACCCAGGTGATGCCGGCTGAGGGCCGCGCACTCGTCTCTGGCGTCAACATGGTCACCCGTCACCAGCGCCAGACCCAGGGCAGCCAGGGCGGCCGCATCCGTATGGAAGCGCCGATCCAGATCTCGAACCTCGCCATGGTCGATCCGAAGGAGGGTGGCCCGACCCGGGTCGGCTTCCGCATCGAGGACGGCAAGAAGGTGCGCTTCGCCAAAAAATCCGGGGAGACGATCGATGCCTGATGCCTCCGCCTATATCCCGCGGCTGAAAACCCTCTACGACGCCGAGATCCGTGCGAAGATGAAAGAAGAGTTCGACTACGCCAATGACATGATGATCCCTCGGCTCGACAAGGTCGTGCTGAACATGGGCGTCGGCGAGGCCGTGGGCGACTCGAAAAAGGTCAAATCGGCCCATGACGACATGATGAAGATCGCAGGCCAGAAGCCGGTGATCACCAAGGCAAAGAAATCCATCGCGGGCTTCAAGGTGCGTGAGGAGATGCCGCTGGGCTGCAAGGTTACGTTGCGCCGGGCGCGCATGTATGACTTCATGGATCGTTTGATCACCATCGCCATGCCCCGGATCCGGGATTTCCGCGGCATCAATGGCAAAAGCTTCGATGGACGCGGCAACTATGCCATGGGCATCAAGGAACATATCGTGTTCCCCGAAATCGATTACGACAAGGTCGATCAGATCTGGGGCATGGACATCATCATCTGCACCACGGCTGCGACGGATGCCGAGGCCAAAGCGCTGTTGAAGCATTTCAACATGCCCTTCAACAGCTGATCGCGAGGAGATCGAAATGGCAAAAGTCTGCATGATCGAGCGCGAGAAAAAGCGCCAGAAGCTGGTGGACAAATACGCGAAGAAGCGGGCGGCTCTGAAAGAGATCGCCTGTGACGAGGACCGCCCGCGCGAGGAACGGATGAAGGCACGGCTGAAACTGGCCAAGCTGCCCCGCGACTCCTCGCCGACCCGGCTGCACAACCGTTGCCAGGTCTCGGGCCGGCCCAAGGCCTATTACCGCAAGCTCAAGATGAGCCGTATTGCGCTGCGCGATCTGGCCTCGGTCGGTCAGATCCCCGGCATGGTCAAGTCGAGCTGGTGAGGGAGGCGATATGTCAATGAACGATCCTCTCGGCGATATGCTGACCCGTATCCGCAACGCGGCCATGCGGAGCAAGTCGACCGTGCGCACGCCGGCCTCGAAGCTGCGCGGCTGGGTTTTGGATGTGCTTGCGGATGAAGGCTATATCCGCGGTTATGAGAAGACCCAAAGCGCGAATGGGTTGCCGGAGTTTGAGGTGAGCCTCAAATACTTCGACGGGGCGCCCGCGTTCCGCGAGATCAAACGGATCTCGACCCCCGGCCGCCGCGCCTATTCGCCCGCCAAGAACCTGCCGCAGGTGCGCAACGGTCTGGGCGTGGCGATTGTCTCGACCAACCGGGGCGTCATGTCCGATGCCAAAGCCCGCGCCGAGAATGTCGGCGGCGAAGTGCTCTGCACGATCTTCTGAGGGAGGTTGATATGTCACGTATCGGAAAACGTCCCATCGAAGCGCCCAAAGGCGCCGAGTGGAAGGTCATGGGCCAGACGGTCGAGTGCAAGGGGCCGAAGGGCACCCGCAGCTTCACCGCGACGGATGACGTGGACATCGTGCTCGAGGGCAACGAGATCACGGTCAAACCCCGCGGGTTGTCGAAGCGTGCGCGCCAGCAATGGGGTATGACCCGCACCCAGATCGCCAACCTGGCGACCGGGGTCACCGAAGGCTTCAAGAAGGAGCTGGAGATCCAAGGGGTCGGCTATCGGGCGCAGGTGCAGGGCAAGACCCTGAAACTGGCGCTCGGCTACTCCCATGACGTGAATTTCGAGATCCCCGACGGGATCGAGATCAAATGCGCCAAACCGACCGAGATCGAGATCACCGGCATCAACCAGCAGCTGGTCGGCGAGACGGCGGCCAAGATCCGCGAATGGCGGCGGCCCGAGCCCTATAAGGGCAAGGGGATCCGCCACAAGGGCGAGTTCATCTTCCGCAAGGAAGGCAAGAAGAAGTAAGGACCAGTCAGATGGCAAACAAAAAGCGAGACTTGTTTTTGCGCCGCCGCCTGCGCGTCCGGAACAAGCTGAAGAAAATGTCCCGCGGCAAGCTGCGGATGTCGGTGCACCGCTCGTCGAAGAATATCAGCGTGCAGATCATCGACGATGTGCAGGGCGTGACCCTGGCCGCGGCGTCGAGCCTGGAAAGCAGCCTGGGCGTCGTGGGCAAGAACAATGTCGAAGCCGCGGCCAAGGTGGGCGCTGCGATCGCCGAGCGCGCCAAGGCAAAAGACATCGAAGACGTGTATTTCGACCGCGGCGGCTTTCTCTTCCATGGGAAAGTCAAGGCGCTGGCCGATGCCGCCCGCGAGGGCGGTTTGAAATTCTGAGGAGGTAGGACATGGCAGAACGCGAAGACCGTGGCGGCCGTGGCCGCCGCCGCGACCGGGAAGAGGAAACGCCCGAGTTTCAGGACCGCCTGGTCGCCATCAACCGTGTCTCGAAAACGGTGAAGGGCGGGAAACGCTTTGGCTTCGCCGCTCTGGTGGTCGTGGGCGACCAAAAGGGCCGCGTGGGCTTCGGCTCGGGCAAGGCCAAGGAGGTGCCCGAGGCGATCCGGAAAGCAACCGAGGAAGCCAAACGCACCATGATCCGCGTGCCGCTGCGCGAGGGTCGCACGCTGCACCACGACACCCATGGCCGCTGGGGCGCGGGCAAGGTGGTGATGCGCACGGCACCGCAAGGAACCGGGATCATCGCGGGCGGTCCCTGCCGGGCGGTGTTCGAGATGCTGGGCATCCAGGATGTGGTCGCGAAATCGACCGGGTCGTCGAACCCCTACAACATGGTCCGCGCGACCTTTGACGGGCTGACACAGACATTCTCGCCCCGCCAGGTCGCCTCGCGCCGTGGCAAGAAGGTCAGCGACATCCTGCCGGCCCGCGACGAAGCACCTGCGGCACCCGAAGCGGCTCCGGAACCGGTGGAGGCCTGATCCCATGGCAAAGACCATCGTCGTCAAGCAAATCGGCAGCCCGATCCGCCGCCCGGCCGTCCAGCGCGAGACGCTGAAGGGCCTGGGCCTGAACAAGATGCATCGCACTCGCGAGCTGGAGGACACCCCCTCGGTTCGCGGCATGGTGGAGAGCATTCCCCACCTGGTAGAGATCGTCGAAGAACGGGGCTGAGGCCCACCATGCCGTGGCAGTGGGAGCTCGCATCCCCCGCTGATCCGGCCAGAGGAGATGCGCCATGAAACTGAATGAACTCCGCGACAATCCCGGAGCCGCCAAACCGAAGAAGCGCGTGGGTCGCGGTCCGGGCTCGGGCACCGGTAAAATGGGCGGCCGCGGGATCAAGGGGCAGAAATCCCGCTCGGGCGTCGCCATCAAGGGCTTCGAGGGCGGCCA
>JBCBIS010000129.1:0-12310 GCA_038524325.1 Pseudomonadota bacterium
CGCACCGTCCGGATCATCGACCGAGACATCGGCCAGCTTGGCGCCGGCGTCGTTCTCGTCCACCGAGACCGGCGTGACCAGAACCTCGGTTGCCGGTTCGTCCACATCGCTGGGTTGCGCGGTGAACGCAGCAGAGACGATGCCCTGATACTCGACCGTGACGACCGGCTGTTCCGCCGCTTCAAAGTCGAGCGAGACGCCCTCGGCCAGGACCAGTTCGACACCGTTCTCGCCGTCGATCAACTCGAACAGCGCGGCATCGTCACCGCCCAGGACCAGCTCTGCGGCCAGCGGCGCGCCGTCTGGGTCATCGACCGAGACTTTCGCGACCTTGGCCCCTTCGATGTTCTCGTCGAAGGTGACCCCGATGATCGTGACCGCCGTTGCGTCCTCGTCCAGATCGGCCGGAGCCGGAGTGAACGGGGCGCTCTCGATGCCCTGATAGACCACGACCACGCTCGGCTGTTCCGCCGCTTCGAAGTCGAGGGCGATCCCTTCGGCCAAGACCAGCTCCACGCCGTTCTCGCCATCGACGAGCGCGAACAGGGCCGCATCCTCACCGCTCAGGCTCAGATCGGCCGCCAGCGGCGCACCGTCCGGATCATCGACCGAGACATCGGCCAGCTTGGCGCCGGCGTCGTTCTCGTCCACCGAGACCGGCGTGAGCACGACTTCAGTGGCAAGCTCGTCCACATCGTTCGGGGCAGGGGAGAAGGCGTCGGAGACGATCCCTTGATACTCGATCGTCACGCTGGGCTGCTCGGGGGCCTCGAAATCGAGCGAGACCCCCTCGGCCAGCAGCAACTCGACACCGTTCTCGCCGTCGATCAGCTGGAACAGCGCGGCATCGTCGCCGCCGAGGATCAGATCGCCCGCCAGCGGCGCACCATCCGGGTCGTCGACCGCGACATCCGCCACTTTGGCGCCCGCGACATTCTCGTCGACGGAGACCGGCGTGATTGCCACCGCCGAAGCGGCCTCGTCCACATCCGACGGAGCTGGTGTGAAGAGGGCGGACTGGATGCCCTGATACTCCACCGTGACGCTCGGCTGGATCTCGGCCTCGAAGTCAAGGCTGATGCCTTCGGCCAGAGCGAGTTCGACCCCAGTCTCGCCGTCGATCAGTTGGAAGAGCGCTGCATCGTCGCCAACCAGTGCATAGTCAGCGGCCACAGGGGCCCCATCGGGATCGTCGGCCTCGACCGTCGCCACGACAGCGCCTTCGACATTCTCGTCGAACGCGATCGGGGTGAGCACGACCTCGGTTGCCAACTCGTCCACATCCGACGGTGCGGGCGAGAAGGGTTCGGAGACAATGTCGCCGAAAGCCACGGTCACCTCGGGCTGGGTCTCAGCCTCGAAATCGCCGGCCTCGGTGTCGATCAGCTTGAGCTGCACACCGACATCCGGCGTGTCGACCAGTTCGAACAGGGCCGCATCGGTGCCGCCCAGGACAAAGTCGGCCGCCACGGTCGGCGTATCGCCATCGGTCGCCACATCCGCCACGACCGCGCCCGGGACGTTCTCGTCGAAGGCAACCGGGGTCAGCAGCACCGCCGTCGCCGGCTCGGCCACATCCAGGATATCGATGGTGATGTCCTGCGTGGTCGTATCGGTCCCGTCGGCTGCCTCGACCGTGAGGGTAAAGCTGTTCTGCTCTCCTTCGAAATCAGGCGCTGCAAGGAAGCTCAGCGCTCCGGTCCCGGCATCGATGGTGAAGAGGGTGGCATCGCCCACATCCGGCGCGATGGCATAGGTCACGATATCGCCAGCATTGCCATCGACTGCCTCGACCGTCCCCACCTCGGCGATGTTCTCGTCGAGGATAAAGGCTGGTTCGGAGGTGAAGACCGGGGCGATGTTCACCTCGGGATCCACCAGGCGCAGTTCGATCGGCTCGGCCAGCGAGCTGAGCGCAGTGCCCTCACCATCCACAACGGCCGCAGTGAAGAAGAACAGATCGTCGACAAGTGCTGGGAAGGCCCCATCGGCTCAGCCCGAGATATCGACCTGGAAGACCGCCTCGCCGTTCGCATCCGCGACGCCCGACAGGATCGTCGGGGCGGCATCGAACTGGTTGGCGTGGAACGGATCGCTCGCCTCGGTCTCGGTGCCGTCACCGCCATTCTTCTCATAGCCTGAAGCATCAAAGACCCAAAGCTGGACCAGATCACCTTCCGTCAGACCGCCGACGACCACCTCCGGGGCCGCATCATCGGTCAGGGCACGGCGGTCGGCGATGCCTTCCACCAGGCCGGTCACCTCCATGGTCGGTGCTTCGATCGGACCGTTGCCGTCAAAGACCGCCTCGGCGCTGTTCAGACCCGTTGCCACCAGGGGCCGGGTTTCCACCAGGGTCGAGCCGTTCGGGGCTTCGAACTCGATGGTGATCAGCGTGCCCGAAATCTCGGCACCCGAGACCGCGCCCGCCTGACCCGAGCCGACGGCCCCCTGGATCGATTGCGGATCGATGTCCACGCCGAAGACGAAGTTCGACGGGACCTCTTGGCCTTCCTCGTTCGCAAAGCTCTCGAAGTTGAGCGTCATGAAGCGATAGCCGCCGGGCGCGCCTTCGTTGCTGCCAGGCAATTGCCCGGTGAAGGGGTAAAGCTCGGCGGTGCCGACATACCCGATCCCAGCCGTCGAGGCGGGCAGAACGGCCCCGTTCTCGTCGAGCAAACCTGCGCTGTTATCGGCGAACTTCAGACCCTGGCTGCCTTCATCCCCGGCCTCACCGGTCGGGTCAAAGACGGCGCCCAAGAACTCGGAGCCCGGCTCCCCGCTCGCATCCAGACCGGCCGACAGGGTCGAGGTCACGATGTCGAAGGTGATGCTCTTGATCTTGATCCCGGCATCCGAAGTGTTGGTGAGCTGGAAGGACGACGACCCGAAGGTGGTCACCCCCGTGATCTCGACCGAGGCCGTGCCCGTGAACTCGTCATCGTTCAGGGTCATGGTCGCGGTCGGGGCCTCATCCAGCACCACATCCGCGTCGCCCGAGGTGATATCAGTCAGGGTGACGATGATGTCCTCGGCGCTTTCCAGATCGAGATCGTCGAGCACGGCCACCTCGATCGGTGCCGACAGATCGCCCGCCGGGATGGTGACCACCCCGTCGAGCGCTGTGTAGTCGACATCCGCCGTGGCCGATCCTTCGATGGTGAAGGTGATGACCGTATCGGTTTCGGCAACCTCCTCGAGGCTGACGATGAACTGGCCGTTCTGATCAGGCTCAGCCGCCTCGGTCTCGACTGCGATGGTGACGACGTTCTGCCCTTGAGCGGTCGCTGCGACCACCACGCTCGCATCGTCATCCTCACCGAGGATGCCATTGCCCGCGGTCGAGTCCGGATCGATCAGATCCGAGGTCAGGATCTGGGCCGAATTGTCATAGGAGGCCGGCCCGTCGAACCCTTTCTGGATGATCTCGATCGCGCTGATCTTGCCGTTGTTCACAGAGCTGATCAGGTCGATATCGAGCACTCCGTCACTGACGGTCGTCTCGAAGGATTGCAGGGTTGCAGTGAAATTACCGCCCGCGACCGCTGCGATGTCGAAATCGTCGAGGACCAGTGCGTCCTCGATTTCCACATCAAAGACCCGTCCACCTGAACCAGGGAAGAACAGTTCGGCGAAGTAGAGATTGACGATGTAGTCGCCGTTCTCAACGTCGAAGTCCCAGGCCTGCGGCGCCCCGTTTGCGGCGTTTGGACCGAAACGCTCGGTCTGGAACACAGCCTCAGGGGCCGAGGTGTCGGGGCCAAGACCGCTGACATCGATGGCCTGACCGGTCGAGAACGTGTTCCCACCCGTCAGAGTGACCCCAGGACCAAACTCGAAACTGCCCGGAGGGTTCTGGTTCAGGGGGGAGGGACCAGTGTCGCCCAGCCAATCCAAGCTGGAGCCATCGGCCGCCGCAACCGTGGTTCCGCCCGGGTTCACCCGATAGAGCACGGTGTCGGGCGTCGCGGCGGAGTCGAGGACGATCGCGGTGATGTCGATGCTCGCGCTTTCGCCCTCCAGCAGCGGATCGATGGTCCAGATGCCGGTGACCTCGTCATAGACGCCGTCGCCGGTCGCCCCAGTGAACGCATACCCGTTGGCCAGCACATCCTCGACCGTGATCCCTGTCGCCTCGTCACCGAACTCGTTGGTGACGGTGAGGGTGAAGGTGATCTCGTCGCCAAAGGCCGGGGTGTCGTCGTCCACGGTCTTGGTCAGGGCCAGATCCGCCGAAGGCTCCTCCGAGAAGGTCAGGTAGATCGGGGCCGAAACCGGACCGATGGGCAGGTCGTTATTCGCCGGATCGATCACCGCGGCGACGAGGCCGAGCGGCAGCTCATCCTCCGGCACCACCAGCTCAAAGTCCGGCACATCGGTCAGATTGAACAGCGACGTGATGTCCTGCACCGTCCCATCCAGCACGATATCGACGGTCTGGAAGAAGGCCGCGTTGTTGGCCGGGAAGTCCGACGCCGCCAGCGCGTCAAGCTGTGCCTGAAGCTGTGGAGCATAGGCTTGCTCGGCCGCAGTCCCGTTGAAGAACGCGTTGTTCACCGGCTGGATGATGCCTTTGGTCAGGACCACCCGCGCGGTTTGACCAGCCTCCCCTTCGATGGTGATCAGCGGACCGGTGGAGTCGTAGGTGCCAACCCCGCCTTCGCCCAGACCATTGACGGTCAGGGTGGCGGTCTGCGGCGTCTCGATGGCCTGGCTGGCCAGACCCTTCGATCCGCCATTGTTGCCAGCACCGCCGAGTTGCCCGGTGGCTGTGGTCCCGTCGGTGAAGGTGATGGTAAAGCTCGAGCCGATGAGCTCGGCCCCCGACACGCCCCCGATATCCCAGACTGGGTCAGCGCCAGCATCGAGCGTATCCTTCTCGGCTCCCGCAATCGAGTTGGGGTCCATATCGACCGAGAAGCCGAGAGACTCGCCTGGGTCGAACCCGCCATCGGTGGCCGGATCGAACTCGATCACAATCCCCTCGAACCCGGCGATCCCGCCTGCGCCCACATAGGAGGCGTTGGTTGGATCGATCGCACCGGTTCCAGTATTTGTGTTGATCGTCAGAGGTTTGGTGACCGTGTCGCCAGCCACACCGAACGGATCGAACACCGAGTCGGGGTAGAGCGCGTTGGTTACGTCCACCTCGATCTTGGCGATCTCCTTGGTGCCTGTGTTGGTCAGGACGAAGGAATTATCGCCGAAGTTCGAGATCTGGACATTGTCGCTGCCAACCGTGACTTCGAGCGTCGCCTCGCCGACCAGCGGCTCCGGCTCGGCATCGTCTTGTGGCGAAATTTCCTGATTGTTCAGGTCGTTGAAGCCGCCAAAGCTGCTGAGCCCCGGATCTTCGGTGAAGAATTCGAGAGCGATCTTGTCGATCTCGAACCCGGCCGACCGCTCGGACAAGAGGAAGTCATAGGTCTCGCCGCCGATCACCGGCACGACAATCGGCTGTGCGTCGAAGTCGACATTTTTGTTCGCAAGCTTCCAGTCGGTCGAGGCCGGACCGCTCTGATAGGTTTTGTAGAACCCATTGTTCGAGACCAGCGGCACGCTGCGATCGAGTGCTGGGATATCAACCCCGTCGAGCTGGATCTTGGTCCAGGCATCGTTCTCTTCGGTTGGGTCGTCTCCCTGGAAGCTCGAAATCAGGTTGATCCGGATGAAGCCGTCTTCCTGCGGCGTGAATTGCCACACCAAGGTTTCGCCATTGCCGGCTCCTCCGAAGAAGTTGTTGGAGGTCTCGATATACTGGCCACCGGATGGGGCCGCGTGGCCTTCCTCCAGCTCGCTCTCATCCTTGACGACAAAGCCGCCCGGGCCGTCGTTATCGGCGCTTTCCGCCTCCCAGATAAAGTTGCCCTGGGCGTTGGGCAGATAGGCACCATCGCCTGCGACCGGGGCTTCTTCGACGATGAAGTTCAAGGTCGGCGTGCCCGGCCCGGCGCCCTGGTTCAGCCACACAGTGACCTCGCCAGTCAGCGACGGCTGGAACGGATCGAGCGCGCCCGCGCCCGGTTGGATCTCACCGCCCTGTGCCATGATTTCGAGCAGATCCTGGCCAATATTCTGCTGGCCATAGATCAGACCGCCGAGGAGGCCCTCTGCCCCCTCATCCGGCTGGCCCGTCGTCTCGTCGACGGTCAGCTGATTGCCCAGCTGGATGCCGATGAACCCGTCGGGAAGCAGGCCGTTGTCGTTCTGGAAATCCTCGAGAATGATTCCGGTCAGAACGGCTCCCTCGGGGATCGAGAAGGTAAAGTAGTCGCGGTCGCGGACCTCGTTTTCGCCCAACTCGCCCTCTTGCGTGGCGACGACGATGTTCGAGCCGAGCGACAGCTCGCCACCATCTTCAGGCGCGAGCCGATCGTCCGAGATCTCGACCGGCGTGCCAAACAGCGTGTCGGGCGGCGGCGAGTACTCGCCCTCGGCGGTGCGCACAACGATGGCGTTGATCTTTGCGTTGTCGGAAGAGGCCGAGAAGGTGAGGTTCAGCGCATCGGTATCGCTGTCCTGATCCGGGCTGAAATCCTGGGGAACGGTGATGACGACCGGCTGATTAAAGTCTCCGCCGGTCTCGGCGAGAAGGTCGAAATCGTCAAGGACGGTGATCCCTTCGATCGCGACATCGAAGACGCGGGCACCGATCCCGTCGCCTGCGCCGTTCGGCAAGAAGATCTCGGCGAAATAGAGCTCGATCTCATATGTGCCGGGGTCAACCGGGATCGTGTAGGACATCGTCCCATTGTCGATCCCGCCGAACCGCTCGGTCTCGAACACGGTGCCGTCGAAAATCGGCTGCGGCCCGTTGCCGGCGTTGTTATCCGTAAAGGCCGTGCCGTTGTCGAAGAACTGATCCGCCGAGAAGTCGATGCTATTCTGAGTCAGCGCTGGACCACCGGCATTGATCGCAACAACCACAGTTCCTGGGTTCACCGGCGCATCATTGTCGAGAATGGTGATCAATGCCGAATTCAGCCCGCTGATCAGGGCGTTGTCGCTGACCGAAACGATGTTGACCGAGAACGCCTCGGACGCCTCCAGGTCCATGTCGTCCAAAATGTCGATCAGGAAGGTGACATCCGAGGAGCTGCCCGCGATGCTGAGCGTCTCGGTGATGACGCCTGTGTCGGTGTCGACGCTGCCATTGACCGGGACATAGTTGTAATCGGCGCCCGGCGTCGAGGTGCCTGGTACGATCTCGACCGTGACCTCGACCGTCTCGTCGGCGGGCACGGTGACATCGGTGGCCAGCGAAATCTGCACCTGACCCGCGTCTTCATCGACCGTCTGATTGCCGGAGATGATCGATACCGCCGGCTCGATATCCTCGGCATTGCCGATTTGGATGATCTCGATTGCGTTGACCAGCGGGTTCTCGACGACATGGAAGAATTCGATTTCCAAGGTCCCGTCGGTAACCGCCACGGTGTTGGTCACGACGCCGCCAGTTTTGTGGCCGAACAGCGGGATCAGGTCGATATCGTCCAGGTTGGCCGGGATCTCTCCGTCAATCGCCACGTCGAAGACGCGCTGACCTTCGCCCGAGGTGCCGCCAAAGTTGTTGGCCATATAGAGACGCACCTCGTAGAGGCCGGCGCCGACCGGGAATTCCCAGAGCATTGTCTGGCCCGAAGCCGGGTCCCAACGTTCTTGGGCAAAGAGGCCGACCGGGGTGCCCTCGGGCACGGTCGGACCGAACGAGATGCCGCTGGTCCCCGAGATGTTCTGCCCGGAGCTGACGCGGTTGGGGTTCTCGGACCCGTCCGTGCCGCCGCCAGTGGTGTTCCCAGGATCCGCTGCCCAGACCGGGCCGCCATCGCCCGGATCGATCTCGCTGCCCGCCGCGTTGACGCGGTAAAGCACCACGCGATCTGCGACATTCACCGACACGAGGGCGCTGTCGTCCAGGCCGTTTCCGTCGATGATCGTGTAGTTGAAGCTGGCCGTGCCCTCAAAGTTCAAGCCCGGCGTAAATTCGATGAAGTCGTCCAGCGGATCGTTCGCGGTGCCGTTGTCGTCCAGAATGGCCGTACCGTTCGACGCGTTCGAAACCGACGCCACGGTGACGGTATCGGTATCGTTCGGATCGCTGTCATTCGACAGCAGGCTGGCCACGGGGATGATCAGAACCGAGTTTACCCCGGTCGCCACGGTATCATCGCCGGCGACAGGGGCCACATTCCCCTCGACCGCCGTGATCTCGATATCGTCGAACACGGCTTGGAACGTGTTCGCGACGGGTTCTTGCGTGTTGCTCGAGAACAGGCCGACTGCCAGGCCGGTGGTCTGTCCTTCGGTCTGGAAATTCCCCTCGATCACATCCATGACCGTGCTGCCCGAAAGGTCGAGCTGCGACCCGCTGGTGACCGTCTGCAACCCCTGGTCCGTCTCATAGGACACAGTCGCACTCGCAACTTGACCGAAGACATCGACTTCCAGCTCGAAGAAAATCTTCGAATCCTGCGCAATGACGTTCGGGTCGAAAATATCAGCGGCAGCGATGTCGAAAGCAGTCACCTCATCGTCGTCTTCGAGGACAACTTCGATCTTTGAGACGGTATTTGTCTGGATAGCGACAACTTTGATGAAGTTCGATTGATCGCCCGAGCCGATATAGCCGCCAATCTGCTGGAAGCCGCCGGTGATCTGACCGTTCGGGAAGAGGTCGCTGGGGGCGGCCGGGTTGAAGGCCGACCATTTGACGGTAAAGCTCTCCACCGTCGGGTCGATGGTCACCCCGGTATGCAGCAGGAACTCACCGCTGTTGTTGTCAATGAAGGGATCACCGTTCGAGACTTGCTCGATCACGGTCGCGCCGCCGCCGGCGGCGGTGTTGAACTTGATATTGTCCAACCGGTTCCCGCCCTCTGGCAGTTCCTGGGTCAGGAACTGTTCGAAGTCGACGGTGCCGTTGATCATATGCCCGGTTAGTCCGGTGCCATACCCGTTCGGGCCAGGCAGGTTCCCGTCTTGATCTGAGTCGAAATCCCACAGCAACGTCTCGCCGCCGACAACCACAACGGACCCGCCATTGGTTGCGTCGCGAATGAAGGGATCGACGATGTTGTCGATACCGTCATTGTCGAAATCGGGGTCTTCGGGCAGGGGTTGGTCGCTCGGCGTGAAGGCTTTGATGGTGTTCGCACCAATTTCGGCCACCCAGATCGTCCCATCGGGACCGGTGGTGACGTCAAGCGGCCCTCCCAGGCCAGAGATGATCGCTTCGCTGCTGACGACCTCGGTGCCGTCTTCGTTCAATTCGATCCGCGTCAGGTTGCCGTTGAAGCCGACGGTCAGCAATTGCCCCGCGAGAAGCCCGTCAAAGGCGGATGTATCAGTGTACTCCACGATCCCGTTGGTCGAGGAGTTCAGCGTGAGCAGGGCGTTTGATTGGGGGCTGTCGCGCTCCACACGCACACCGCTCTCCAGCAACCGATCCGGGTCGCCGGTGAATTTGGAGGGGTCGATCAGGAAACCTTCCTGAATATCGACGCTATCCGGCACCAGCTCCGAGATGTCGGGCACGGAATTCACGTCGACGCTCTCGTCCGGATTCCCGTCATCGTCATAGACCGTGTGCGACTGGTCCTGATTGGCGCGGATCGGGTTTGGATGCCCGTGGTAGCTGCCGTCCTGCAGCAGGAACAGCGGCTCGGGATCGCCCGACCCACCATTGTTGGGCGTGTTGATCGCCTCTCCGTTGCCGTCGGTGTTGGGATTGCCGCCCAGGTTGCCGTTCGAGCCGTTGTCGATGGTGTAGAGATTGCCGCTCTCGGTCAGAACCACGTCATACGGGTTCCGCAGACCGTCCGAGAAGATGCGCAGCGGGGCGTCGGCGGGCAGGATAGCCTGGTTCAGCCCGTCATTGCCGCCCCAGGGGCCGTTCTCATCCAGACCATTGGCATCTTCGCCAACACCATCGGTGACGTTTTCGATATTGGGATCATCCAACGTCGGCAGATCATAGATATAGTCCCGCGCGGCGCCGTTCTGACCCCCATTCGGGTCGGTGAGGATCTCGCGACCTTCAAGGTCTGTCAGATCGATTTCCAGCAGAGCACCAGACAGCGTGTATTCAGCGGTGAACGAGAAAAACGACGACGGCGCCCCGTTATTCGTGTTTCCGCCCACCATCAGATAAAGCTTGTCGCCGTCCAGAACCATCCCGTTATTCGAGTGGTTCTCCTCCGAGCGCGGCAAACCGCGGATCAGATCGACAACTTCCCATTCCGATCCCGTCCAGGTCGCGCGGCTGAGCACGCCGGAATTGGTGTCGAGGTTGACTTCGCCGTTGGCCGAGATCCGCGGGTCGGACGAGGTGATATAGAGAACCGGATTGTCTTCTGTCCCGGCGGTGACAAGTCCAGTGACCTGCCGGTTGCCCTGATTGGCCTCGGAGCCGTCGTCGTTGTGGTTCTGAATAGACTTAACGATGCCACCACCGCCGGGCAGCGTGAGCAACTCGTGATCGGTGATGATGTATTCGCCCTCGTCGATTGCGATGGTGAAGGCGTTGATGTCGCCGTTCTGCTCGCTGACGTAGAGACGGCCGTCCGGTCCGAATTGCAGAGATGTGGGATTGTTCAAAACATTTGGGCCGCCAGTGACACCCTGAAACGCGCCGACTTCCGTAAAGTTGAATTCCATCGGTGTATCCTCACTCTCAAGAACGCCAAGCTCTCGTTCGGCTGGCAATAGTATTGACCCCGCACAATCCGATTATTGTGCGCTCTCACGGCTAGCCCGACTAATTAGGCAGAGCATCTTCGACAGCATTGGAGGCACCAATGCAGCGGATGCGCCGTACAAGTCGGCTAGGATGTCACGCTGTTTCCAAACTTTGGAGTATCTGACAAAGCTTCTCCGCGCTTTGCCAGTCCAAAACCTGGATCACGTCTGTATGTTGGCGGAGCAGTCCAGATATCCAAGAAATACACTATTGGATATGCTGCGCTGCGGAATCTCTAGATTCGAGTTCTTTGCATTCGTACTCTCCCTCATGTTCACACATACACACAAGGCAACGCAGACAACCAAAGGTGGTGGTTCAATTTGGCGTCTTTGTTTTCAACAACTTTAAGGGACCACATCTACAATTTATTGTCTAGCGCAGAACGGGAGCCAATCTGCTGAATCACGCCTCAGTTTCACGCAGAGCGGATAAGCACCTGAAGAATCTTGGTAAATCCCGCTGACATCGCACAACTCATGCGGGAACATTGCATTTTGCGATTTATGTGTTGGTTGAGGGGAAGTCTTAACAAACGGTTAACGGGTCATAGCTTCGAGCGATTTTTCTCACATCGCACGAATCATGCTCCGCAATCGAAGGGGTCGGAGGCAGGACTATCCGGCGATGAACCTGCGCGGGTCGAGGCTTTCCGCCCCGCGCCGAACCTCAAAGTGCATCCGCGCTTCTGAGCCTGAGGGCGGTGTTGCGACCGATCCGATCTGCTGGCCCCGGCGCACCAACTCGCCCTTCTTCAGCGTGACGTCCGTGATCCGGCCATAGACCGTCAGCAGGTCCCCCTGATGTCGGAGCAGCACAATGGTTCCGAGACCGCCAAGGGACTGGCTGACCAGGGCCACCTCACCGTCATCGGCGGCCACAACCGGCGCGCCGGGGGCGGTGGCGAAATCGATGCCATCGTTGCGAGACGAGCCGCTCCCCCGTTGAAAGCCGAGCGCGACCGGCCCGTCGACCGGACGCTGCAGCCGGGCTGTCTGCGCGGGAGCAGGCGCCGGCTCGGTGCTCGGCACCACTTCGGGGGCTGCTGGAACGGCTTCAGATGCGGCCTCGGCGACGTCAGGTGTCGCCGTGGGAATGGGGGCCGCAACAGGCGCTGTCTGCTCGGGCGGGGCCGGCACTTCGGCCTCGGGCGCCGGGACGGGCCTGGGTGTTTGGTATTGGCTCAGATCGGGAGATTCCAGGGCGGGCGGATCGGCCGGGGCCTCGGGTACGGGCTCATTCGCGCTCGGCGGAGCTGCCAGCGTGCCATCGGGCTGAAGGCCGGTGGCGCGTTGAATGGCCGCCTCGGCAAGTTCGGGGCTCCACTCAGCTCCGGTTCCTGACGCAGCCGTCTCGGGGGCGGTGACTGCGGGGGCTTGCGCAACCGCGGTTCCCCCCCCGAGGTCGAGCGGAGCGGATTCAATCGCGGGGCTCTGCGGTGACGGGGCAGGGGCGGGCACCGGTGCCGGCGCTGGTGCGGTTGCCGTGGCGGTGTATCCGCCGGGCTTCGGCGGCAGCACCAACTCGTCGCCCGATTTCAGCACATGGTTGGGCGGTAGGCCGTTATAGGCG
>JBCBIS010000130.1:0-12298 GCA_038524325.1 Pseudomonadota bacterium
GCTATGGGCTGGCGATCCGGACCGATCCGGGGCTGATGCCCGCCTATACGAACCGGGCGCGCTCGAATGCCGAGCTGGGGCGGGGCGACGACGCGCTGGCGGACTACGCGGCGGCCATCGCCGCCGATCCCCGCTTTGCCGAGGCCTGGGCCGGGCGCGGGGCGCTGCTGCTGCGCTATGACCGGGCCTCAGAGGCCGAGGGCGACCTGAGCGAAGCGGTCCGGCTGGCGCCGCAGGATGTCGAGGCACGGTTCAATCGCGGCGTCGCCCGCCTGCGTCTGGGCCGCGCGGCCGAGGCCGAGGCCGATTTCGCCGCGGTCCTCGCCGCCGATTCCCGCGATGCCGGGGCGCATCTGAACCGGGGCCGCGCCCGCGCCGCACAGGGCAAACCGGGGGCCGAGGAGGATCTGAACCGCGCCCTCGCCCTGTCGCCGGAATGGGGCTGGGGGCATTTCGTGCGCGGCCAGTATCTGGAGGGGCAGGGCCGGCTGGAGGCGGCCAATACCGACTATCAGCGCGCCTATCAGCTCGGCTATTCCAACACGTTCCTGATCGAGCGGGTCCGGCAGCTGTCACGGAACTGAGGCGCCGGCCCTCCCGCCGATGCGCGGCTCACGCCGGGGCCGCGCGGCGCGTCAGCTGCCGACGCCGAAGGTCATCTCGCGGTCCACCACGGTCCCCTCGGTGTCATGCATGCGCACCCGCAGGGTCTCGGCGCCGGTATTGGGGAAGTCGAACTCGATCTCCGGGTCTTCGCTAAGCGAGATCGAGCCGGTCAGGGTGAACAGCCGGTCCTCGCCCGCGAACACTTCCACCTCGTCGATATAGCGCGCCAGGATATAGTGCAGCGTGATCTGGTCCATCTGCATTCCGGTATGCTGGGGATGCTTCATCTCCAGCCGGGCGAACAGGCGGTTCGGCGTGGCTCGGCTGGGCGGGGTCTTGTCGAACAGCTGCATCTGGCCGATCGTCGCCAGCGCCGCCTTGGGGTCGCCGACCGGCGGGGCCGAGCAGGCGGCGAGGCCCGAGGTTTTTACGAAGCGCTCGGTCATGTACCGCGCACCGCCGGTGGTCTCGATCACCGCGCGCAGCGGCGAGGGGCCGTTGAAGCGCATATTGGCGCCCAACTCCACGCTCTGCCGCGGCTGGTCGAAGGTCCACACCGCCGAGACGGGCATCGGGTTCTCGTCGATGATCAGGGTGACCGAGCGGATCCCTTCGCCATCCAAAAGCCGGGCCGAGACGGTGACCGGCACCTCGGCATCGTTCGGGCTGCGCCTTGGGGCCTCCAACACGATGCGCTCGCCTGCCGCCTGGATCTCGGCGCTGCCATAGATCTCGGCCTGCAGGTCGGGCCAATGCACCGTCTTGTAACCCGCGGCGCCAGCGGGCCCCACGGCCAGCGCGCCAATGATGCCGATCAGTGCCAGAATGCGCATCGTCGTCCCTCCCGGACAGGCACCCCGGTCCGGGGGCCGTTGATCTGCGTCTCTTCCCATGGCGGCGCGTGTCTCCGCGCCTGCCCGAAAAACCTATCCGAGAGGGCGTGGCTCCGCAAGCCGATGGGTTCGCGGCCTCTCCTGCAGGCCGGGGCGCATCAGGGGCCGGGGGTCAGAGGGCAGCGTTCGCGGTGATGGAGGCGCGGGACCATCTGGTGCAGACCGGCCCGTTCTGCTAACCGGACCAAGCCCGGCGGAGGCATGCCGACCGCCGGGCCGTGCACCACCGTTCCCACTCTGACCGGCCCCGGCCCTGTTCGGCGCTCGGGCCTCAATGGACCCCGCGATGTCTTCCCCGCTCCGCCTCGTGATTTTCGATATCGACGGCACGCTTGTCGACAGTCAGGCGCATATTCTCGCCTCGATGTCCTATGCCTTCGCCAAGACCGGCCTTGCCCTGCCGCCGCGGCATGATTGCCTGGGCGTGATCGGCCTGTCGCTGCCCCAGGCGATGGCGGTGCTGGTGCCCGAGGCCAGCGCGGCTGAGATCGCGCGGCTGGTGGCGTTCTACAAGGAAAGCTGGACGACGCTGGGTCAGGAGCGCGAGGCGCCGATGCTCTATCCGGGCGCGCGCGATGCCGTTCACGGGGTCGATGCCTCCGGCGCGCTGATCTCGGCGGCCACGGGAAAGTCGCGCCGCGGGTTGGAGCGGATGCTGGGCGAGACCGGCCTGGCGCCGCTGTTCCTCGGCACACAGACCGCCGATGACGCCCCGTCGAAACCGCATCCGCAGATGGTGCTGAACTGTCTGGCGGCGACCGGGGTCGCGCCGGAGCAGGCTGTGATGGTGGGCGACACCGCTTTCGATATCGAGATGGCCCGCGCCGCGGGGTGCCGGGCGCTCGGCGTGTCCTGGGGCTATCACGCCGAGGCCCGGCTGACCGGCGCCGGGGCCGAGGAGGTGCTGCCTGACTTTACCGCCCTGCTGCCGGCGCTGCAGCGGATCTGGAGCAGCTGATGCGGGTCTTCTGGCAAGAGGTCACGGTCGAGGAGGAGGGCGGCGGCCATGCCGTCCGCCTCGACGGCCGCGCGCTGAAGACACCCGCGAAGGCCGATCTCCGGCTGCCGACCCGTGCGTTGGCCGAGGCGATGGCGGCGGAATGGCGCGCGCAGGCGGGTGAGGTGCGTCCCGACACGATGCCTCTGACCCGCGCCGCGAATTCGGCCATCGACCGGGTGTCGCTCAACCGCGATGCGGTGATCGCCGAGATCACCGGCTATGGCGCCAGCGATCTGCTCTGCTACCGGGCGCCGCATCCCGAGGAACTGGCCGCAAAGCAGGCGGCGGCCTGGAATCCGCTGCTGGCCTGGGCCGCCGAGGCGCTGCGGGCCCCGCTGGCGGTGACCTCCGGGGTGATGCATCTCCGCCAGAGTGCGGCCTCGCTCGACGCGCTCGAGACCGCGGTGCGGGGGCATTCGGCCTGGGACCTCACAGCGCTGTTCGATCTCGTCTCGATCTCGGGTTCGCTGGTCATTGGGCTGGCGATCAGCAGGGGGCAGATCACGGCGTCAGAGGCCTGGCCGCTCAGCCGCATCGATGAGGCATGGAACATCGCGCAATGGGGCGAAGATGCCGAGGCCGCGGCCCAGTCTGAGGCCAGACGTTTGGCCTTCGTCCAGGCCGAACGTCTGCTGCGTCTGCTCAACGGCCTTTCCTGACCCCGCGCGCTGGGCTGAGCGCCCACACCCGGCCCGGCTGCGTGAGCAGCAGGGACGGGGCATGTCGTCTCGGGCGTCAGCCGGAGGCCGTCTGGCAACGTGGCACGCTGGCCCGGGTGTGTCCGCCCGGGCAACCGTCGCGGCCCCTTCGGGGCGCGCATCCGCCCGCCCGCCCAGCCATGCCCGGGCGGGAAGCGGCTATTTCGCGCGGCGGCGGCGTTTGCGTCCGCCGGCGCCGTCTTGCTCTGCGGCGAAGGCGATGGCGGGCAGGCTGACCTCGGCGGCGAGGTTGGGCGCGGACGCGGTTTTGTGCGGCACCGCGATCGCGTCGACGAAATGTTCCTGGAAGCGGGGTTCCACGGCGGTCTCGATCTTCTCGATCTCGCGCACGATCATCTCGATCTCGCGCCGCGAGGCCGAGTTCAAGAGTGCCATCAGCGCCCCGGTCCCCGCCGCGTTCCCAGCCGAGACGACCTTGTCCACCGGGCAGTCCGGGATCATCCCCAGCACCATCGCGTGCAGCGGCGAGATATGCGCGCCGAAGGCGCCGGCCAGCACCACCCGGTCGACCGTCTCGACCTCCATCTTGTCCATCAACAGCCGCGCCCCGGCATAGAGGGCGGCCTTGGCGAGCTGGATATTGCGCACATCCTGCTGGGTGACCGCGATCAGCGGCCCGCCCTCGGCCCGCCCGTCATGCAGCACGAAGCTCCAGGTCCGCCCGTCCTCGATCACCGCATCGCCGAGCACCGAGGCCGGGCCGATGGCACCGTCCTCGTCGATGATCCCGGCGATGCGCATCTCGGCGATTGCCTCGATGATGCCTGAGCCGCAGATGCCGGTGATGCCCTTCGCCCCGGCCGCCTCGGAGAAGCCGTCTTCGTCCGACCAGAGCTCGCTGCCGATGATCCGGAACCTTGGGCGCTTGGTCTCGGGGTCGATCCGCACCCGCTCGATCGCGCCCGGCGCAGCGCGCTGGCCGCTGGAGACCTGGGCGCCCTCGAAAGCCGGGCCGGTCGGCGAGGAACAGGCCATCAGCTTCTCGCGATTGCCCAGGATGATCTCGGCATTCGTGCCGACATCGACCACCAGGGTCATTTCGTCCTGCTTATGCGGGCTCTCGCTCAGCGCCACGGCGGCGGCATCCGCGCCGACATGGCCCGCGATGCAGGGCAGGATGTAGAGCCGTGCATCGGGATGCATCGACAGGTCGATTTCCCGCGCCCAAAGGGTCAGCGAGGTCGAGGTCGCCAGCGCGAACGGAGCCCAGCCGAGCTCCACCGGGTCGATGCCGAGCAGCAGGTGGTGCATCACCGGGTTGCCGACGAAGACCCCCTCCATGATCTCGTCGCGGCCGATCAGCGCCTCGGTGGCCAGCTGGCCGATAATGGCGTTGATCGTCTCGCGCACGGCGGCGGTCATATCCGCCGCCCCGCCGGGGTTCATCATGGAATAGCTGACCCGGCTCATCAGGTCTTCGCCAAAGCGGATCTGCGGGTTCATCTGACCGGCCGAGGCCCGGATCTCGCCGGTCACCAGATCGACCAGATGCCCGGCGATCGTGGTCGAGCCCACATCGAAGGCCACGCCATAGACCGTGCCCTCATAGAACCCTGGCCAGACATGGGTGATCCGGCCGTTCGAGCGGCCATGGCCCCAATAGACCGCGACCGTGACCTTCCATTTCCCCTCACGCAGGGCGGGTTGCAGCATCTGCAGGATGCGCAGATCGCCGATGATCCCGGTGAGCTGCCATTGCTCCCACAGCGCATCCATCAGGCGTTCGATATCGCCCTTTGGATTGTGCATGTCCGGCTCCTCGACTTCGAGATAGTAGAGCCTTGTGCAGGGATCGAGCACGATATCCCGCGCCTCGGCTCGTTTGCGGACGACCTGTTTGTGGACCTGGCTCTCCTCGGGCACGTCGATCACCACATCGCCCTGCACGGTGGCCTGACAGCCGAGCCGCCGCCCGTCGATCAGCCCGCGCTTGGTCTTGTAGCGTTCCTCGACCTGGTTCCAGGGGCTCAGCGCCGCCTCGGTCACTGTCAACCCGTGTTTGGGGAACTCGCCGAAGCTGGGGGTGATCTGGCATTTCGAGCAGATCCCCCGCCCGCCGCAGACCGAATCGAGATCGACGCCAAGGCTGCGTGCCGCCTGCAGGATGGGCGTGCCCGGGGCGAACCGCCCCCGCTTGCCCGAGGGCGTGAAGATCACCATCGGATCTTCGCTGTTCTGCGTCTCTGCCATCCCGACCTCTTCGATTGTCCTGGGGCGAATGTGCATCTGAGACGGGCCGGTGCAAGGGCGCATGTCCCGGCGCGGCGCGTTCTGGCCCGATGGCGGCATGGCGCCCGAGGGTCTGGTGCCCGGAAAGGTGCCACAGGCCACGACCGCGCCGATCACGACGCATTTGATCCGGGCTTGAGGCCGGGCGGGCGGGACCCCATCTTGCGGCTGTCGTCACCTTGAGGAGAGACCCCATGCACCGCCGCCATTTGCTCGCCGCCCTCGCCTGCCTGCCCGTCCTGTCCGCGCTGCCGCTCTCGGCGGCCCAGCCGATGCCGAAGATCCTCTCCGCCGCGGGGCTTGCCGGGTTGGAGGGCCGTGTGACGGTGCTGGATATCCGCGATGCGAAGGCCTATGCGGCCGGGCATATTCCGGGGGCGCTCTCGGCCCCCTATGGCAGCTGGCGCGGGCCGAAGGAGAACCCCGGCCTGGCGCTGAGTGACGCGCGGCTGACCGAGCGGTTGCAGAGCCTGGGCCTGACCCGGGCGAGCCGGGTGGTGGTGGCGCATCAGGGCGCGAACGAGACCGATTTCGGCGCGGCGGCCCGGGTCTATTGGACGCTGAAATCCGCCGGGCTGACCGAGATCGGCATTCTGAATGGCGGGACAACGGGCTGGGTCAAGGCCGGGCAGCCGCTGTCAACCGACAGCCCCTCGGTTGCGCGCAGCGCCGAGACCTTCACGCTGGCCGAGACCTGGCGGATCGACCGCGCCGGCGTGGCGGATGTGGTCGCCGGCCGGCGCGACGCGATCATGGTCGATGCCCGTCCGGTGGCGTTTTTCAAGGGCAAGACCAAGCACAAGCTGGCCGAGCGGGCCGGCACCATCGAGGGCGCCCTGCAACTGACCCATGACAGTTGGTTCCTG
This sequence comes from Pseudomonadota bacterium, assembly GCA_038524325.1. Lineage (GTDB taxonomy): Bacteria > Pseudomonadota > Alphaproteobacteria > Rhodobacterales > Rhodobacteraceae > Thermohalobaculum. Next base: position 6,314 of record JBCBIS010000130.1, read on the forward strand.
GGCTCGAAGACCGAGATCGTGACCGGCCCGAAGGTGCGCAGCATTGCCGAGGCGGCGGGCTATCGCCCCGGCGGGCCGGAGCTGGTCAGCTTTTGCAATACCGGCCACTGGGCGGCGACCAACTGGTTCGCCCTCTCGGAACTGGCCGGGATCGAGGGCGTGCGGCTCTATCCCGAGAGCATGGTTGGCTGGTCCCGCGCCGGTGGCGCGCTGGTGCCTGGCAACTAGACCAAAATCGTTTCAACCTGACTCAGGTTGAAAAAGAATTTTGGTCCAGACTCAGAGCTTTGAGCAAAATCCTGGGATCTGAATGGTCCCGTCAGATCCGTTTTTGCTCTAGCGCGCGGAGAAAGGGGCGCGGCGTGACGGGTCCGGCCCCGCTGTTCAACCGGGTTCAGTTCTCCGTCTGAGTGGTCTACTCTCCCCATGGAACCGAGAGAGGGCGCCATGGAAGAGGACGATTGGGAAGCGGTCGAGGCAGGGCAGATCCTGGTGCCCGCGGGCATGCCCTCGGTCGCGCAGATCCCGATCCCCGGCAGCGGCGGGCTGACGATCTCGTTCCGCACAAGGGGCGGGCGGTTCGTCAATCCGACCCTGGCGCAGGATTTCGCGACAGTGCTCGAGCAGTTCGGGCTGCGCAGTCCGACCCGCCCGGCGCCCGGGGTTTCCACCAGCACGTTGTTTCTGCAGAGCGCCGATGGACGGCGGGTGCTGAGGCTCGACTATGGCTATAACGTCCGCACTGGCGTGGTGGATTACCATTGGAACCAGAAGGGCACCCATGCGCAGTTCGGCATCGCCGACCATTCGACGGTGGGGCGCGGCGGCGCCAATGTGCAGCGCTTTGCCCGGATCTATCGCCACGCGGGGCGGGGGTTTCTGATCCTGGGCGCGGTGCTTGACGGGGTCGCAATCTATCAGGCCGACAATCGCCCCCGCAAGATCGCCGAGGTCGTGGGCGGCTGGGCCGGGGCCTGGGCTGGCTGCAAGGTGGTCGGCGCGGGCGGCGCCTGGGCGGGCTCGGTCGTGCCCGGCTGGGGCAATGCGATCGGCGGCGCGGGCGGCTGTCTGGTGGGTGGGATCGGCGGCTATTTCGCGGGCTCCTGGGCCGGGGGCGAGATCTATGATCTGGGCGAGGACACGCTGGCATGGGCCGAGGACACGTTCTTCGCACCGGCCGAGGCGATCTCGCCCGACCGGCTGATCCTGCCCGAGCTCGGCTGATGGCGGTGGAGCCCTGGATCGCCGCGGTGCCCGCCCCGCGCGGTGCGTTCTGGGAGGCCGGGGCCGAGCGCGGCTGGCCGCATCGCCTTCTGCTGGTCTGGTACGGGGTGGACACCGATGACGATCGGGCGCCGCTGGCCCCTGTGGGCGCGCATCTCTGGGAGGCTCTGGCGCGTCTGGGGCTGACCGATCTGGCGCTGCCGGATCCCGAGTGGGCGGCGGAGGGACTGCCGGGTGCCGAGCGGGCGGGCGCCTTCGGCCGGATCCTCCGGGTCGGGGCGCGGGCCGATTGGCTGGCGCTGTTCGATCTCGAGGGGCCGGATCTCTGGTACGCGCGGCAATGCCTGTTCGCGGCGGCGCCGGGGGTGCCCGCGGATCTGCGCGCGCCAGAGACCGAGCTCTGGATGCAGACGCTCGCGCCGGTGGGGACGGCGCTGGAGGCGCCCGCCCGGCTGCCTTTTGGCGTGGCGCTGGCGATCACCGCCGGGATCGATGGCGAATGTGCGCTGGTCGCCGCCCCGGGCGCCGAGGGGCTGAGAGAGTTCCTCGACGCGATGCGGCAGGCGGGGGCCGCGGCTGGGGTCCCGGTGCGGATCTGCCAGGAAGAGGATCTGGTCGCGCCGGAGACCTGGGCCCGTTATGGCCCCAAGGAGGATCTTGGCGGGTCGGGCTGAGAGTCGGCCTGTGTCGGGCGGCAGGCGGCAGGTCCCCTGCGCCGCGCGCTCCCATGCAAGCGATGCACCCGGTAGTTCCGTCACCGCAGCCCACCCACCCGCGCGCGGCGCGCGTCGGCGGAGGTGGCGAGCGGGGTTGGGCGTGTTTCGAGCTGTGGGCGGAGGCCGGGCCGATCGGTCCGGTGGCTAGGGCGGATTAATGTGGAGCAGGCCGCCTCGGGTCAGACGCCGGGCGATCCGGGGGCGCGCTGCGATCCGAGGGACCGCCCCGGCCGGGGTTCCAAGGGACATTTGGGGGCACTGTGCCAGCCTTTGCCCGGCATTTCACGCACTGCCAGTCTGCCGAGCCTGATGCGCCGTGCTCTCCCATTGACTTTGCTCAGCGTCTGAGGCGGCGTGGTCCGAACCGATGAAGGGAGGGATCTATGGCGCATTGGGCGAAATCCGTGGAGGGGTTCACGCGGCTCGGCACCTCGCTGGAGGGGCCCTTTGCGGCGTTCGACAGCTATCTGACCCCGGTGGAGCAGTTCTTTGTCTGCAGTGCGGGGGCGTCGGTGCGGGTCAACCCGGACACCTATCGCCTGAAGATCAAGGGCGATGGGGTCGAGCGTGTGGTGACCCTGGGCCTCACCGATCTGCGGGCGCTGCCGCAGCATCGGGTGCCGGCCTATGTCGAATGCGCGGGCAATCAGCGGACCTTGTTTGCCAAGGTCGATGGTCATCGGATCGAGCGGGAGAGTGAGGGCGACGATGTCAAATGGACCCTGGGCGGGGTCGGCATGGCGGAATGGTCCGGCCCGCGTCTGTCGGATGTGCTGGCGCTGGCGGGGCTCAGCGACCGGGCGGCCTGGGTGGCACCCATGGGGCTCGACGTCTTGAACCCCGAATGCGATATCGAGATCCCGATGCCGCTGGACAAAGCGCTGGACCCGGACACGATCCTGGCGCTGGAGATGAACGGCACGCCGCTGCCGGTGGATCACGGGGCGCCGGTGCGCATGGTGGTGCCGGGCTGGGTCGGGACCTATTGGGTGAAATGGGTCGGCTGGATCACGGTCTCGACGGCTGAGATCCGCAACTATCGCACCGACGAATATTATGTGATCGACGGGCAGACGGTGACCGAGCAGAACATCAAGAGCGCGCTGAGCCTGCCCTGGCCTGCGACGCTCCGCCCGGGCCGCCACAGGATCACCGGCTTTGCCCGCAGCCCGGGGGCCGAGATCGCGCGGGTCGAGTGGTCCGACGGGGGCGGATGGCGCGAAGCGGAGCTGATCTCGCCGAACGAGCGCTGGGGCTGGGTCCGGTTTGCCTTTGACTGGGAGGCGGCGCCCGGGTCGCATCGCCTGCGCACCCGCGCGACGGATGCGGCGGGGCAGGTGCAGCCCGAGACGGTGCCCTTCAACCCCGGTACGCTGCTCTATAACGCGATCATCCCGCATCCGGTGGAGGTGGGGTGAGACGTCTCAAGCGGCTTCATCGAGGTCCCGGGTCAAGCCCGGGACAGCGCCTGTCGGCGATTGCGGGGCGGTTGACCACCCTGGTGACCGGGACAATTCTGCGCCTCTTCTGTGGATTTCAGCATAGAGCGTTCAGGTCTGGCCTGGGCTTCAAGGAAATCTCCTTTTGACTGCGAATTCTTCGTCTTTCGGCTGAGGCGTTCCCGCTCCGATCTGCAAGTCATCACGGCCAGCGGTGAACTCCCCCCCAAAAACGGGCTTTCGAGCTGCGATAAGACCATCTTCGCCTGCGTTGGAGGTCCGCAAGATCATCAGAGAGCGGTGCTGGCTCCCAAGGCAAGGCATCCAGGTGGTACCGGTCCCGAAAGCCTCTCAATGCCGCAGCTTGAGCCACAGGTCGCGGGCAATCCGAACCTCTGCCAAAACGCTGCACCCGGCCAAGCATGACGGAGTCACTGCGCGCCGGGGGGTGGGTGGGGGCGGGCGGTGGCTCCGTCGTGCTTGGCCGGGATCACTCCGGCGCGCGCTGAAAGAAGATCAGGTCGAGCGCCGGGGCCGTGCCGGTCAGCCGGGTGAGCAGCGCATGGATCTGGCCGCGATGATGGGTCTGGTGGTTGAACAGATGGGCCAGAGCCGGGGCGAGCGGCTCGGTCACTGCGCGGTTGCCGGTAAGCGTGCGATAGCTGAACGCGCCGGCGATGGCGTCCTCGTCGAGCGTCTCGACCAGGGTGATCAGGTCATGGTCGAGCACCCGGCGGGCGGCGGTCAGCTCCGCATGGTCGTCATGCAGGATATGGTCGAGTGCGAAGGGCGGGTTGGGCGCCCCGCGGATCCGGGCGGCCCAGATCAGATCGGCGACCATGATATGGTTGAGCGTGGCCATGACTGATCCGAAGAAGGCCCCCAGATCTGCGCGGTAGTCGGCCTCGCTCAGGCCCGCCGCTGCGGCGTAGAGCCGCGTGTTCGCCCAGGCATTGTAGGCCCCCAGCATCCGGAAATGCGCTTTCATTCACCCTTCCTCCATGTTAGGCCGCGCGCGGATTTCCCGGGGGTCCTCCCCACCCGTTACCAAGGAGCCGCGCCATGGCCGTTACCCGCACCTTCTCGATCATCAAGCCCGATGCGACCAACCGCAACCTCACCGGCAAGATCAATGCGTTGCTGGAGGAGGCGGGGCTGCGCATCGTCGCACAGAAACGGCTGCATCTGACCAAGGAGCAGGCGGGCAAATTCTATGAGGTGCACAAGGAGCGGCCGTTCTATGATGAACTCTGCACCTTCATGGCCTCGGCGCCGATCGTGGCCCAGGTGCTGGAGGGCGAGGATGCCGTTGCCACCAACCGCAAGGTGATGGGCGCGACCAATCCGGCCGAAGCCGATGAGGGCACGATCCGCAAGGCCTTCGCCTTGTCGATCGGCGAGAACTCGGTGCATGGCTCGGATTCGGAAGAGAACGCGGCGATCGAGATCGCCTTTTTCTTCTCGGGCCTCGAACTGGTCGGCTGAGCGCCGCACCCCGTTCCGAACTTTGCCCCCGCGCCCTTGCCGGCGCGGGGGTTGCTTTTTCCGAGGAGCGGGTTTGCGCAGCACCCGGCCCGGCTGGGCTCCAAGCATCGCTGCGCTCGCTTGCCCGCCCACCCTGGCCGTTCCTGACAATGGGTTGCGTTTGTGGCGCGGATGGCCTGCAACCCGGCCTCGTCTTGCCTGTGTCAGATGGGGATGTCAGAGCCGGAGCAGGCGCTCGTGTTCGGTGATATATGCGCGCGGCGCGGGCAGGGTGCTGGTTCTGCCCGTGGGCGCGAAGCCACAGCTTTCGTAGAGCGCGATGGCCGGGGCGTTGGTGTCGGCGACATCGAGGGCGAGGGTCTCGAAGCCTTCGTCCCGCGCCCAGGCGATGATGCCGAGGACGAGGCGTTTGCCGATGCCCTTGCCGCGCGCCTCGGGCGCCACCCACATGCCGAACAGGCCCACGCGGCCCGGGAGCCCGTGCCAGGCCTCTCCGCGGGCCATGCCGACATCCCTGGCCCCAGCCGTGGCGAGCAAGGTGACGGCGCCCGGGCACAGGCGCGCGCGCCAGGTCTCGGCGGCGAAGGCGGTTTCCTCGGCGAGTGTGCTGGCGAACGCCTCTGGCGCGTCGGCGAGCGCCCGGAGGCGGATGGCGCGGTAGCGGGGCCAGCCATCGGGAGGGAGCGGTTCGAGTGGCATGGGGCTCACCGGATGTGACCGAGCGCAAGCTCCGGCGGGCGGAGTAAGCGGCGCGACGCCCGGGCCAGTTTGCACCGCCGTTCGCCTGGGCGGGGCGGGTCATCTGGCTTTGCGAGCCAGGCGGATTGGCGCGACCGATTGTGCTCTGGCCTGCGCCGTATCGCGCGCGACGATTGCCGGTTGCGGGGGTGCGGCGGATCATCCGGCATTGCGGGGCGGGCGGATTGGCGCGACCGATTGTGCTCTGGCCTCTGCCGTATCGCGCGCGACAGCTGCCAGTTGCCGAGGAGGGGCGGGTCATCCGGCCTTGCGGGGCGGGCGGATTGGCGCGACCGATTGTGCTCTCGCCAGTGCCGTATCACCCGCCCCGCAATGCCGGATGATCCGCCGCACCCCCGCAATCGGCAGCCGTTGCGCGTGAT
>JBCBIS010000131.1:0-12190 GCA_038524325.1 Pseudomonadota bacterium
CTGCAGCACCGAGCTGACCAGCAACTGGCTATAGGCATGCTGCGGATCGTCCAGCACCTGATCGGTCAGGCCCGCCTCGACCACGCGCCCGTCCTTCATCACCATCAGCCGATCGGCCAGCAGCCGCACGACCGCCAGATCATGGGTGACGATGATGGCCGACAGCCCCAACTCCCGCACCAGCCCCCGGAGCAGATCGAGCAGCCGCGCCTGGACCGACACATCCAACCCGCCCGTGGGCTCGTCCATGAAGACCAGCCTGGGCCCCGTCACAAGATTGCGCGCGATCTGCAGGCGTTGCTGCATCCCGCCCGAGAACGCGCTTGGCCGATCATCGACCCGGTCGGCCTGGATCTCGACCTTCTCCAGCCAGTCAACCGCCGCCCCCCGGATCTTGCCGTAATGCCGGGCTCCGACGGCCATCAGCCGCTCGCCCACATTGCCGCCCGCCGAGACCCCCATGCGCAGCCCGTCACGCGGGTTCTGATGCACAAAGGCCCAATCCGTGCGCCCCAGCATCCGCCGCTCCGGCTCCGACATCGTCAGCGTGTCACGCGGCCCCTCGGCGCGGGTGTCAAAGATCACCTCGCCCGCATCCGGCACCAGATGCCCAGCCATGCAATTGAGCAGGGTCGATTTCCCCGATCCTGACTCGCCGACAATCCCCATCACCTCGCCGGGATAGAGATCGAAGCTCACATCCTCGCAGCCGACCCTGAGCCCGTAGGATTTCGAGAGCGATCGGACACGGAGCAGAGCGGCTTCTCCCTTTTCCCCAACCCCCTCCCCCACCAGGGGAGAGGGGGCTGCCATGTCGAGGGTATCGCTCATGAGGTCGCCTCCTGGTAGGGAGCTGCCATCTCGCCCCGGTGTCCTGCGGCCCGGCGTTTGGCGCAGTAATCCGTGTCCGAGCAGACGAACATGCGCCCGCCTTTGTCATCGGTGATGACTTCGTCGAGATAGGTATGAGTAGCGTCACACAGCGCACAGGCCCCCGGCGCTTTCATCCGGTCGAACGGGTGGTCTTCGAAATCCAGGCTGACGACTTGGGTATAGGGCGGGATCGCATAGATCCGCTGCTCGCGCCCGGCGCCGAACATTTGCAGCGCTGCCATCTCCATCTTTGGATTGTCGAATTTCGGAATGGGGGACGGGTCCATCACATAGCGCCCCTCGACCTTCACCGGATAAGCATAGGCCGTCGCGATATGCCCGTGGCGCGCGATATCCTCGTAGAGCTTCACATGCATCAGCCCGTATTCTTCCAGGGCGTGCATCTTGCGGGTCTCGGTCTCGCGGGGTTCGAGGAAGCGCAGCGGCTCGGGGATCGGTACCTGATAGACGAGGATCTGGTCCTCGGCGAGGTCTTCCTCCGGGATCCGGTGGCGGGTCTGGATGATGGTGGCTTTGGAGGTTTCCTCGGTCGTGGCGACCCCGGCGGTTTTCTGAAAGAACTTGCGGATCGAGACGGCATTGGTCGTGTCATCCGCCCCCTGATCGATCACCTTCAGCACATCATCCGGCATCAGGCAGGACGCTGTCACCTGCACCCCGCCCGTGCCCCAGCCATAAGGCATCGGCATCTCGCGCGAGGCGAACGGCACCTGATATCCGGGGATTGCCACGGCCTTGAGCAAGGCCCGCCGGATCATCCGCTTGGTCTGTTCATCGAGATATGCGAAATTGTAGTCAGACATGGATTTTGGAGATTTCCGGATGGAGTGGTTTCTCTATGGAATATTCGCGCTCGGCGGCCTGATGATGCTGGGCTTTGTTTGGATGCTCATCAAGCTCAAGCTTGCACGCGTGCGAGACCGTCGCCGCCGGGGGACGGATCATGGCAGCAGCGGTGTCCATTATGGTGACATGGGAAGTGGCGATGGCGGAGACGGAGGCAGAGGTAGCCAATAGGATCATACCGCAATCCCCCGATCGGCCAGCGCCCGTTTCAGATGGCCGGCGCTTTCGAAGCGGATGGTGTCAAAGCCCATGCCTTTCGCCGTGGCGATATTCGCCGCGCTGTCATCGATGAAAAGACAGTCAGCGGCTTTGAGACTCGTCCGCTGCAGGAAACGATTGAAGATCGCCGGATCGGGTTTGATCAGCCCCTCATGCGCCGAGACCATCGCGTGGCGAAAGCTGGTGAGGAAAGGGAAACGGGCGCAGCTTTGCTGCCATTTTTCGGCGGAGAAATTGGTGATGGCATAGAGCGGCCGCCCGCCTCGGCGCAGGCTTTCAAGGATCGCGACGCTGCCTTCGATAGCGCCGGGCACGGCCTCCTGCCAGTTTGCGTGGAACTTGCTGATCAGCGCCTCGTGCTGCGGGAACTCGGCCACTTTCAGCGCCACGGCCTCGTCCCAGGTCCGCCCGCGGTCCTGTTCGAGGTTCCAGGCGGCGAAGTCGATCTTTTCCAGAAAAGTGTCGATCTCGGCGTCCGAGCCGAAGTCCTCGGCATAGACCAGACGCGGTTCCCAGCGGATCAGGACATTCCCGACATCCCAGACGATGTTCATTCCGCCGCCTCCCGTGCCGCCAGCGCCTCGGCGCGGAGTTTGCGGACGAGTTCAAGTTCGGACTGGAAGTCGACATAGTGGGGCAGCTTGATATGCTCCACGAACCCGGTCGCCTGGATATTGTCGCAGTGGTAGAGGACGAATTCCTGATCCTGCGCCGGGGCACCGGTGAAGTCCTCGCCCAACTCCTCCCAACGCAAGGCGCGGTCGACAAGGGCCATCGAGATCGCCTTGCGCTCGGACTGCCCCATGACGAGACCATAGCCGCGGGTGAACTGCGCGGGCTCGGTTTTCGAGCCGGTGAACTGGTTCACCGTTTCGCATTCGGTCAGCAAGATCTCGCCGATCTCGATCGAGAAGCCCAGCTCGGGGATCTCCATTTCGACACTGACCATCCCGATCCTGAGCTCGCCGACAAAGGGGTGGTTGCGGCCATAGCCGCGCTGGGTCGAGTAGGCCATGCCGAGGAGGAACCCCTCGTCTCCGCGGGTCAGGCTTTGCAGGCGCAGGGCCCGGTCGGCGGGCAGTTCCAGGGGCTCGCGGGTCAGGTCGGGGGGCGTAGCCTCGCTTGCGGGTTCGGATTGGATCAGCCCGTCCTGTCCAAGAAACGAGGTGATATGGGGCGTCTCCTCGGGCAACGGATCCATCACGGGCGCCTCGGGCGTGCCCCCCTCGGCCAGCAGTTTGAAGTCGAGCAGCCGATGTGTGTAATCGAAGGTAGGTCCCAGAACCTGCCCGCCCGGTGCGTCCTTGAAGGTGGCCGAAATCCGACGGATGCACGCCATCTTGCCGGTTTCAACCGGGATCGAGTTGCCAAAACGGGGCAAGGTCGTGCGATAGGCGCGGATCAGGAACACCGCCTCGATCAGGTCGCCGCGGGCCTGCTTGATTGCCAGCGCGGCGAGATCGGCGTCATAGAGCGATCCCTCCGCCATCACGCGCGCGACCATCAGGCCCAACTGTTCCCGGATCTGCGCGATGCTGAGATCGTCGAGTGCGGTGTCGCCCCGGCGCAGCTCGGCCAGCCAGGCATGGGCATTTTCGATGGCGCGCTCGCCGCCCTTGACTGCGACATACATCAGCTAGCCTCCACAATCGTCGTGCGCGGCAAACCGGCGATCCGGTCTCCCGCAGTGAAGTAGAAGTCGAGGCCGAGCGGATACCGCGCCCGATTGGCCTGAAACGCAGCAAGCTCGGGCAGGGCGAATTGCGCCGATGTCTCGATCCCGGGGCCTGTGAGGATGGCGCCTTCGGCGGACAGCGCCGCGCATTCCACCAGCAGGGTTGCCGAGCGGTCCGGGTAATCCGGCTGGCCGATCCGATAGGCTGAGAGTGGTTGCAGATCGGCCCAGCTGCCGACGGCGAAGTCAGCGTGCTCTGGCGTGGATATCGGCGCGCCGGTGTGAAAACCGATCCAGTCGCGCAGGGGCTGGGTGTCGCAGTCTCCGGCGAGATGAACCGGTGTCGTCGGGTCGCACAGGGTCAGCAGCGCGGTGCCTGCGGATATCGAGAGCGGATCGGGGGGGGCGCTGCCCCGGAGGCCGAGGATCAACCCCGGGCGCGCCATGGCCTGCAACAGGGTGCGGAAGGCCTGCGCCGCGTCAATCGGCGTGTCCTTGAAGCCACCCGAGAGGGATTGGGCCTGCATCAATCCTCTCCCCGCACCATGGTGAAGAAGTCCACTTTCGTGGCTGCGGCTTTGGCAGCGCGGGTCTGGGCGGTTTCGGCCTGGCGCGCCGCGAGGGGGGTGAGGATGGCCGCTTCGACCTGGGATGCGGCCTCGGTCTGCATAAGGGCATCGCAGAGCGCGGCTTTCTCCGCCTTGGCCTTGGTGCGGCCCTGCACATAGGCATGGCCCACAGTGCCGCAATCGATCTGCAAGCTGCATCGGGTCACTGTGATCTCACCCAGATTGAAGGCGCCGCCGCTGCCGCCCATCCGGCCCTGCACCATGACGCTGCCTGTCTCGGGCGCCCGGAGCCATGTGAACGCGCGGTCGAGCGCGGCTTTGCTCCACAGGTCATCGAGCAGTTCCGCATCTGCCTTGGCCAGGATCCCCATCCATGTCTTGCGTGGTTCGGGGCCAGAGCGAAAACTTGTCATTTCGACACCTTTACAAGTTGTCGGAATTCATATACAACTAGACAAACCTTACCGAAAGGTCCCCCGGTCCTCAAGCCCTCCAGTGTGAAACTTTGATGTCATGACCCGAACACCCCTCTGGCGCGAGATCGAAATGCATCTGCGCAACAATATCGCCGATGGCCACTATCGTCCCGGGGACAAACTGCCAACCGAGGCCGCCCTGTCAGCCCGGTTCGGTGTCAACAGGCATACAGTGCGCCGCGCTTTGGCCTCGATGCAAGAGGCTGGTCTGACCCATTCACGGCGCGGCTCCGGGGTCTATGTCACGGCAAAGCCGACCGAGTACCGGGTGGGGCGCCGCACCCGGTTCAGCCAGAACCTCGCCGCGCTGGGCCACACGGCGCAGAAGCAGGTGCTGAGGCTGGAGACCCGCTTTGCCGAGGAGCGCGAGGCGGAGATGCTGGAACTGGCGCCAGAGAGCCAGGTCCATGTCTTCGAGGGGATCGGCCTGTCCGACAACACACCGCTCAGCCTGTTTGTCAGCGTGCTGCCCGCGGCGCGGCTGCCGGGGCTGCCCCAGGGGCTCGAGACGACCCGCTCGGTGACCCAGGCGCTGTTGGGGGAAGGGGTGAGCGATTACACACGGGCCTGGACCCGGATCACGGCAGAATCGGCCAATGCCACCCAGGCCCTCCATCTGCAATGCCGCGAGGGGGCGCCATTGGTTGCGACCCATTCGCTCAATCGGGCCCCGGAGGGCTGGCCGGTGGAATTTGGGCAGACCTGGTTCGTGGGCGAGCGGATCCAGCTGGTCATCGAGGCCGAGTAGCGCCGGCCCGGCTGGGCTCCAAGCATCGCTTCGCTCGCTTGCCCGCCCACCCTGGCCGTTCCTGTCAGGCGTGCCTAGCCGCCATATTTTTCGAGAAAGGCCGCGGCCTCGAGGGTGCGGAAGTCGTCCAACGCCCGGCGCAGGCGGTGGTGATCCCAATCCCACCAGGCCAGGTCGATGAGGCGTGTGACGATCTCGTCAGGGAAGCGTTGTCGCCGTGCTGTGGCGGGGATGCCGGTCACGATGGTGTAGGGTGGCACGTCTTTGGTCACCACGGCGCCAGCGGCGACCACTGCGCCGTGGCCGATGGAGACGTCGGGCCGGATGATGGCGCCGTGTCCGATCCAGGTGTCGTGGCCGATGGTGAGGCGGCGGGCCGCGCGGGCGGCGAAGAAGTCTGCATCATCCTCGGCATCCTCCCAATAATCCGACGATCGGTAGAGCATGTGGTGCATTGAGGCGAGATGCATCGGGTGGTCGGTGGGGCCGATTCGGACGAAGCTGGCGATGCTGCTGAACCTGCCGATGGTCGCGTTGGCAAAGTCGCCGTAGCGGGCGCAGTAGGAATAGTCGCCCATCGTTACATTCAGCAGATGGGTGCCTCGGCCGATCTCGGTATAGCGGCCCAGGGTCGTGTTCTTGATCTCGCAGTCCGGATGGATGAGCGGGTCTTGGCTCAGCTTGGTCACGTCTCGGCGCCTTTGATCAGGCGGCGCCGCAGCCAGCCGGAAAGCCAGTCCATGAGCATCACCATCAGGACGATCAGGACGATGTAATAGGCGACCTCCTCCCAATCCTTCTGGGTGATGATTGCCTGGGTCAGCAAAAGGCCGATGCCGCCGCCGACGATGGCGCCGATGATGGTCGCCGAGCGAGTGTTGGATTCGAGATAGTAAAGCACCTGGCTGATCAGGACTGGCGTGACTTGTGGGATCACACCGAACCGATAGCGCTGGATCGGGGTGGCACCGGTTGAGCGGACGCCCTCGATCTGTTTGTCATCGACGTTTTCCAACGCTTCGGAGAAAATCTTACCGAATGTGCCGGTGTCCGTCAGCAGGATCGCGAGGCTGCCGGTCAGCGGCCCCGGGCCAAAGGCGCGGCTGAGGATAATCGTCCAGATCAGCCCGTCGACCCCGCGGAGGAAATCGAACAACCGGCGCAAGCCGAAGCGGGCGATGATCGACGGGGTGAAGTTCGTGGCTGAAAGGAAGCCCAGCGGCAGGGCGATGATCGCCGCCCCTGCGGTGCCCAGGAAGGCCATCAGCACCGTCTCAAAGATCGCCCAGGCGACCTCGCCATGGCGCCACATCGCATTGTTCCAGAAATCCCCCAGCATGGCCGAGAGGTTGGATTGCTCGGGCTCCACCCGGTCGGAGGAAAGGGCGAGCGTGGCGAGTTCGACCGGGCCCTTGCCATAGAAAGGGCTGTCGAGGGTGAACCAGAACAGTTCCCATCCGAAAGCATAGCGGAACACCTCGGCCCGGGCCTTGGTGACCGTCAGGCGGCCATTGGGCGTGGTCACGGCGAGTCGGTTCTTCGAGAGGTTGATCCAGTCCGGGGTCTCTGCGGAGGGCAGAACGGTCTCGACCCCGCGCCGGCTGGGTGTGGCCCGGATGGTTCCGTAATCGGGGATCGTGAACGTGATGGTCTCGGCCAGAGTGACCGCGTAGCCGTCGCGCAGCGCCACCTCGGCGCCTGTCTCGGTGAAGGTGACCCAGTCGGGGCCCTCACCCTCAGGGTAGGCGCCCTTGCGCTCGCCCTCGATGGCGATCGATATGCCGCCCTGGCGATTGTCACGGGTCACATGGGTCTTGTAGGAAAAACTGTCGGAGACCAGGGTCACCGCGTTTTCGGTTTTCGCCCGTTCTGCCAGGCCGGGGATGTCGAAGGCAAAGAAGAGATAGATGAAGTAGCCGATGACCAGCCCCAACAGCCCGAAGGCGATGGCGCGCTTGCGCAGGAACAAGCGGTCGGAGGCTGCGCGATAATCAGTCACGGTGTCCATCAGCGCAGCCTCCCGGTGCCGCCGGTGGTCAGATTGTTCCGGGCATAGCTTGAGAGTTGATCGAAGACGATGATGGCGGCGAAGAGCAGAAGGAAGATCGCCGCTGCCTCGTCATAGCGGCCCTTGCCCCAGCTCATGGTATTTCGCAGGTCATAGCCGATGCCGCCGGCGCCGACAAAGCCGAGGATGGCGGAGGCCCGGACATTGATCTCGAAGCGCAGCAAGGCATAGCTGAGGTAATTCGGCGCCACTTGCGGCACCACGCCGAACCACATCCGCTGGGTCCAGTTGGCGCCGACGCTGGCCAGCCCGTCGACCGGCTTCAGATCGGCGTTTTCATTGACTTCCGAGAACAGCTTCCCCAGCGCGCCGACCGTGTGGAAGGCGATGGCGATCATGGCGGGCACCGGGCCGCCGCCCATGATGAAGATCAGGACCAGGGCGATCACGATCTCGGGGATCGCGCGCATGATGTCGAGGAGACGCCGTACCACCGGGATCGCACGGGGAAAGGCCGCCAGCCCGCGGGTCGCCAGCAGCGCCAGGATCAGCGCTCCGAACGCCCCGATCAGGGTCGAGGCGGCGGCGATATTGATCGTCTCGAGCAGCGAGGGCAGGTAGGTCCACAGATGCGCGGGCAGCTCGGCCAGCTTCTGCGACGCCTCGCCCAGCACCTCGGCCGGAAAGTCGAAGAAGCGCGAGATCCCGTCAAAGAACCCGCCCGCGTTCCGGTCATCGGCAATGCCAAAGCCGGAAAACAAAAGGGCCAGGAAAATCAGCAGAAGGATGAGGGAATAAAGCCGCTTGCGGGCCACCATCGCCATGTAATCGGCGCGGATATCCATGGTGGTGTCGGCCATCGGGTCCCCCAAAGAAAACGGGCCCGGCAGGGCCGGACCTGTCTGTTCAGATGCAGACTACTGCGACTTCAGCTTACGCGCTTCGATGATCACTTCGTAAGCGTCGTGGCTGATCGGCTGGAAGCCTTGGGCATCGCCGGCCATCACGCCATAGGCGCAATCGGGATCCGAGGTTTTCAGCGAGGCCATCAGTGCGGTCATCATGACCTTGGTGCGCTCGGGCAGGGCCTTGCGCAGCACAATGGGGCCTTCCGGGATCGGCTTCGAGCGCCAGATCTCGACCAGATCGTTCATGTCGATCAGGCCGGCATCCACGGCTTTGCGCAGCGCGCCCGAGTTGAAGCCGTCTTCCCATTCGCCCAGACCGTCGGCCCAGGTCACGCCGGCATCGATATCGCCATTGTTCACGGCGACGATGGTCTGCTCGTGGCCACCGGTGAACTTCACTTCACCGAAATAGTCGCCCGAGTCCATGGTGGCGCCGGTGGCCTCCGGGATCTCGATCGAGGGGATCAGATAGCCCGAGGTCGAGTTCGGGTCGCCGAAGCCGAAGACCTTGCCCTTCATGTCGTCGAGATTGGCGATGCTTTTGTCCTTCCGGGCAAAGCCGATCGAGTGGTAGCCATAGCCGCCATCGACATTCACTTTGACCAGCACCGGCTCGACCGCTTCCGGATCGCTCAGGAAGGTCTTGGCATAGCCCGAGGCACCCAGCCATGCCATGTCGATATTGCCGCCCAGCAGGCCCTGGATCACGCCGTTATAGTCGGCGGGGGCGAACAGCTTGGTCTCGACGCCCAGCAGCTCTTCGGTTTTGGTGCGCAGGCACTCGTGGCTGTTCAGACGGTCTTGGGCGTTTTCGCCGCCCAGGATGCCGATGCGGAATTCTTTGATGTCTTCTGCCGCGGCGGCTCCGGCCAGGGCAAGGGTCGCAGCGGCGGCTGCGATCAGCGATTTGATGGTCATCAGGTCTCTCCCTACTTCAGAAAACCCCGGCCAGGTGGCGGGGATGACGAGGCCTCACTCGGCCGCGGCAGTGGCGGCCGACGCGCGGCTGAGCGCGTCGAGGCTGGTGGATGTGGCGTCCTCGCTGAGATGCTCGGCGCCATAGATCTCGCGGGCGGCATCGGTGGTCAGGTCGCTGGCCGGGCCGTCGAACACCACCTTGCCGGCGCGCATCCCAATCACGCGGTCGCAAAAGCTGCGGGCCGTGTCGAGGGTGTGGAGGTTGCAGACCACCATGCGGCCGTCTTCCTCATGAATCCGGCGCAGCGCGGTCATCACGATCTCGGCATTCAACGGATCGAGTGAGGCAATGGGTTCGTCGGCCAGGATCATCTTCGGGTCCTGCATCAAGGCCCGGGCGATGGCTACCCGCTGTTGCTGCCCGCCCGAGAGATCCTCGGCCCGTTTCGCGGCATGTTCCGCGATTCCAAGGCGTTCCAGAATATCGATCGCGCCGTGGATGTCGGATTTCGGGAACAGCCCAAACATGGTGCGCAGGGTCGAATGCCGGTTGAGCGTGCCGAACACCACGTTCGAGACCACGTCCATCCGTGGCACAAGATTGAACTGCTGAAAGATCATCGCACAGTCCGACTGCCAGGCGCGCTTGGCACTTCCCTTCAATGTCAGCACGTCGCGGCCGTCGAACTCGAACCGGCCAGAACTCGCATCCGTCAGGCGGTTTATCATGCGCAGCAGGGTTGACTTCCCGGCACCGGAGCGGCCGATGATCCCGATCATCTGCGGCTTGGTGACCTCGAACGAGACATTGTCCACGGCGATGTTGCGGCCGAAGGTCTTGGTCAGCTCGCTGGCGCGCAAAAGCATACGGTCTCCGTCAGAACAGGCGCGCGCCGTCTACGCGTCCTCTCACGCGAATTTGCTGAAATTTTGCAAAGATTATGTGACAGCCCGGATATGCGCTGTTGATAAGCTGGAGAAAGCTGTTGATAACCGCCCTCAGAAGGCCGGCTTGGTCTGTCTCCTGCGCTGCAGCAGGACGATCAGGCCGAGGAGCAGAAGCGCGGGCAGGTAGAACACCTCCTTCGGCAAACGCTCGACCGGGGCCATCACGGATTTCACCACGACCGGGTCGTCGGCATAGAAATCGAAGGTGGTGCCCAGCGCCTCGTTCTGGGTGCCGAAGATGGGCTCCTCCAGCACCGCCTCGCTGCCCGGGGCCAGAACGAGCCCCATTTTGGCCAGCCTTGCAGCACCGTCTCCCTCCGGGTTCTCGAAATTCGCGACCACCAGAGTCTCGATGGTTTTGTCCGGGTCGTTGAAATCGGGGCCGGAGACGGAGATCCGCAGCTCGTCCCCCTGAACGGCGGCCCCGGCCAGGTCGACGATCTGCGTGCCTGGCGCTTCGGAAAACGGCGATTGCACCTGATCGAGCCAATAGCCCGGTCGGAACAGCGTAAAGGCGACCAGCAAGAGCGCCACCGTCTCGTAGATCCGGTTGCGGGTCAGGAAATAGCCCTGTGTGGCGGCGGCGAACAGCATCATGGCGATGACCGCGACGCAGAAGACGAAGATCGCCTTGAGCGGTGAGACATCGATCAACAACAGCTCGGTGTTGAAGATAAAGAGGAACGGCAAGAGCGCCGTGCGGATGTCATAGGCAAACCCCTGGATCCCGGTCTTGATCGGGTCCCCGCCCGAGATCGCCGCCGCCGCAAACGCCGCCAGCCCCACCGGCGGCGTGTCATCCGCCAGGATCCCGAAATAGAAAACGAAAAGGTGCGCTGCGACCAGCGGCACCACCAGGCCCGATTTCGCCCCGAGGATCACGATCACCGGGGCCATCAGCGAGCTGACCACGATATAGTTGGCCGTGGTCGGCAGGCCCATGCCGAGGATCAGGCTCATGACGGCGACCAGCAAGAGCAGGATCATCAGGTTTCCGCCCGAGACATATTCGACGAAATCGGCAATCACCTGGTGCATGCCGGTCAGCGAGACGGTGCCCACGATGACCCCGGCCGCCCCGGTTGCCACGGCGATGCCGATCATGTTGCGCGAGCCTGCGATCATGCCGGCGATCCACTCGTTGAAGCCGCGTTGGATCGAGCCGCCGAGGCCCTGGCCGCGCATCAGCGCCTTGATCGGATGTTGGGTCAGGGTCACGAGGATCATCGCGATGGTCGCCCAAAAGGCCGACAGCGAGGGCGAGAGCCGCTCGACCACGATGCACCAGATCAGGATCACGATGGGCAGGAGATAGTAATAGCCGGTCTTCGCCGTGTCGCCGGCATGGGGCAGTTCGGTGATTGGGCTGTCCGGCTTGTCGACCTCCAAATCCGGGCGGCGCGAGGCGACCCACAGAAGATAGAGATAGGCCACGAAACTGCCCGCGCAGACGATGGCAAAGGCGCTCTCGGGCGCCACGACCTTGATCCAGCCGATGCCGAAATAGACCAGAGCCCCCAGGCCGACCATGAAGAGGAACCCGGTCAGGAACCCGATCAGCTTCTGGCTAATGCTCAGCGCCAGCGATTTCGGGTGTTTGCCGAGACCCTTGAGGTCGAGCTTCAGCGCTTCGAGATGCACGATATAGACCAGCGCGATATAGCTCACCAAGGCAGGGACCAGCGCGTGGCGGATGATGTCGGTGTACTGCACCCCGGTGAACTCGGCGATCAGGAAGGCGGCGGCGCCCATCACCGGCGGGGTCAATTGGCCGTTGGTCGAGGAGGCGACCTCGACCGCCCCGGCCTTCTCCGGGCTGAACCCGGTGCGTTTCATCAGCGGGATCGTGAAGGTGCCGGTGGTGACCGTGTTGGCGATCGACGAGCCGGAGTAGAGACCGCTCATGGCCGAAGCGACCACCGCCGCCTTGGCCGGGCCGCCGCGCAGATGGCCGAGCAGGGCGAAGGCGATCTTGATGAAG
>JBCBIS010000132.1:0-11988 GCA_038524325.1 Pseudomonadota bacterium
ACCGTTATTCTTGAGCGCAACGAGGCGCTTGCCCGCAAGAATAACGGTCTCTCGCCGGGCGTTTCATCACCGGAGCTGCACCGCTGACGTGGCGCCGCCCGGAGCGCTTCAGCCGATCACGGTCGCGAGGCGCGAGATGCCCTCCGGGATCGCTTCGGTCTCGATCGAGGAAAACCCGAGCCGGAGATGCCGCAGGCCGGCCTCGGCGCGGGCATGGAAGGCACCGCCCGGCTCGACCAAGACGCCTGCCTCGAGGGCGCGTTCCGCGGCTGCCGCGCTGTCGAACCCCTCTGGCCCGGTCAGCCAATAGGAGGAACCACCGAAGCCGGGGCTCTGCGCCCAGCCGGGGAGGTGCTGCGCCAGCGCCTCGGCCATCGCCGCGTGGCGGGCGCGATAGACCCGGTGGATCCGGCGCACCAGCATGTCGTAATGCCCATTCGCCATGAACAACGCCGTGGCGCGCTGATTGTTTCCCGGCGGATGGCGCAGCATCAGGCGCCGAAGCACCCGCAACCGGTCGATCAGGGCGTGATCCGCCACGATAAAACCCAACCGCAACCCCGGCATCAGGCTTTTCGAGAGCGAGCCGACATAGATCACTCTGCCCTCGGCATCGAGCGATTTCAGCGCAGGCTGGGGCGGGCCGTGATAGTTGGTCTCGAACTCGTAATCATCTTCGACCACCACGAAATCCGAGGCGCCGGCCATGGCCAGCAGCGCCTTGCGACGCTCCAGCCCCATGGTAACTGTGGTGGGGTAGTGGTGCGAGGGGGTCGTGAACACCAGGTCCGCGCCGCCGAGGCGGGCATCGACGGCGAGGCCGCCGGCATCGACCGGCTGGGTTTCGACCCGTTCGCTGCGCAGGCTGAGCATGTTGCGCAGATCGGGATAGCCGGGATCCTCGATGACTGTGCGGGTGCCCGGCCCGACCAGCAAGGCCGCGATCAGGTATAGCGCGTTCTGCGCACCCAGCGTGATCAGGATGTTCTCCGGCCCTGCCGAGATCCCCCTGCGCGGCAGCAGGCGGCTGGCGATCTGCTCGATCAGGAGTGGGTCATCCGATCCGTACTGATCCTGTGTCCAGGCATCGATCCAGCGTTTGCCCATGGCCTGGCGGACACAGTCACGCCACTCGGCGATGGGGAAGATTTGCTTGTCGACTTGGCCGTAGATGAAGCGAAAGGGCAGGCTCTGCCAATCTTTCGGCCGCTGGACGAAGCGTTCCTGGCCGAGGCGTTTCACGATGCGGCGCGACCAGTCGACCGTGACGCGATGCGCCGGGCTGGGCTCGGGGCTGGCGATCAGCCCCTCGACCGCGAGATCGTCGACGTAAAAGCCCGAACGTTCGCGGGCCGCAAGAAACCCCTCGGCGACCAGGCCCTGATAGGCCAGCGTGACCGTGTTGCGAGAGACCTTGAGTTGCTTGGCCATGGCGCGGGTCGAGGGCACCGCCTCGCCCGGTTTGAGCTGGCCTGCGGCGATGGCGGCCATCAACACTTCGCGGATCTGCGCCTGCAAGGTGGCAGGACGGGACCGCTCGAGATGATAAAGCGCGTCGCGCATGGATCTCCGTTTCCCCTGGATCTGGCTCTACTATGGGTCCAGGGTGACGCTGCGACAAGTCTTCTGGCATAAAAATTCGGGCATGAATGGAATTTTTATTCTCATTTTTTGATGATTTCGCGATGGATCTTGCAAACACGCGCCTCCGATCTGGTGGGGCTAATTCGGAGGATGCTTTCCATCCTGCGGATCGTGGTCTACCGCTCTCGGACGGTCTGGACCTATCATGGGTCCAAGATCCCGGCTTATGGTTCCGTCATGCAACCAGAGGAGTCGCAAGATGCATGATATGGAGATCGGTGGAGCGGACCGTGCCAACTCGCTCGAAGAACACTGGATGCCGTTCTCCGGCAACCGCGATTTCAAGGAGAACCCGCGGCTCGTCGTCAAGGGCGAGGGGATGTATTACACCGACCACAAGGGTGGTTCGGTGATCGACGGCTCCTCGGCGCTGTTTTGCTCGCCTGCCGGCCATGCGCGGCCCGAAATTGCCGAAGCCGTCTATGCACAGCTGAAGCAGAACTCCTATACCCCGCATTTCCAGCTGGGCCATCCGGGTTCGTTCGAATTGGCGCGCAAGGTGGCCGCCCTGCTGCCCGAGCCGATGAACCATGTGTTCTTCACCAACTCGGGCTCGGAGAGCATCGATACTGCGATGAAAATGGTGATGGCCTATCACCGCGCCCGCGGCGAGAGCCAGCGCCTGCGCTTTGTCAGCCGCGAGCGGGCCTATCACGGGGTAAACATGGGCGGGGTCAGCCTCGCCGGGATGGTCAAGAACCGCGAGACTTTCCCCGTGACCCTGCCGAATATCGTCACGATCCGCCACACCTGGACCGGCAAGGAGCTGTTCTGCGAGGGCCAGCCGCAGCAGGACGGTGTCGAACTGGCAAATGACCTGGAGCGGCATTGCGCGACCTATGGCGGCTCGACCATCGCGGCCGTGTTCGTCGAGCCAGTGGCAGGCTCGACCGGGACCTTGGTGCCGCCGGTCGGCTATCTGGAGCGGCTGCGCGAGATCTGCGACGCGCACGGGATCCTCTTGGTCTTTGACGAGGTGATTACTGGGTTCGGGCGTTTGGGCCAGCCTTTTGCCAGCCAGCTCTGGGGCATCACGCCGGATATCTGCACGATGGCGAAAGCGCTGACCAATGGCTCGATTCCAATGGGGGCCGTGGCCTGCAAGGACGAGATCTACGAGACGGTGACCAATGCCAGCCCGGAGAACGCGATCGAGTTCTTCCATGGCTATACCTACTCGGCGCACCCGGCGGCCTGTGCGGCGGGGAACGCGGCGCTGGATGTCTATGCCAAGGAAGGGCTGATGGACCGCGCGGCAGCGATGGCGCCCTATTTCGCCGAGGCGATGATGAGCCTGCGGGATCATGAGCTGGTCAAGGATGTCAGAAATATCGGCATGATGTCGGGCGTCGAGGTTCATGCGGGCGAGAAACCAGGGTTGCGCGGGCAGGAAATGCAGAAAGCTCTGTTCTGGAACGGCTGCCATGTGAAGTTCACCGGCGATGTCGCGATCGTGGCCCCGGCCTTCATCTGCGAGCGGGCGCATATCGACGAGATCACCGACAAGCTGCGCAAGACGCTAGACCAGTTTACCGCCTGAGACTTGTCAAACGGAGCGCCGCCGAGGCGGCGCACGATATTCCCTGCCTAATATTCTCCGACAAGCGGAGACTATTAGGCAGGTGCGGGCGCCCGGGGGCTGCCATGGCTCTGCCGATCATCGAGACGCCCAGGCTGCGGCTGAGGCCACGGCGGATGGCCGATCTCGACGCTTGTCTGGACCTCGACCGCAGTTTGGGAACGGCCGACTGGCTGGATCTGCCGATCGGCCGTCCGGCGGCGCATGAAGCCTTTGTAAAGGCACGCATTCGCGGGCCGTATCCCGCCGGCCAGGGATATTGGGTGATTGCCCGGGCCGAGCATCCAGAGGAATTCCTGGGGTGGGTCCTGCTGATCCCGGAGGATGCCACAGGCCCCCGCACCGAGATCGGATGGCGCGTGTTGCCCGAGGCGCGGGGCCGGGGCTATGCTCCTGAAGCGGCCGCCAACCTGTTGGCGCATGGGTTCGCCACCGGCCTGACCCGGGTTGTCGCCGAAATCCACCGCGAGAACCACGCATCGCGCCGGGTTGCCGAGAAGATCGGCATGGTGATAGCGGAGGATCCGATGAAGGACACGCCGCATTGCCTGCTCTATCACGCCACCATCGCCTGCGCTGCCAAGCGCCTTTGACCGAGTTTGTGAGGCCCCATGCTCTCCACCACGCCCGTCACTGCCCCCGCCGCCCTGCTGGCCCGAGCACAGGGACGCCCGCGCGTGCGCGCCTTGATCGTGGGCGCGGATCACCCGGTGGCCATGGAGAGCGCGCGGCTCGGCACCGATGCCGGGTTGATCGAGCCGGTGCTGATCGGTGCCCTGCCGCGGATGGCCGAACTGGCGGAGAACTCGGGATGGGACATCGCGGCGTTCACGCAAATTGACGCGAGCGGCGATGCGGCGCTGGCCGATGCCGCGGCGGTGCTGGCCCCCGACCCGGCCATCCAGATGGTGATGAAGGGTCAGATCCATACCGATGCCCTGATGGCCGCCCTTCTGCGCCGCGAAGCCGGGATCAGGATCGGCAAGCGGCTGAGCCATATCTTTCACATGACGGTAGGAGAGAGCGCGCCTCTGCTAATCTCGGACGGGGCGTTGAACGTCGCGCCCGACATGAAGACCTTGCAGGCGATTGCCGAGAACCTCGTGACGCTGTCGGGCATGATTGGGCTGGAGGCGCCGAAGATTGCCTGTCTCTCGGCCAGCGAAGAGGTCTTGCCGCAAATGCCGAGCAGTGTGGCCGCGGGCGACCTGGCCTCCTGGGCCAATGCCCAAGGCTGGCCGGCGGCGTTTCACGGGCCGCTCGCCTTCGACAATGCGGTCTCGCCCGAGGCCGCCGCGCTGAAGCGGTTGTCCGGCCCCGTGGCGGGCCAGGCCGATGCTTTGCTGGTGCCGAGCATCGAGGTGGGCAACGCGCTGTTCAAGATGATGGTCTATTTCATGGGCGCCTGTGCGGCGGGCGTCGTCATGGGCGGGCGGATCCCGATTGTTATCACGAGCCGGGCCGATCCGCCGGAGGCGCGGCTGGCGTCGGCTGCGCTCGCCGCGCTTGTGGCCAGCGTGTGACGCAGAGCGGGCGGGTCTGCGGCCACAGGTCCAGGACATAGGCAGGCTCGAAGCGGAGACCTCGGGCCTGTTTCTCCGCCCCGCTTTGATCGGACACCCGCATCGCAGTGACCCAAGGTCGCGTGCACTAACGCGGCCGGGTCGACGGTTTGCCGGACACTCTGCTGCTTCCAGGTGAAGCCGTCATCGCCCTACGCAGCCGCCGAGCCGATGCCCACCCCGACCGCTGGCGATGTGCACCGCGTTGGGTCAGGCGGGCGTCAAACCCCTGCCCTCCAGCAACGCCTCGACGCCGGGCAACTGGCCCCGGAAGGCGATATAGGCCGCCTCGGGCTCCTCTCGCCCGCCGGCGCTGTAGATATGGGTGGCGAGACGGTCGGCGGTGGCCTTGTCGAACGCATCCCCGGCCTCCTCGAAGGCGCGGAACGCGTCGGCATCCATGACCTCGGACCACATATAGGAGTAGTAGCCTGCCGAGTATCCATCGCCCGAAAACACATGCTGGAAATGGGGCGTGCCGTGGCGCATCGGGATGGCGCGGGGCTGGCCGATCCGCTCCAGCACCGAGGCCTGGAATGCCCGGCCGTCAAAACCCTCGGCGCTCTCGAGGACATGCATCTCCAGATCGACCAGGGCCGAGGCGGTGTATTCCACCGTTGCGAACCCCTGGTTAAACGTCTCGGCAGCCTTGATTTTTGCGATGAGCTCCGCGGGCATCGGCGCGCCGGTTTCATAGTGCTTGGCATGGGCTTCGAGCACATCGGGCACGCTCAGCCAATGCTCGTAGAGCTGGCTTGGCAGTTCCACGAAATCCCGCGCCACCGCGGTTCCGGCGATCGAGGGATAGGTCAGATCCGACATCATCCCATGCAGCGCGTGGCCGAACTCGTGAAACAGGGTCCGCGCATCGTCCCAGGTCAGGAGGGTCGGATCCCCCTTGGCGAAGTTGCAGGTGTTGAGCACGATGGGGCGCTCGGGCGCCTCCAGCTTCTGCTGCCCGCGATAGGTCGACATCCAGGCGCCCGAACGTTTCGAGGGCCGGGCGAAGTAGTCCCCCACGAACAGCGCGATATGCCGACCGTTCCGCGTCACATCCCAGGCCCTTGCATCCGGGTGGTGCAGGGTTACGTCGACCGCGGCAAACTCCAGCCCGAACAGGCGGTTGGCCACGTCGAAGGCCGCGCCGATCATGCTGTCGAGGGTGAGATAGGGTTTGGTCTCGGCCTCATCGAGGTCATAGCGCTGTTTGCGCAGCTTCTCGGCGTAATGGCGCCAATCCCAACCCTCGATCTGGATGTTGGCGCCTTCCTCGGCGGCAAGCGCCTGGAGGCCAGCGGCTTCCTCGGCGGCGCGGGCGCGGGCCGGCTGCCAGACCGCCATGAGCAGATCGCGGACAGCCTCCGGCGTCTTGGCCATCTGGTTGTCCAGCTTGAAGGCCGCGAAACTCGGAAAGCCCAACAGATTGGCCCGTTCGATGCGCAGCGCCACGGTCTCGTCGACCAGCGGCCAATTGCTGCTCTCGCCCCGCGCCAGCCAGCCGCGCCAGGCTTTCTCGCGCAGATCGCGCCTGGTGGAGAAGGTCAGGAACGGCTCGATCGAGGAGCGGCTGAGCGTGATCGCGTGGCCCGGCAGACCGCGCCCCTCGGCTTCGGCCTTGGCGGTGGCGAGGAGGAAGGGCGGCAGGCCGTCGAGATCCCCTTCGCCAAGTTCAAGCACCCATTCGGATTCGTCCTTCAAGACATTCTGAGAGAATGCAGTTCCCAGCTCGGACAAGCGCGCCTGAACATCCGCCACCCGGGCCCGCGCATCGTCATCCAGCCGCGCGCCCGCCCGTTCGAAGCGCTCGACCATACGCTTGAGCACCTGCGCTTCCTCGGCCCCCAACCCGTCGCCCGGGACCGCGAACACCCGGTTCGCCAGATCCTGGTTCAGATAGACTGACGAGAAATGGCGTGAGAGGATCGGCGACATCTCGCGCTCGATCTCCTGCAATTCCGGGCTGGTGTGGCTGGAGCAGAGATTGAAGAACACCGCCGAAACCTTGTCCAGCACCGTGCCAGACGCCTCCATCGCCCGGATGGTGTTGTCGAAATCGGGCGCAGCCTGGTCGGTCGCGATGGCCTCCATCTCGGCTTTGTGCGCGGCCAGGGCCGCCTCGAACGCCGGGCGGAAATGCACAGTCTCGATCACGTCGAATGGCGGCAGGCCAAACGGCGTGGTCCATTCGGTCAGAAACGGGTTCATGGGCTAGCTCCTGATGGCGGCCGCGCTGGGCCGCGCCTTGATACGGTCGCGCCAGGCGGCGAGATGGACGAGATCCTCCGGGATCGGGTGCTTGATGATCCGCTGAAACCCCGAGGCGATGAAGGCAGTGATATCAGCGATCGTGAACCGGTCGGCAGCCAGATACGCCCGCCCCTCCAACCGGGCCTCCAGCGCACGCAGATGGCCATCGATACGCCCGCGATTGACCTCGCCCCATGCGGGCACCTGGTCCTCCATCACGCTCATCGCCGGGTTGGTGTGGCGAAAGCATTGGCCGACAGCGGCGAACAGGCCAAACTCGACCCGGCGCTGCCACATCTCGATCTCTGCCATCTCGAGCGGATTGCGCCCCATCAGGTTCGGCTCGGGCGCCAGCGCTTCCAGATAGCGGCAGATCGCCTGCGTCTCGGTCAGCACCGTTCCGTCCTCAAGTTCCAGAGCCGGACAGACCGTCGCGCCGATTTTCGACAGATAGGCCGTTTCCTTGTGCTGACCGGCCATCAGGTCCACCATTTCGCGCGGAATCTCCAGCCCCTTCTCAGCCAGGAACAGATTGACCCGCATCGGGTTCGGGGCGCGGGGCTGATCGTAGAGGCGGGTCGGTTGCGGCAGGGACATGACGGCTCCGGTTTGACTTGATCGAGAGGTAAGGCATTGCGACCGGGTTACCAAGCCCTGACCCCACCTGCGCCGCCGTCGCGCAGGATCGAGGGGTGCCACGGCGAATCCCGGCTGCCTTGACAGCGCGACGGGGCTCGGGCCTTTTGGCGTTGGGTGGGTGAGACACAGGATAAGGAGATTGCCATGCGGTTTTTTCGAGCATTAGCAGTCACACTCGCGCTGACGGGAGTGGCAGCCGGATGTGCGCCGAACACCCAGAACACCCAGGCCTCGATTGCCGAGGAGCAGCGCGCCTCGCGCCAATTGGTGGCGGATCTGCGCGCGAAGGACAAGCTGATCACCGACCGGGGCTTGAACACCTATGTCAATGGTGTGGTCAACCGGATCGCGGGACAGCGCCCGCCAGGTTCGGTGCCCTTGCAGGCCTATATCGTCAAAGATGCCTCGATCAACGCTTTCACCACCGGCGGCGGCTATCTGTTCGTGAACGCTGGTCTTCTGGCCGCGATGGAGAACGAGGCGCAATGGGCGACCGTGGCCGCACATGAGGTCGCGCATATCGATCGCGGCCATATCAGCGCGGGCAAGGCAAACCGTCAGGCGGTCGGCGTGCTCGGCGCGATTGTCGGGATCGGGGCAGCGGCGGCCGGCGTGAGCGGCGGTCTGACCAATCTCGCCATCGGGTTGGGCCAGAACGCGGCGGTGAGTTCGTTTTCGCGCTCGCAGGAGACCGATGCGGACACCACCGGGTTCAAATACGCCTCGGCGGCCGGCTACAACATGGTCGAAGGTGCAAAAAGCTTCGAGGTGCTGGCCCGGGTCTATGGCAGCCAGGGCGGGTTGGCTGCCGCGTTCTTTTCATCGCATCCCCAATCGCCCGAGCGGCAGGCCCAACTGACCAGCCTGGCCCAGCAAAGCGGGGCGACCCGGGGCCGCATCGGCAAACAGAGCCATGACAACGCGACGAAGAAGATCCGCCGCGAGGTGCTGGAGTTCCTGGAAGCCGAGGGCCGGAACCGTGAAGCGGCCCAGATCCGCAAGAACCTGCGCGGCTGATCCCGCCCCCCCCCTCTGATGCGGCCCCGGCACCACGCCGGGGCCTTTTTTGTGGAGAACGTGATGAGATTGAGCGACTTCAAGGCGTTAACCTTCGATGTCTATGGCACGTTGATCGATTGGGAGAGCGGGATGGTGGCCGGCCTCAAGCCACTTACCGACCAGGTGCCAGGGCTCAGCCGCAATCAGATCCTCCAGGCCCATGCCTATTACGAAAGCACCACGCAGGCGCAGACGCCGGCAAAGCTTTACTCACAGATCCTCGCCACGGTCTATCGCCGGCTGGCCGAGGAATGGGGGCTGGAGGTGACCTGGGACGAGGCGCTGGTCTATGGCCGCTCGGTCGAACACTGGCCGGCCTTTCCCGACAGTGCCGAGGCGCTGGCTTATCTGAAGCAACACTTCAAACTGGTAGTCCTGACCAATTGCGACAACGCCTCTTTCGCCCATTCGAATGCCAGACTGGGCGTGACCTTCGACGGCGCTTACACGGCCGAGGATGTGGGCTCCTACAAGCCAACACCGCGCAATTTCGACTATATGCTGGAGGTGCTGGGGCGGCGCGGGATCGACAGGGGGGACATCCTGCACACGGCCGAGAGCATGTTCCACGATCACGCCCCGGCCAACGCCTATGGGCTTGCCAATGCCTGGATCTATCGCCGCTACGCCGATGAAGGTTTTGGCGCCACGATGCCGCCGGGCGAGATGCCGAAGGTGGATTTCACCTTCCACTCGATGGCCGAAATGGTCGAGGCGCATAAAGCTGAGATGGACGGCTGATCCAAGAGCGCTGTCCCGGGCTTGACCCGGGACCTCTTCGAGCCGCTTGAGACGGCTCGAGCAGCTCCAGGAGGTCCCGGGTCAAGCCCGGGACAGCGCGTGTGGCGGGGGTCTATAGCAAAAACGGATCTGACTGAACCAGTCAGCTCCTAGGATTTTGCTCAAAGCTCTGAGTCTGGACCAAAAGTCTTTTTCAACCTGAATCAGGTTGAAACGATTTTGGTCTAGATCCGAGCCAGATGCCAGTCGAGATCGGCGAGGCGGTCCTGACCCCAGAACATCTCCTCGCCGACCATATAGAAGGGCACACCGAACACGCCGCGCGTTGCGGCCTCTTCGGCATTGGCGGCATAGGCCTCTCCCGCCCGCTCCATCGCCTCTGCCATGGTGCCCGGGTCGCCCCCTGCCCCGCGGATCAACTCCGCGACCACGGCAGGGTCTGAGACATCACGCTGCTCGGCCCAGACGGCGCGGAGTACCGCCTGAGCGAACCCGCCCGCATTGCCGCCCGCCTCGGCAAGCGCGATCAGCGCGCGCGAGGCGGGGGCCGCATCCACCGGCCAATGCGCCGGGGTCTCGTGATAGGGCATCCCGGTGCGCGAAGATGTGCGGCGCAGTTCCTGCAACCGATAGGCCTTGCGCGCCGGCGGCCGCTGAGGCAGCGCCAGTGTGCCCAAGGCGGGGAACACCTGGGCGGTGTCGATGGGCTTGTAGGCGGTCTCGACCCCGTGCCGCGCCGCGATCTCTTCCAAGCGGTTGCCCGCGAAATAGGCCCAGGGGCTCATCAGCGAGAGAAAATAGTCGATCCGGGCCATTTGCCCCTCCTTGCGGCCAATCGTTGCCCCCGGGATGGCGCAGGGATCGAATCATTGCAAGGGAGGGCGCGGTTGCTATGACAGCCGCGTGACAGGTGGGGTCTGGAACGAGCTGGGGAGCGGGACCATGGCGCAGAATTCGGACATGACGATGAAGCTGATCGCAGGCAATTCGAACATGCCGCTGGCCGAGAGCATCGCGCGGCGAATCTCGGTCTATCAGGGTGGGAAAGTGGCCCTGACCTCGGCCCGGGTCGAACGATTTAATGACGGCGAGATCTGGTGCGAGATCAACGACAATGTGCGCGGGCAGGATTGCTTTATCCTGCAATCCACCTCGAAACCCGCCAATGACAACCTGATGGAGCTGTTGATCATCACCGATGCGCTGCGTCGCTCCTCGGCGCGGCGGATCACGGCGGTGATGCCCTATTTCGGCTATGCCAGGCAGGACCGGCGCACCTCGGCCCGCACGCCGATCTCGGCCAAGCTGGTGGCCAACCTGATGGTCGAGGCCGGGATTGACCGGGTCCTGACCATGGATCTTCATGCCGGTCAGATCCAGGGCTTCTTCGATATCCCGGTGGATAACCTCTATGCCTCGCCGGTCTTCGGGCTGGATATTCGGCACAACCTGTCCTCGGAGAAGCCGGTGATGGTGGTCAGCCCCGATGTGGGCGGCGTGGTGCGCGCCCGCGATCTGGCCAAGCGCATCGATGCCGGCCTGGCGATTGTCGACAAGCGCCGTTCGGAAGCCGGTAAGGTCGATGAGATGGTGTTGATCGGCGATGTCCGCGGCCAGTGCTGTGTCATCGTCGACGATATCTGCGACACGGCGGGCACGCTCTGCAAGGCGGCCGATCTGCTGATGGACCAGGGCGCGGCCGAGGTGCATGCCTATATCTCCCACGGCGTGCTGTCGGGCCCGGCGATCGAGCGGGTGAGCAACTCGGCCATGAAATCCCTGGTTATCACCGACTCGATCGGCCTGACCGAGGCGGGCAAGGCGGCGCCGAATATCCGCGTCGTCTCGATCGCGCCGATGTTCGCCCAAGCGGTGCTGAACGTGGCCAATGACACTTCGGTCAGCTCGCTGTTCCACGAGGACACGCTGGGGCCGATTTACGAAGCGTTCTACAAGTTCGACTGACACACGCGCGTTGATCGCCGCAGAACGTCTGGCCCCGGCAGAGACCGGAGTAACGCCGAAGCCACCGGGCGGGCGGATTGCACCCCCTTCTCTGTCGCTGGCATCGGAGAGGCGACACCGACGATGAGGCGCTGCGAAGCGCAATCCGCCGACCGGCGCGCAACCGGATCCCATCAGCCTCCACGCATAAATCCCATTGCCTGCCGAGCGCGTTTTGACTATACGGCCCGCAATCCCAGAGATCTGAGGCGCGCGGCGCGCGAAGGAGCACGGCCATGAAGGCGGATATTCACCCCGATTACCACGTCATCGACGTGAAAATGACCGACGGCTCGGTCATCCAGATGCGCTCGACCTATGGCGCCGAGGGCGACACCCTGACCCTCGATATCGACCCGAGCGCCCATCCGGCCTGGACCGGCGGCAACCAGAAGCTGATGGATACCGGCGGCCGCGTTTCTCGCTTCAAGAAAAAATTCGAAGGCTTCGGCTTCTAAGACTCGCCCGGCCGGCAGCATTTTAGGGCGCGCCGTCCCGGGCGCGCCCCAAAAT
>JBCBIS010000133.1:0-11915 GCA_038524325.1 Pseudomonadota bacterium
CCAGCGGCCGCCCCTCCCACAGCCCCTCGACGCTGGTTACGGCGAAGCGGGCATAGAGTTCCTCCTTGAAGCCTTCCAGATTGTCGTCGACCCAGGCGAGTTCCGCCTCGGTCCAGACCGCGATCTGGTCGAAATGGAAGATCCCCATGCCATGCAGCATGGTCTCCAGCTTCGGCCCCACGCCCTTGATCTGCTTCAGGTCATCGGGCCCGCCCTCGCGCGCTGCCTTCAGGAAGGTGGGTTTCTGACCGACCGGGGCGGCCGGCGTCTCGGCGGCTTTCGGCGCTGGGGCGGGTGCAGCCGGTTTCGGGGCCGCCGCCGGTTCGGGGACAGGCGCAGGCTTTGGCGCAGGCGCGGGTTTGGCAACAGCAGCCGGTTTCGGCGCGGGTGCCGCGTGATCCAGGGGCTTGCCGGTCAGCCGCGAGATCGCACCCGAGGTCGCAGCGCTCGACATCGTCTTGGCAGGCTCTGGAATGTCCGAGCGGCGCTCTTCGAGCAGCCAACCGGCCTCGCTCCCATCGGAGGGCGTGCTCTCCGCGCTGCCGTCGCCGAAGATCTTGCGCATCAGACCATCCTCGTCCTCGGCGCATTTCTTGGCCAGAAGATAGGCCGCGCCGAACCAGATCACCATCAGGCCCAACAGCGCCAACCCCTCGAAATCACCAATCGCCGCAATGATGAGCGCCGGGATCCCTGCCCCAAACAGCGACAGGAGCAGGCAGCGCCCGCTGATCGCGTTGGTGTTGCCTTTGTCCGTCATCTCTCACCTCCCCCAAAATGCCGGGCCGCGCTGGGGCGGTCCGCTCTGATTTTGTTGGATGTACTATGCCGCTATGACGGAAGCGTGTCGAGATCTGGGCTCACTCGGCCGCTTGCCGCCCTGCGCGCGCGACATTGCACTGGTCCCAGAGCTGCTCCAACGCGCCCACAAGGTGGTCGATCTCGGCATCCGTGTGCAGCGGGCCGGGGGTCAAGCGCAACCGCTCGGTCCCTTCCGGCACGGTGGGATAGTTGATCGGCTGGACATAGATCCCATGCTCCTCGAGCAGGAGATCCGAGACCCATTTGCATTTCACCGGGTCGCCGATCATCACTGGCACGATATGGCTGGGGTTCGGCATGTGCGGCACGCCGGCGGCATCCAACCGAGCGCGGAGCTTTGCCACATTCTCCTGCTGCAGCAACCGCTCGTGGCAGGAATGCTTGAGATGGCGCACCGAGACCCGCGCCCCAGCGGCGACGGCTGGCGGCAGCGCTGTAGTAAAGATGAACCCGCTGGCGAAAGAGCGGATGTAATCGCAAAGCGCGGTCGAACCCGTGATGTAACCACCGACCACGCCATAGGCCTTGGCCAGCGTGCCCTCGATCAGGGTGACACGGTCCATCAGCCCTTCCCGCTCGGCAATCCCGCCGCCGCGAGGACCATACATGCCCACGGCATGGACCTCGTCCAGATAGGTCATGGCGCCGTATTTATCGGCCAGATCGCAGATCTCGGCGATTGGGGCGATATCGCCATCCATCGAGTAGACGCTCTCGAAGGCGATCACCTTTGGCCGGTCGCCCGCGGCGATCAGGTGGCGCTCCAGATCCTCCATGTCGTTATGCTTGAAGATCACCCGGTCGGCCTTGGAATGGCGGATCCCCTCGATCATCGAGGCGTGGTTCTTCGCATCCGACAGAATCAGGCAGCCGGGCAAACGCGCGCCCAGGGTGCCGAGCGACGCCCAGTTCGAGACATAGCCCGAAGTGAACAGCAGCGCCGCCTCCTTACCGTGGAGATCGGCCAGTTCCCGCTCCAACCGCACATGGTGGATGTTCGTGCCGCCGATATTCCGGGTCCCGCCGGCGCCGCAGCCCATCTCCTCGATCGTCTCGATCATCGCCTCGCGCACGGCGCGGTGCTGGCCCATGCCGAGATAGTCGTTCGAGCACCAGACGGTGACATCCCGGCCCAGCGTGTGGTGATGCGCCTTTGGAAAGGCGCCGACCTGACGGGCGAGATCGGCAAAGACGCGATAATTGCCGCGGTCTTGCAGCTGGTCCAGCTCGTCGCGGAAAAAGCGTTCGTAATCCATGGCGTATCTCCCTTCAGGGGCCCGGGCTGACCCCGGCGGCTTTGGCTGTGGACGGGGCCTCGACCCCCGGCAACCAGCGCCAGAGCGCGGCATCGGGGATGGGCAGGACAAGGAACCAATGCTCGATCATACCGAGCGTGATCAGCGTGGAGAGCAGCGCGGCGGCCGTCACCTCGAACGGGCTGGCGCCGGTCAGAAAGGCGGGATGCGCGACCCAGCCGGCCGCGACGGTCGCCACCGTCACCGAAATCGGGAACAGCCAGTTCATCGGCCGTTTACGGAAATGCGAGTGCAGAAAGGCGAGGCGGTCTGGCAGCAGGTCCACCGTCATGTTCGGCACGCCGAGGAAGATGTTGATCTTGGTCGACAATCTGAGCCCCCAAAGAGCCAGGAAAGTCCAGAGACCGACCCAATTCTCCCCCTCGTGACAGATGACGAACAGGAACAGAGCGGTCACCGCCACGGCCAATTCATGCCAGAGGATCGCGCCGAGCGCCGCCTTGAACCGCCCCCAGCCGGACAGCCCCGCAGGGGCCGCCACCGGGCGGGGTCCGGTCACACGGGCCTGGATGAAGCTCAGCTCATGCAGGCCCCACAGCGTGATCGCCGCCATAAAGCCGATATAGGCGGCCTGGGTGGTCGCCTGCCCCGCACTCCAATCCAGAACGGCAATCGAGAGCAGGAGCACCCCCACCTCCGCCAGCCGCGACGCTGCGGGGCCGAGGCTGACCCGCCGGTCGAGCAACAGCACGCATCCGGTGGAAAACCACCAGAAAAACAGCGCGAACAGGGCGGGCCAGAGGAACTCCATGCGTCTACCAGACAGGCGCCAGGCGAATGTCCGACAGGGCGGGCATGTCGTGGTTCTTCACCGGCATTGCGTACATCCGAGCGAACAGTCCCCCGGCACGGGCGCCGAGACCGATCTTGCGGATCCAACCCATCACGCCGCCCTGGCGATCCGCCGCCGCCATCGCCTCGGAGACATGGCGCATCCGGCTCATCAGGTCCCACATCCGCTCATTGTCGAGATCGAGCTCGAAGGGGAAGCATTGACGCGAAATCTCCGACGTCAGGCGGATCACCTTGCGGTCGTAGTCATCGATATCGAGCCCCAGCGCCTCGTGGAACACGGGCCTAGCATGGTCGCGGATATGCATGGTCACGAAGACCGCGATCAGGAAAAAGCGGATCCACAGCCGGTTGATCCCCTGGGTCAGTTTCGGGTCCGAGCGGATCAGCAAGGCGAAGGCCTCGCCATGGCGGAACTCGTCATTGCACCATTCCTTGAACCACTTGAAGATCGGATGAATCCGATGCTCCGGGTGCTTCTCCAGATGGCGGAAGATGGTGATGTATCGGGCATAGCCGATTTTTTCGGAGAGGTAGGTCGCATAGAAAATGAACTTAGGCCGGAAAAACGTGTACTTCTTCTCACGCGTCAAAAAGCCCAGGTTTACCCCGATGCCGAACTCCTTGAGGGCGTCGTTGATAAAGCCCGCATGGCGCGCCTCGTCCCGGCTCATGTAGCCGAAGAGCTTGCAGATATCGTCATTGGTGCCGCGTTTGCGCATCTCCTTGTAGAGCACGCAGCCCGAGAATTCGGCGGTCAGCGAGGAGACCAGGAAATCGACCAGCTCGCGCCGCAGCGCCGGATCCATCCCGTCGAAATCGATCTCGTCCCACTCTTCGTTCTTCTTGAAATGGCCCTTGTTGGGGTCGGAGGCGAGCTCCTCCAACATATCGTCCATTTCCTTGCGCACACCGCTGAGGTCGGTCGCATCCAGCGCGTCGAAATCGGTGGTATAGAAGCGCGGGTTCAGGAGGGTCGTCTCCTGCGCCATCGCGGTCGTCTCGTTCGGGGCTTTGGCGGCCTCAGCCTCCACATCGCGGGCGATCATGTTCATGCGTAGACCTCCTCCGAGAAGCTGAACTCCAAGAGTTCCATATATTCCAGATCGCCGGTCGCCCGGGTCCAGAGGCGCTCTGCCAGCGTGGCGCGGCCGACGGTGGCGGTGCGGTGGAAGGTCTGGACCTCGCCATAGGGAACGGCGACATCCTCGCCATGCACAAGCACCTGATCGCCCGGGTTCATGTCCACCCCGTCGGGCAGGATCACATGGGCGTGCAGGCTGTCGAATGTGTGGCTGACCTCCACCGTGCAGGGCACGTCGAAGCGGTAGCGGATCAGGTCGAACAGGCGTTTCATCCATTTCCTCCCATGGTCAGGTATTTTTTGAAGGCCGCGACCTGGCTGTGGCCATAGGCCTTGAGCTGCATGACCCGACCGGTGGCTGGGTCGCGCAGGGTGACATGGCCGCTGGGCCATTCGGCGAGCTCGAAGGGCTGTTCGGAGCCGACGCGGATCTTCAGCCGGTCGCGGGCAAAGCTGCGCATGGCGACGCGCAGGAACATCCCTTCGTCGCGGCCGAGCAGCTCCAGCGCCTCGCCGGTGTCGGCATCCAGGACCGCGACCACCCCCGGGGCATGGTCGGTAAAGCGCAAGGCGCGCTCCGCCACTGGCGGGCCCGGGGGCAGCGTGTCGCGCAGCTTGCCGCTGGCCACCCCCTCGACGGCGATATAGACGCCGAACAGCACCAGCCCGGCGATGATCACCGCGGGCAGGCCGGCGCGGAGCGGCGGGCGTTTGGGCCGGTGTGCGTGCATCGCCAGCCCTCCCTCAGCCTGCCGCCGGCAGGGCGCCGCCGGGCGCCTGCACCGGCTTGCCAGTCGCGGCGGCGACCGGGGCCGTGCTGTGACCGTGATAAGCGGCCAGCGCCCCCGCCAGAGCCTCGGCTGCCTTCTCTGGCGCTTCGATCGCGCGCAGGGCCGGCTGCGTCGGCAGATAATGCCAGGGCCGGACATTGGGCCAGAGATGGAGGAAGGCGATCCGCCCCTCCCCCGTCATCGTCAGCGCCAGGGTGCCGCTGCCATCGCGGTTGCGCTTGAGATCGGCCGCACCGATCTCGGCAAAGGGCAGGTTAACGGCCATCTTCAGCGCCACGCCAAAGCGGATCACCACCCGCCGATTTGTGATCGTGTACAGCGTGGTCCGCGCGATCCAGAGCGCCATCAGATAGAGGATCGCCACCGTCGCCAGCGCGAACGGGATCAAAGAGACAACGCTGCCCAGCGCCGCCACGGGGGTGGCGCCAAGGCTCATCGCTTCGAGAAACCGCCACAGGCCCAGCACGGTGAAATAGACCAGCACCGGCCCGATCAGCAGCGCCTGACGGGCCAGCGACAGGGCGCGCGGGGCGCCTTGCCAGAGGATCCGCTCGCCCTTCGGCAGAAAGGCGGGCAGACCGTGGACGGGTTCGTTCTCGAAGCCACTCATCGCTTACACCAACGGATCGCGCGAGCGGGGCGTCTGGAAGAACTTGCCGCCCGAGAAATAGGCCATGATCTTGTCCTCCTCGAGCCGGGTGACCTCGGTCGGGCTTTTGGTGCCCGGGCAACCCGCGAACTGCTCGGCCAAGAGCGAGCGAACCATCACCTTGCCTGGCGGGCCACGGAATTCGGCGCCGCGGTGGAAGGTAACAAGGTTCATCGGGATCAGCACTTTCTGCGTGCTGTCCTTCACCTCCATCTCGACATAGCGGATCAGTTGCTCGGCCCGGTCGACCCAGACATCGGTGACCTTGCCGGCGATCTCCATATCATTGCCCCAGACATCCAGGCCGCGGGGGTCGATATTGCTCTCGAGCAGGGTGAATTCGGGATCCGAGCTGAGCGGAACCACGCTTGGTTTGCCCTCCAGCGTCAGGTCCGGCACATCCTTGCGCTGCGCCCAGGCGGCGGGGCCGACGCCATCGGTCAGCGGGTCACCCGTGGGCTCGTAGGGGTCCGAGAAGGCGCCCGAGACCCGCTCCAGCGCAATGTCTCCACGCTTTTCGCCCTCATACATGTCCGGCGCATGTACCGAGCCTTCGCCATGGGGCAACTCGAAGGTTTTCGGCTCGGGCACCGGGGGGAAGTAGTCGACCAGACCGGTCTGGATCTCGCCGTCCTCGCGGATCAGCGGATACCCCTCGCGCTTCGACTCGCGCTGCAGGTAATAGATCAGGCCCGCAAAGAAGATCCAGAACAGGTACAGCGTGATCTGTGCCCAATCGAGATGGTTCGTGATGTCTCCAGGCATGGGAGGTCCTCCATAGTCAGGCCGGCATTTCAGCCAGGCCAAATTGCGCAGGGCGCTTTGCGACGCGGTGGCGCCGCACAAGCGGGCCGATCGCGACAAGGGTCATGAACAGCAGGCCGATTTCGATGTGATAGACGAAGCCATAGCCCGTCGATGGCATGGCGAGCGCCGGCCCCATGGCGCCCGACAATGCCCATTCCGAGACGATGTCGCGGACCGCGCCGCCCATCGCCACCGCGATCCCGGCCGAGGTCGCCTGCACCGCGCCCCAGGCGCCCAGCGCCAGGCCCGAAGTGCCCTCCTCGGCCAGATCCATCGCCGCGATCAGCGTTCCCACAAGGAACAGCCCGGCGCCGAAGCCGATCATCATCGCCCCGGTGCGGAACAAGGCAGCCGAGCCCAGCGGGTCGGCGAAGATCACCGCCGAGAAGGCGATCAACCCTGCCACCAGCCCATAGGCCGCGATCTTGTGCGGATCGGCCCCCTTGGTCAGCGCGCGGCTGGCCAGCCAGAACCCGATCAACGAGCCCCCCGCCATCAGCGCCGTCAGCAACGTGGTGGCCGAGACGCTGAGCCCCAGAACTTCGCCGCCATAAGGCTCCAACAGCACGTCCTGCATGGTGAAGCCCGCGGTGCCGAGGCCGGTGGCCACCAACAGCCGCGCCGCCCGCCCGCCTTGGACAAAGCGCTGCCACTGGGCGCGGAAGCTCGGCCGCGCGCGGTCGTGCCGGGTGATGTGTTTGTTCTGCTTTTCCTGCTTCCAGATCGCGAGGCCGTTGAGCACGAGGCTCACCACCGCCGCACCCTGGACGATCTGGATCAGGATTTTCGGTGTGAAATCCGTGAGAAGCCAGCCAAAGACCAGCGCACTGCCCGCCATGCCGACCAGCAGCATGACATAGAGCAGCGCGACCACCCGGGGCCGGGTTTCCTCGTCGGCCAGATCATTGGCCAGCGCCAGACCCGCCGTCTGGGTCGTGTGAATGCCGAGGCCGACCATCAGGAAGGCGACCGCAGCCGCGACCTCGCCCAGCCAGAACGGACCCGCATTTTCGCTCAGCACCAAGAGAGCGAAGGGCATGATCGCAAACCCGCCCCACTGCATGCCGGTGCCGAACAGGATATAGGGCACCCGGCGCCAGCCGAGATAGCTTTTGTGCTGGTCCGAACGGTGACCGATCAGCGCGCGCAAGGGCGCGAAGACCAGCGGCAGGCCGACCATGACCGCGACGATCCAGGCCGGGACATCCAACTCGACGATCATCACCCGGTTCAGCGTACCGGTCAGCAGCACCATCGCCATGCCGACCGAGACCTGGAACAGCGAGAGGCGCAGCAAGCGCCCCATCGGCAGCCCCTCGGACGCCGCATCGGCAAAGGGCAGCAGATTGGGGGTCAGCTGCTTCCACATGGTGGCCATGCCGGTGAGCGGTTTCTCTGCGGTCGTCTGGGGCGTCTGCTCGGTCATCGGATGCAAAGCTCCTGTGCCTCGGAGATGTAGAAGCCGGATTTGATCCGCTCCTGCCGCAGCAAGACCCGGTTGGGCAGCGCGCCTTTCAGGCTGCGGCGCAGGGTGCGGCGGCCGACGGGCACGATGGCCGGGGAGCGGTCGGAGCGCGGGAACAGCTTGCCCGCGCTGTGCATCACGCTCAGCAGCGGGGTGCGCGGCGCGATTGTGAACAGGATCGCGCCCTCGACCCGCGGCGAAAGACGCTGCAAAGCGGCGATCATATCCTCGGTGCGGTAATGGATCAGACTGTCCATCGCCACTGCATGGTCATAGCGACCATGGGAGGGATCGAGCATATCGCCCGAGCGGAACGAGATCCGCCCGCGCAGCTCCTGGGGCAACCGTTCCTCCGCCGTGCGGATCAGGGTGGGTGACAGATCGATCGCCACCACCTCGGCCCCGCGCCGCGCCGCCTCGACCGCCAGAGCGCCGGTGCCGCAACCGGCATCGAGGATCCGGGCACCGCCGAGATCCTGCGGCAGCCAGCTCAGCAGCGTGGCGCGCATCCGGTCCCGGCCGGCACGCACGGTCTCGCGCACCCGGCTGACCGGGGCGTCCGAGGTCAGACGCTCCCATGTCTCGGCCGCGGTGCGGTCGAAATAGGTGGCGATCTGGCCGCGCTGATCCTCGTAGGTGTCGCTCATCAGTCAAAACCCAAGAGTTCAAAGATATCCCGGTCCTTCATCGGCTCGGGCGCCAGAGGTTCGGTGCCGTTCCAGAGCGTCTCGGCGAGGCGGATATATTCCTTCTGCACCGCGACCACGTCTTCCTCGTCGCCCATCTCGAACAGCGTCGCCTTCTTCAGGCGGGAGCGGCGGATGGCGTCGAGATCGGGCAGATGAGCGAGGCGCTTGAAGCCGACCACATCGCAATACTTGTCCACCTCATCGGTCTCGCGCGAGCGGTTGGCGACGCAGCCGGCCAAGCGCACCGCATAGTTCTTAGACTTCGCCTGCACCGCCGCGACGATGCGGTTCATCGCATAGATCGAGTCGAAATCATTGGCCGTCACCACCACCGCCCGGTCCGCATGCTGCAAAGGGGCCGCAAACCCGCCGCAGACCACATCGCCGAGGACGTCGAAGATCACGACATCGGTGTCCTCCAGCAGGTGATGCTCCTTCAGCAGGCGAACCGTCTGGCCGACTACATAGCCGCCACAGCCGGTGCCCGCGGGCGGGCCACCCGCCTCGACGCACATCACGCCGTTATAGCCCTCATAGACGAAATCCTCGGCGCGCAGCTCTTCGGAGTGGAAATCCACCTCCTGCAGCACGTCGATCACCGTCGGCATCAGGCATTTCGTCAGCGTGAAGGTCGAGTCATGCTTTGGGTCGCAGCCGATCTGCAGCACCCGTTTGCCGAGCTTGGAGAACGCAACCGACAGGTTCGACGAGGTGGTCGATTTCCCGATCCCGCCCTTGCCATAGACCGAGAAGACCTTCGCCCCCTCGATTTTCATCTTCGGGTCCATCTTGACCTGGACCGACCCTTCGCCATCGGGCCGGGTGCGGCGCGGGATGGAGGGGGGTGTTTCCAACGGGCTCATGGGTCTCTCCTCATTCCGCGGCCCAGTTGCTGACGCCCTCGACGTGATCTTCGAGTTCGTCGCCAGCCTGGCGCAGGGCTTCGAGCGTCGCGTCATCCGGCGCCCAGTAATTGCGTTCATGGGCCTCGAGCAGCCGGTTTGCGACTTTGGCTGAGGCACGGGGGTTCAGGGTGGCAAGGCGGCGGCGCATCTCCTCGTCCAGGACAAAGGTCTCCGAGATGCGCTGATAGACCCAGGGCTGCACCTGACCCGTCGTGGCCGACCAGCCCATGGTGTTGGTGACATGCGCCTCGATATGGCGCACGCCTTCATGGCCATGCTCCAGCATCGCCTCGTACCATTTCGGGTTGAGGACCCGGGTGCGGGCCTCGAGATCGACCTGTTCAGAGAGGGTGCGAACCTTGCCCTCCCCCGCCGTCTGGTCGCCGATATAGACCGGGATCGCGTCGCCCCTGGCCTTCTTCACCGCACGGCCGATGCCGCCCAGCGTGTCGAAGTAATGGTCGACCGTGGTCACCCCCAGCTCGACGCTTTCGAGGTTCTGATAGGCGAGTTCAACACCTGCGAGGGTCGATTGCAGCAGCCCCTCTTGGCGAACCGGTTTGCCATTCAGGCCATAGGCAAAGCATTTGCGGGTGGTGAAGGTATCCGCCAGCTCATCCTCGTCCGCCCAGGCGCCGCTGTCGATCAAGAGGTTCACATTCGAGCCATAGGCGCCGTCGGCATTCGAGAAGACGCGCAGTGCGGCCTCCTCAAGGCTGACGTCATGCAGGGCGGCATAGGCGCGGGCATGTTTGGCGATGAAATTCTGCGCGTCCGGCTCTTCCGCGATGGCGGCCTTGAAGGCGGCCTCGGCCAGCATCCGGGTTTGCAAAGGCAGCAGATCGCGGAAAATCCCGCTCAGCGTCATAACCACGTCGATCCGGGGGCGGTTGAGCTGGTCGAGCGGGACGAGATCCGCCCCCGCGAGCCGGCCATAGCTGTCAAAGCGGGGGGTGGCGCCCATCAGGCTCAGCGCCTGGGCGATCGGCCCGCCCTCAGTCTTCAGATTGTCGGTGCCCCAGAGAACCAGCGCCACCGTCTCGGGCAGCGCGCCGCTGTCGGCCAAGTGGCGCTCGAGCAGCTTGCCCGCCTGTTTCGCCCCGTCCTGCATGGCAAAGGCCGAGGGCAGGCGGAACGGGTCGAACCCGTGGAGGTTCCGCCCTGTCGGCAGGATATCGGGTGTGCGGATCAGATCTCCCCCTGGCGCGGGCGGGATAAATCGGCCATCGAGTGCCGCGATCAGCGCGGGCGTCTCGGTATCCTCGGACAAGAGCTGGTCAGCGCGCTGCAGGATGGCGCGGAGTTCGGGCGCAAGATCACCCTTTCCGGCGCAGGCAGCCGCGATGGCAGCATCGTCGAGAGCGACCCCTTGCCCTTCGCCGATGGCGCGCAGATAGTCGCGGCGTTCCTCCGACCCGGCGGGCGCTCCGATCACGTGGAGACCGTGAGGGATCAGCGTGTATTCCAGCTCGACAATCTTGGCCGAGAGACCCGCCACCTGGTCATGCGCTGTAGCGTCCCAGAGCGGATCCAGATCGGCCAAATCCACGGCGGCGGCCTGAGTTTGGATCAGCTGGGCGAGATCGCCCCGGGTGGCATCCTCCGCCTCCATCTGGCGCCAGCGGTCGAGGCTGGTCTTCAGCTCCGCGAGCCCCTTGTAGAGCCCCGCATGGGCCACTGGCGGGGTGAGGTAGGAGATCAGTGTCGCCGCAGACCGGCGCTTGGCGATCATCCCCTCAGACGGGTTGTTGGCGGCGTAGAGATAGTAATTCGGCAGATCCCCGATCAGCCGGTCGGGCCAGCAGGCCCCCGACATGCCGGCCTGTTTGCCGGGCATGAACTCCAGCGCGCCATGGGTGCCGAAATGGATCACGGCGTCGGCGGCGTAGTCCTGACGGAGCCAGCGATAGAAGGCGGCAAATGCGTGGGTCGGGGCGAAGCCCTGCTCGAACAGCAGGCGCATCGGATCGCCCTCGTAGCCAAAGGCAGGTTGCACACCAACGAAGACCTTGCCGAAATGCGCGCCCAAGACAAACACATCACGGCCATCGGTCTGGTGCTTGCCGGGCACTGGTCCCCAGGCGGCTTCGACCTCTGAAAGATAAGGATCGCGCGCGACGATCTCGTCCGCTGTGACCCGTGCCGCCACGTTGGCCTGCTGACCGTGAACTTCAGCGTTCCCCTTCAGGATGACGCGGCGCAGATCATCGACCGTATCGGGTACATCGACATCGTAACCCTCGGCCGCCATGGCGTTCAGAGTGTTGTGGAGTGATTCGAACACACCCAGGTGCGCTGCCGTGCCGACAGCCCCAGCATTCGGCGGGAACCCATACAGGACTACC
This sequence comes from Pseudomonadota bacterium, assembly GCA_038524325.1. Lineage (GTDB taxonomy): Bacteria > Pseudomonadota > Alphaproteobacteria > Rhodobacterales > Rhodobacteraceae > Thermohalobaculum. Next base: position 11,666 of record JBCBIS010000133.1, read on the forward strand.
GCAACCTTGCGATCCCGGATCGGTGTCTTCCGCAGTGAGACAAGGCGGCCGATGCGATCCGCCAACCTACCGGCGCGCTCGGCATCCGACTGCATCGAGCGGCCGCCGTTTGTGCGGCCACCATAAACCATCGGGCCCGTCGCACCGTCGATTTCGGGGATTGCGACCATCATCGTCGCCTCGACCGGCGAAAGGCCGCGCCCACCGCTGCGCCATTCCTGTAGCGTCTGGAATTCCAAGGCGTGGGCGG
>JBCBIS010000134.1:0-11908 GCA_038524325.1 Pseudomonadota bacterium
GGATCAATCCGCATGTCACGCTGGAGGCGCATGCGCTGCGGCTGACCGAGGCCAACGCGGAGCACCTCATCTCCAGCCACGACCTCGTCCTGGATGGGTCTGACAATTTCGACACGCGCTATCTGGTCAACAAGGTGGCGGCCGAGACCCGCACGCCCCTGGTCGCTGCCGCCATTGGCCGGTGGGAGGGACAACTCAGCACCTATCGCCCCTGGCTCGGCGGCCCCTGCTATGCCTGTATCTTCCCGCAACGCCCGGCCGAGGGCCTGATGCCCACCTGTGCCGAGGCCGGGGTGATGGGGGCGCTGGCCGGGGTTATGGGGTCGATGCAGGCCGCAGAGGCGCTGAAGCTGATCACCGGCGCCGGGAGCCCGCTGGACGGCCGGCTTCTCCTCTATGACGCGCTGGGGGCCGAAACCCGGACGATCCGCCTGAAAAAAGCGCCCGAGTGTCCGGTCTGCGGCCACCTCTCCTAGAGAAAAAACGGATCTGACTGAACCAGTCAGATCCTAGGATTTTGCTCGAAGCTCTGGGTCTGGACCAAAATTCTTTTTCAACCTGAGTCAGGTTGAAACGATTTTGGTCTAGCATCGAGAACCGAATGCTGCGGCGCGCGACACCGAGATGCCGTGTGCCCGTCTCTCAGTCCAACGCGATATCGACCCAGACCAGACGGTGGTCGGAGCTCGCCGGTGGGAACCCGCCCTTGATCAGCCGGGCGCGCTTGTCGGCCTTTTCGGGCCAGAACACACCCGAGCCCACGACCCGCAGCGATGTGGTCGGCAGCACATAATCGACCCGCAGATTGCCCGGCCCGTCCTTGTCGCGCCAATCCGCCGTGTCGAGGGAGGGATCGCCCTTCTGACCAAGATTGCCACCGCCCTGGCCTCCACGCTCGGCCCCGGCCTCGGCGGCCCCTTGGCTGCGCGGGGCCGGATCTTGCAATCGGGGATGGGCGAGCAGGGCGTTGATTCCCTCCTCGCGGCCCTCGCCATCGAACGGGTCGGCGTTGAGGTCTCCGGCGATCAAGGCATGTTCCGGCGGCTCCGCCCGCTGGCCTGCATCGTCGGCCAGCCAGTCCGCTCCGTCCAACATCGCCATCAGCAGCCGGATCTCGTCGGCATTGCGCCGACCGTTCAGATCTTCCGGCCCATCAAAGACCGGCGGGGTGGGATGGGCGACAAGAAGGTGCAGAACCCGCCCATCGGGCAGCGCCACCGAGACGTCCCAATGGCTCTTCGAGCTCAGCCGCAGATCGCCCCAGACCGCATCGGCGTGAAACGGCTCTCCCCCGGGCCGCATCGGACGCAGCGCCCCGGGCAGGTCGGCCCAGCGGAACAGGCGATAGCTGCGCGCCCGGGGGATCGGGAAACGGCTGAGCACCGCCATCCCGTACTGCCCGGGAAACCGGCCAAAGCCGAATGCATCCTTCGGCCCCGCCATCACCCCGTCACCATCGAGATCATGGCCCGAGGGCACGCCGGTATTCACCTCGTCATGATGCGCTGCGGCGAAATCCATGCCATCGAGATCCTTGACCCCCTCTGCAAGCTGCTTGCGAAACCCATCGAGCGCCCGTCCCGCCGGGTCATGGTCGAACTCGTTGATCACCAGAATATCCGGCCGCACAGTCAGGATGATCTCGGCCACATTGCGGACCTGACGATCGCGCCCGCGCTCGATATCGAGGATCAGCTTGCCTGCCCCTTTGCGGGCCAGCGAAGTGTTGAAAACGGCAACGCGGATCGCCTCGGCAGGTGTCTCGGGCACCGGAGGCCCCCCCTCCGCCCCCTCGGACATCACTGACCCCATGCCCAAAGCGAGACAGAGAGCCGCGGTAATTCTGCGCATGATACCGGGCATATCATTCCCAAACCGTCTCAGAACTTGCGGAAAACAGAAAAATCAAAGAAAACTGCTCCCCAGTCAGCGAAGCCCTGGGGGAGCCGACCTGTGACGCAGACCGACCGAAGCATCGAGGACGCGCTGGACGCTGTCGAGAAAAACCCAGGCTCGATCCGTCTGCGGGCCGATCTGGCGCGGCATCTTCAAACCCTTGGCCAGGCAGGTCTCGCCCGAGAATTGCTGGACCTGACGGTGTTCGAGCACCCTCTCGACCCGAAGTCCTGGAGCGCCCGGGCCCATCTGCGCGAAGCCGACGGGGACGACACCGGCGCGCTGGACGATCTGCGCCACGCCCTGTTCGCCGACGAGACCAATCGAGAAGCGCTGGGCCATCAGGCCCGTCTGCTGCGCAAACTGGGCCGTTGGCGCGAGGCGCGGGCCGCCGAAGCCGCCATCGCCGCGGCGCCACTCGCCCGGACAGGATGATCAGAGCCAGGGCTGCGCGGCCTGATGCCGGGCCTCGAAATCGGAGATCGAGGCCTCTTTCTCCATGGTCAGGCCGATATCATCGAGCCCGTTCAGCAGGCAATGCTTGCGGAACGGGTCAACCTCGAACGCGATCTCACCGCCATCGGGGCCGGTGATGGTCTGCGCCTCCAGATCCACGGTCACCACGGCGTTGGCGCCGCGGTTCGCGTCGTCCATCAACTTGTCGACCTCCTCCTGCGGCAGGACGATCGGCAGGATGCCGTTCTTGAAGCAGTTGTTATAGAAGATGTCGGCAAAGCTGGTCGAGACGATGCAGCGGATGCCGAAATCGGCGATCGCCCAGGGGGCGTGCTCGCGGCTGGACCCGCAGCCGAAATTGTCGCCCGCCACCAGGATCTTCGCCTCGCGATAGGCGGGTTGGTTCAGCACGAAATCCGGGTTCTCCGAGCCGTTATCCAGATAGCGCTGCTCGTCGAACAGATTCACGCCGAGGCCCGAGCGCTTGATCGTCTTCAGGAACCGCTTGGGGATGATCATGTCGGTATCGATGTTGATCAGCGGCATCGGGGCGGCCACCCCGGTCAGTTTTTCGAACTTGTCCATCGCGGGCTCCTTCTCTCTGGCGCTGGAATAACGCGGGAGGTGGCCTCACTGCAAGCTGACGAGGACGTCATCTCATGTGGATTGGAGGTGATCGCGGCGGTGCCCATCTGCCGGGCATGACGCAATCACAGGAGAAACCGAGATGAACTCCGTTATCGTTGGGATCACCACAGCTGCCGCCGCCCTCGCCATCACCGCAGGGCTGGCCAGCGCCGCCCCGGTCCAGACCGCTCAGCTGTCCCAGGTCGCCGTGCAGGAGGTCGGGTTCAAGAAATTTGGCCACCGGGGCTTTCGCAGCGGCGTCCGCCGCGGATTTCGCGGCAGCTTCCGCGGTGGCTTCAGCAAATTCGGCACCCCCCGCAGTGGCGTGATCGGCAAATCCGGCAGCGGCGTGATCATCAAGAAGGGCAGCTCTGGTAGCAAGGTGTTCGTGCCCAGTTTCATCATCGTGAAGTAATCCTCGCCCAGCGCGGTGAAACCGATTAGACCGGGCCCATGGCGGCCCGGTTTTTTCTCGATAATGCGCGTTGGCTGGGCGCCGGGGTCGCGCTGACGCTGGCTTCCAGCTTCGGGCAAACCTTCTTCATCTCACTGTTTGCCGGGCATCTGATGGCGGCCTATGCGCTCAGTCACGGCGAATGGTCGACAATCTATCTCGCGGGCACGCTGGCCTCGGCGGCGGTGCTGATCCAGGCGGGGCGACTGGCCGACCGGATGGCTTTGGGCCGGCTGGCTCTGATGGTGCTGGCCCTCTACACGGCTGTGGCGGTAGCGATGTGGGTAAACCCATCGGCTTGGATGCTCGCAGTGCTGATCTTTGGCTTGCGGTTCTGCGGTCAGGGGATGATGGGTCACATTGCCATTACCGCCATGGGGCGTTGGTTCGCGGCCCATCGCGGGCGGGCGGTGGCGGTGGCCGGCCTCGGCTATGCGCTGGGCGAGGCGCTCTTGCCGCCGATCGCGATCCTCGCAATCGCGGGCCTGGGCTGGCGCGAGGCCTGGCTGGCGGTGGCGGCCCTTCTCGCCTTGGCATTCGCTCCCCTGATCGGCCACCTCCTGCGCAGCGAGCGGATCCCGCGCGGCAGTGTCGAGGACATGGCGCAGACCGGGCTGGCCGGGCGCAATTGGACGCGCGGCGAGGCAACCCGCCATTGGCTGTTCTGGGCAGTGCTTCCAGGCGTCATCACGCCAAGCTTCGTCGGCACGGTGATCTTCTTCCACCAGGTGCATACCGCCGAGGTGAAGGGCTGGGACCTCGCCACCATGGCGCTGGCCTACAGCGTCTATGCCGCGCTCACGGTTGTTGCTTCGCTGGCGGCTGGATGGGCTGTCGACCGGTTCGGATCTGCCCGGTTGCTGCCGGTCTACCTGATCGCCATGGGGCTCGGTACTTGGCTGATCGGCCCGGCGAGCCATGTCTCGGCCTGGTTCCTGGCGCTGGCGCTGGTCGGGCTGAGTACAGGCATGGCCAATGCCATGTGGGGGGCCTTCTGGCCCGAGCATTACGGCACACGCAACCTCGGAGGGATCAAAGCGCTGGCAACGGCGGCCATGGTCTTCGGCTCCGCCCTCGGCCCATTCGTCACCGGCTGGGCGATCGACTTCGGATGGAGCTTTCCGGAACAATGCGCGGCCATGGCCGCTTGGTGCCTGGTGTTGTCCGGGAGCTACATCCTGGCTGCCCGCCGGGCCAGAGCCGAGCTTCTGGACAACGCATCGCCTCTCCATCCGCATGGGGCCCCCTGAAAGCCCGGCTTGTCCGGGCTAGAAGAGGGGAGAATGGCGTGAGGCGGGCTGGCCCGCCTCGCAGTTTGGGTGGATGCAACAAAGCGCCGAAAGTTGGGTCTATCTGAGCAAAATAGCATGCGGGCAAGCCCGCATATGTCTTGTGGTGTGCGTCGCCTCCGGCGCCGCTCGTGGGAATGGATGGCGCTCTCAGAGCTCGCGCACATCCGTCAGGCGGCCCGTCACCGCCGCCGCGGCGGCCATGGCGGGGCTCATCAAATGGGTGCGTCCGCCCTTGCCCTGCCGGCCCTCGAAATTCCGGTTCGAGGTGGAGGCGCAGCGTTCGCCCGGCTGGAGTTGGTCCGGGTTCATCCCGAGGCACATCGAGCAGCCGGCCATGCGCCAGTCGAACCCGGCCTCCTGCAGTTTCGCGGCGATCCCCTCTTCCTCGGCCTGCGCCCGAACGAGGCCGGAGCCGGGAACGATCATCGCCCGGATCCCATCTTTCACCTTGCGGCCCTCCATCACCTTCGCAACTTCGCGCAGATCCTCGATCCTGCCATTGGTACAGGATCCGATGAACACGGTGTCGATGGCGACATCTTGCAGCTGCGTTCCAGGTGTCAGCCCCATATAATCCAATGACCGGGCCGCCGCCTCTTGCTTGCCGCCCTCGAAGTCCGCAGGAGCGGGCACGGCACCGGTGATCGGCAGCACGTCTTCGGGCGAGGTGCCCCAGGTCACCACCGGCGCGATCTCCTCGCCGGCGAGAGTCACCACCTTGTCGAAATGCGCGCCCTCATCGGTGAAGAGGGTCTGCCAGTAGGCCACCGCCAACTCCCATTGCGCAGCCTTGGGCGCCTTGGGACGGCCTTTGAGATAGGCAAAGGTCTTCTCGTCCGGCGCGATCAGGCCCGCGCGGGCGCCACCTTCGATCGCCATGTTGCAGACGGTCATCCGGCCTTCCATGGAAAGGTCCCGGATCGCCTGTCCGCAATACTCGATCACATGGCCCGTGCCGCCAGCCGTCCCGGTATGGCCGATGACCGAGAGCGTGATGTCCTTGGCCGTGACTCCCAGCGGCAGCGCGCCCGTGATCTCGACCTTCATGTTCTTGGACTTCTTCTGGATCAGGGTCTGCGTCGCCAGCACATGCTCGACCTCGGAGGTGCCGATGCCATGGGCCAGGGCGCCAAACGCGCCATGGGTCGCCGTATGGCTGTCGCCGCAGACGATGGTCATGCCAGGCTGGGTCAGCCCCTGCTCCGGACCGATGATATGCACGATCCCCTGGCGCACATCGTCGACATCATAGATCTCAACACCGAAATCGGCGGCGTTCTTGCGCAGCGCCTCGACCTGGATACGGGATTGTTCGTCCTCGATCCCCTCGGCCCGGTCCAGCGAGGTCGGCACGTTGTGGTCGGGGGTTGCCAGCGTCTTCTCCGGGTGGCGCACACGGCGCCCTGTCATGCGCAGGCCCTCGAAGGCCTGCGGGCTGGTCACCTCATGCACCAGATGCCGATCGATATACAGAAGGCAGGTGCCATCTGCGTCTTCATGGGCGACATGCGCGTCCCAGATCTTGTCATACAGCGTTTTGGCGGCGGTCATCATCTCTCTCCGATCTCGAGGGTCTTGCAGGCGGGCATTCCGGCGCGGCGCAGCGGGTCACGCGGCATGGGCCAGCCAGCGTTCATGGAACCGCCAGGGCAGGCGTGCCCGGTCGGCCAGATCATGGAGGGGTTGGGTCATCGTCATCGCGCGGCACCCTAGTCAAGCGGCCGCGGCCGGTCAATCACGGGCGGGGCAGGCCCGGCTTGCGTCTTGGCTGGGGCCGTGGGACGTTCGCCGGCATCTCGCTGGCATCTTCCGCAAGGCCCTCGCATGACCCATCCCTCGCTGCCCCGCTTCCTCCGCTCGGCCGCCTTTCGCCGGTCGCGCGGCGGTGTGTTCGCCGTGCTGTTCTGCGAGGAGGACTGGATGGTGGCGGAGACCCTCGCCCATCTGCGCCGGCTGCGGCCCGCGCATATCCTGGCGATCGGACGGACGGGAGGGTTGGCGGATGACACCGACCTCAGCACCATACAGGCCGATCTGGGCGATCGGAGAGCCCGCTCCGAAATCCTCAACACGCTGATCCCGGAACTGGAGGGGCGCTGGATCGCTTGGCAGTCGAACGGCGAGTTCTTGTTCTATCCCTGGAGTGAGACCCGGACCTTGGGCGATCTCGCGCAGTTTCTGGCCGATGAGCGCCGGCGGATCCTGTTCACCTATGCGCTCGACCTCTACGCGCAGTACCTGCCCGAGGCGGCGGAGCTTGCTACCAGCGAGTTGTTTTTCGACCGGATCGCCTATCACGCCTTCCCGTCGGAGGATCGGGCGCTGGCGGTGTTCGGCGGTCTCGGGTGGCGTTTTGAAGAGTTCCTGCCCGAGAGGATGCAGCAGATCGGCCGGCCGACCCTGTTTCGCGCCACCAAGGGCCTCCGAATCCAGCCGGATCTGACCTTTGCCGAGCCCGATCATCGCAGCGTCTCGGCACCTTGGCACCACTCCCCGACCGGGGCGATGATGAGCCTGCGGCGGACAAAGCGTCTGTTGCTGGCGCCGGGTTTTGTGGATGTGGCCGACCGGTTGATCTGGCACGGGTCCGAGCGGTTTGCCTGGTCCTCGGCGCAACTGCTCGACCTCGGCTTTATCGAGCCGGGTCAGTGGTTTTGAGCGCCTTCGCCAGGATCAGCGCGTCGCTGCGACCGCCATTTGGAGTGCGATAGTAATTGCGGCGCCGCCCCGCCTCGGCAAACCCGGCACGCGCGTAGAGGGCGCGGGCGGGCGCGTTGGCGATGTCGACTTCGAGCAGCAAGCGCCGGATGCCGTTCTCCTGCAACCAGGCCTCGCCTGCGCTGAGGAGCGTCTGGCCGATCCCCAGACGGCGGCGGGCGGCAAGGACGCCGAGATCGATAACTTCCGCTTCATCCCCGGCCATGCGCAGCAGGAGGAACCCCGCGGAGGCCCCTCGATCAGTGAAAAGCGCTGTGCCGGGCGTGTCGAGCAGGCGCGCGATCTCTGTCTCTTGCCATCGCGGCCCGCTGTCCCGCTCGACGGAACGCATCAAACAGGCGAGCGCAGCGCGTTCGCTGGATGAAGGTGGCGCCGCCGCATCGAACCTTCTGACCCCGTTCAATCGAGGATCCTTGGTGGCGCGTCCTTGGGCAAATCGGCATTCGCCGTGCGCAGATACAGGGGCGCGGGCGGTGGCCCGAGCGCGCGTTGGGCGGCGATCTGGGCGAGGCGTTCGGGATCGACCAGCCCCGCCTCGGCCGGGCCAGTCACATCGCCGAGGCAGGGCATACCGCTTTCCTCAAACCCGTCCGCTGTCCCGAAGCGGGTTTCTGGCGCCGACAGCGCCAGGGCATCTTCGAATCTCTGGTAAAACAGCGTTCCGCCCCGGCCCTTGACGGCCACGATGCACGGCCCCTGCCGCGCGGCCAGAGCCTCGAGCCGCGAGACGCCGATGCAAGGAATGTCGAGACCGAGCGCAAGCCCGCGTGCGGCCGAGACGCCAACCCGCAACCCGGTGAAACTGCCCGGTCCGATACAGACGGCGATGCGCGTGAGCTGTTGGTAGTTGCCGCCGGTCAACTGCGCGACCATCAGCATCAGAGCCTCGGCATGGCCGCGCTCCATGTGCTCGATCAAAGAGCTTCCACCGGCCGGCCCGGACAGGGCCACGGCGCATTGCCCGGCGGAGGTATCGATGGCGAGGATCACCCGCGCGGGTCGTCGGAACCGGGGGTTCAGAGACCCCCGACCGGCCGCACTTCGGTCACTTCGGGAATATAGTGGCGGAGCAGGTTCTCGATCCCATGCTTCAGGGTCATGGTCGAGGAGGGGCAACCGGCGCAGGCACCCTGCATAGTCAGATACACGACGCCCTTGTCGAACCCGTGGAAGGTGATGTCGCCACCGTCCTGCGCCACGGCGGGGCGGACGCGGGTGTCGAGCAGTTCCTTGATCTGACCGACGATCTCGGCATCCGGGCCGTCATGGTCGGCGTGGCCGCCCGCGGCCTGAGCATCGGCTGCCATGACCGGCTGGCCTGATTGGAAATGCTCCATGATCGCACCCAGCACTGCGGGCTTGATATGCCCCCAGTCGACATCGCCCTTGGTCACGGTGACGAAATCCGAGCCGAGGAAGACGCCGGTCACGCCCTCGACCGCGAAGATCCGCGCCGCCAGGGGGGAGACGTCCTGCGTGGTGGGCTGCGGGAAATCTGCACTGCCGGTCTGCATCACGGTCTGGCCGGGCAGAAATTTCAGCGTTGCGGGATTCGGGGTCGCTTCGGTCTGGATGAACATGTGGAGCCTCCGTCAAGGCTCCACACATGCACCCGGATCGGCGAAAAATCAAGAATGATTCTAAATTCAGAGCAGGAAGTCGTCTGCCTGAAGGTTCACCGCGCCGGTCAGAACGATCTCGAAATCCGCCTGCCGGTCGCCATCGGTATCCGCCATCAGGATCGTGTCGCCATCGACACGGCTGAAGCGCAGTTCGCCCGCCTCGCCGGTGAAGGCGGCAAAACGCTGGAATTCGAAGGCCTGATTGCCGCCGCGTGTCGTGTCGGCATCGATCCGGCTCAGCTCGATCCGGTCCTCGGTCACGTCGAAATCGGTGATCGTGTCGCGGGTTGCCTCGCCGGCGCGGCTGTCGCCCTCGCGGAAATAGATGAACCGGTCCCGCCCCTCACCGCCGGTCATCGTGTCGGACCCGGTATTGCCATAGAGCTTGTCGATGCCCAGGCCACCTTCCAGGATATCGTCGCCTGAGCGGCCATAGAGCCGGTCATTGCCATTGCCGCCGTCGAGCGTGTTACCGGTCCCGTCGCCATAAAGGAGATCGACGCGGTCGCCGCCCAGCACCCGCTCGATTCCGGCCAGGACGTCGCCCGCCGCATCTCCCTGATTGCTCAAAAGACCCTGGAGGTCGATGACATTGCGCACCAACGAGCCGACATAGCTGACCAGATCGTTCCCCGCGCCGCCATTGAGATTATCCGCCCCGGCACCGCCGATCAGAGTGTCGTTCCCGGTGCCGCCGAACAAATCGTCATCACCCGCGCCGCCTTCCATCTGGTCGTTCTCGGACCCGCCGAACAGATCATCCGACCCATCGCCGCCAAACATCTGATCATTGCCGCTGTCGCCCCGCAGGAGATCGTTGCCGATATCGCCGATCAGCCGATCAAAATCGGACCCGCCATTGAGGGTATCGTTCCCAGTGCCACCATCGACAGTATCCCTGCCGCCGCCGCCATTCATCGAGTCGTTGCCGCCGCCGCCAAACATCGTGTCGTTTCCGTCGAAACCGGCGAGGATGTCGGCAAAGCCCGACCCGTTCATCCGGTCGTTCCCGTCGAGCAGAAAGGCGCTCAATCCGCTCGGGTTGAGAATCGATGTGGTCGCGAAATCCAGCAGCGTGACCCGCAAGCCGCTATAGGTCACGGCGCTGCCACCGCTGAAGGCGACGGTGACCTCGGTGACGATGCCCTGAAGGTCGGTAAGGTTCCGCCCGCGGATCGTGACCGAGCCATTGTCAAAGCGCGTGATGTTGAGGGTTGAGGTGTCCGTTGTGACCCTCGGCGCCCCGGTCAGTTCCAGCAAAGTCGTGTCGTTCGTGACGTTGAGTCGCGTGTTACTGTTAAATGTCGCCATTGTGATCACCCTCGCCAAATCCCACGGCACGGGAATAATCCGAGCGGTGGAGCGACGTCAAATCACGGAAGACATTATACAATCCAGAGGCGATCAACAGACGGCGTCGATCCTCTCCAGGCTGAGATGTCCCGGGACCACGGTTAATGGAATTGGTAAGCGCCCGGCCATCTTGGTCACCATATGGGTGACGAGGGGGCCCGGCCCGTCCCCATCGATTCCGGCACCCAGGACGAGCACGCCGATATTCCCATCCTCTTCGATCAGCCGGAAGATCTCTTCGCGGGGGGTGCCTTCGCGGATGACCATCTCAGGGGTCAGGCCGGCATATTCCTGGATTTCGGCGGCCATCTCGTCCAGCCGATTTTCGGCGGTCTGTCGCGCCTCGGCACGCATCACCTCGGCAACGCCGACCCAGTGCTGAAACTCTTCCGGCTCGATCACATAGAGCATGATCACACCGCCCCGCGTGCTCTCGGCCCGCCTTGCCGCAAATCGGATCGCCTGGGCGCATTCCGGCGTATCATCGACCACAACCATGAATTTGCGCATCTCGCGCTCCTTTAGCTTTGGCACGACATGCGAGCATGGCAGCCAAGTCGCATCCGTGCAAGAAGCTGGGGCAATGGCGACTCACAGGGGTTGCGGCGGCAAGCGAGAGGATGCGGATGAGACGGATTGCCATCAACGGGCTGGGCCGGATCGGGAAGCTGGTTCTGAGGGCTCTGATCGAGGAGGGAAGCGGCGGTGACATCGCGCTCCTGAACGATGCCGTGGGCGATGCCGCGCAACACGCCCATCTGACCGAGTTCGACACCGTGCATGGCCGGTGGTCGCGGGCAATCTCGCATGACGCAGACCATCTGATTATAGAGGGGCACAGCATGCGCCTCACCCAGGCCGCTCGGATCGAGGATCTGCCGCTGGAGGGGATCGACCTGGTGATCGATTGCACCGGCGTCTTCAAGACGCCCGAGAAGACGCAACCCTATTTCGATGCGGGCGTGCCCAAGGTCCTGGTCTCGGCCCCGATCAAGCAAGAGCCTGCGCTGAACCTGGTCTATGGCGTGAACCAAGATCTCTACTATCCAGCCACGCATCACCTGGTTACGGCGGCGAGTTGCACCACCAATTGCCTCGCCCCGGTGGTGAAGGTGATCCACGAGGGGCTGGGCATCCGCCACGGCTCGATCACAACGATCCACGACGTGACGAACACGCAGACCATGGTGGACCGCCCCGCCAAGGATCTGCGGCGGGCCCGCTCGGCCCTCAACAGCCTGATCCCGACGACGACCGGCTCGGCCACGGCGATCACGTTGATCTATCCCGAACTGAAGGGAAAGCTGAACGGCCATGCGGTGCGGGTGCCGCTGCTCAACGCATCGCTGACCGATTGCGTGTTCGAAGTGGCACGGGAGACAAATGTCTCGGAGGTCAACGCCCTGTTCGCCGAGGCCGCCGACGGCGCCTTGAAGGGCATCCTCGGCTACGAAACCCGCCCGCTGGTCTCGGCCGATTATGTCAACGAT
>JBCBIS010000135.1:0-11747 GCA_038524325.1 Pseudomonadota bacterium
GGATCTGACTGAACCAGTCAGATCCCAGGATTTTGCTCAAAGCTCTGAGTCTGGACCAAAATTCTTTTTCAACCTGACTCAGGTTGAAACGATTTTGGTCTAGCGCGCCGCCGCCGGGAGACCCAGCACCTCGCCCTGGCGCATCACGGCCTCGTCATAGGCCTTGCGCCCGAACACCGCGCGCACCTCCCCCTCGAAACTCTCCAGCGGATCCATCGGATAGTCGGGATCGAAGCTCGCCTGATCCCAGCGCTCGCAGAAATCCACGCAGGACTGATAGTACGGGCTGTCTTGATACTTTTCTCGCAGCTCGCGATCCCACCCATAGTGATGCGCATAGTAGTACATCTGGAAAATCCCATGATGCTCCACGGTCCAGACCACTTCCTCGCGCATAAAGGGCCGGAAGATCTCTGCGGCGAACTTGTCGTGGTTCTGCGGCGCCAGCCCGTCGCCGATATCATGCATCAGCGCGGCCACCACCCAGTCACGATCTGCCCCATCGCGCCGCGCACGCGTGGCGCTCTGCAACCCGTGTTCCAGCCGCGTGATCTTGTACCCCGACAGCGTCTCCTCCGCCTGCCGTGCCATTTCGGCCAGCAGACGGTCGGCCGTCCCGGCCAGATAGGATTTCTCCATCCGCTCCAGAAGTTCGTAATCCTCGCGCGTGCCGTCCTTCATCTGAGTGAAAGACACCACCTCTGCCGTTGCTGCCGTCTCCGCCGCCATGGCCGCCTCCTTATCCCACTGCCTGCTGCGGTTCGTACTGACCGACCGTCTCGACCGCACCCTCCGTCAGAGTCGCAGCCTGCGCGCACAACACTTCTTCGTAAAGCGTCAATGCTGCGGTCGAGAAATTCCCCGCCGGCGGCACCATGTTCACCCGGCTCATCGAACGGTCGCAGCCGCGCACCAGCATGGCATAGTCCCGCCCCTTGCCCGTTGCCGGCGTATCGGGCCGGATAAACCGCATCACGCAACCGATCCGGCGGTCGTCGGTGGTGTTCGGGCCCGAGGCATGGAACAGCCGGCCATGATGCAGCGACATCTCGCCGGGCTTCAGCGCCGCAACCACCGCATCGGCCTCGTCGACATCGACGGCGATCTCCTGCCCCCGGCTCAGCAGATTGTCCTCGGCGAAGGTATCGCGGTGATCGACCACCGAGGACTGGTGGCTGCCCGGCACGAAGCGCATGCAGCCTGCCTCGTTCGACGCGGGCGAGAGGGCGAGCCAGGCCGTCACCTCGTGATCGGTCTCGCCCATGCCCCAATAGGTGATGTCCTGATGCCAGGAGACGACCTTGTCCGTGCCGGGTTCCTTGATGAAATACTCGACGCTCCACAGCATCAGGTCCGGGCCCAGAACGCTCTCAACCGCGTCGAGGACCCGGTCATCCGTCGCGATCTGCCGGGCCTGCTCGATCACAATATGGCTGTTGGTCCGGCAGTAATCCGAAACGGGGCGCGGCAGCGTGTCGGCAAAGCGCGTCTCCAGCCCCTCGAAAACGGCCCTGTGCCCCTGTGTCTCTTCCGCATCGAAGACGGGTAGCGGGCAGAGAAACCCGTCTCTGCGATAGGCGTCGATTTGATCCGGCGTCAGTGATCCGCTCATGCTGGGACTCCCCTTGTTGCTGCCCTGACCAGAGCGCGGGCAGCGGTGGAAGAAAAGTTCGATCTCTTGCAGATGAGGATAAGTTCAACTTATCCTGAACCGCCAAGCCACTCGAATGTCCACTGACCCGATGCAGGGAGTCATCGGGACACCCCGGAGAGGAGGCCCTCAATGCCCCGCATCCCCTCGCTCAACTGGCTCCGTGTGTTCGAAGCGGCGGCAAGGACCGAAAGCTTCGCCCGGGCGGCCGAGACGCTCAACATGTCCGCCTCCGCCGTCAGCCAGCAGATCAAGGCCCTGGAGGGCGCGCTCGGCCGCCCGCTATTTCGCCGCGGGCCCCATCATGTCCATCTGACCGAAGCGGGGCAGGCCTTCCTCCCGGCGGTCTCGGCGGCGCTGCACCGGGTTGAGATGTCGGTTGACACTCTGTTCGGCTCACCGGGCGGTGCGGCGCTGTCGCTGCAATGCTCGCAGATGCTGGCGAGTTCCTGGCTGGCGCCGAGGCTGGGCGGGTTCACCCGGGCGCATCCCGAGGTTCATCTTTCCCTGACCACGGCAAACCGGAACGAGGCGTTCCTGGGGTCGAGCGCCGATCTGAAGATCACCTTCGGGCGGTCCCATGTCCTCGCCGAAGACAGCGATACGCTGTTTGGAGAGACGCTCTACCCCGTCGCGCGGCCCGATCTGGCGGCGGCAATCGAGACGCCGGAGGATCTGGCAGCCGCTCAGTTGATCGAGATTGCCACCCATCGGGCCAATTGGGCGACGCTTTTGCCCCGCGCCTCCCGCGCCTTCCGCCTGATCCATACCGACACGACGCAGATGGCCTTCGCGCTCGCGGCGGCCGGGCAGGGCATCGCTCTGGCCCGTGCGCCTGCCAGCGACGGGCTCGAGACACTCTATGGGTTGGAGATGTGCTTGCCTGGCCTCAGCGTCGCCGGGGTGGAGAGTTACGCGCTGGTCTACCCTGACCGCAGCCGGCTCAGCCCCGCGGCGCGCGCGTTCCGGACCTGGCTGCTCGACGAAATTGCCGATTTCGGATGAAGCTCGATCGGTGGCGACCGGGACATGACCGACCGCCACCGCCCGAGGGAAACGCAACACAAGCAAAGAGACTAACCTACACCCTCGAACGCTTACGCAACGCCGTCTAGAAACGGCAAAGCTGTGGTCGAAATGGTCAGAGAATTGGACAATCCTGTGGCGGATGGTTAACCCCTGTTTAACTTTCAGTGCAGTTGTCTAAGGGCCTTGCGGGTGCTGCGCTCAATTCAGCCGGTCGAGGCGCAGGCGGTGCCGCGCATCGCTCAGGCGCGACAGGCTGGCAAGCACCGCCCCGAGAACGCCAAGCCCGGTCGCTCCGCCGATCAGGAACATGATCAAGAGCTGGTATTTCACCGCCTCCTGCGGATCGACGCCCGAGAGGATCTGACCGGTCATCATGCCGGGCAGCGCGACGACCCCGGTCGCCGCCATCGCGTTGATGATGGGGGTGAAGCCAGACCGCAAGGCACGGGTCAGTTGTGGCCGCATCGCCTCGATCCGGTTGGCGCCCAGCAGCAATTGCGCCTCGATTGCAGCCTTCTCGCGATGCAGGGTGCTGTGCAAAGTGTCGAGGCCGAGCGACACCCCGGTCATCGTATTGCCCAGGATCATCCCGAACAGCGGCAACGCGAATTGCGGATTCCACCAGGGCTCTGGCCCGATCATCGTGGTCAGCGCCGCGACGGCGACCACCGACCCTGCCAGAAGCATCGCCCCGGTGCCCGTTGCAAAGCCCCAGAGCCCGGCCAGCCGACGCTCCTGCCGTGCCCAGATCTCGCGCCCGGCAAAGCCGACCATGGCCAGCGCAATCGCCAGGGTCAGCCAGGGAGAGCTGAGCGCGAAGACGGTTTTCAGGACTAGACCGATCATCAGCAATTGGACGATCATGCGCGCCGCCGCGATCAGCAACTGCCGCGCCAGCCCGAGTTGCATGGCGACTGAAAGCCCCGCGTTCAGCATGAGAAAAACCGAGGCGAGCACCAGATCCCAATAGGACAGCGCGACATAATCGGTCATGTCCGCTCCTCCAGCCGACCCTTCTCCATCCGGAAACGGGCATCTGCCAGGCGGTCAACCTGTTCGGGGTCGTGACTGACCAGGATGATCGAGGTGCCGGATGCCATCAGATCCCGGATCAGATCCTCGACACGTGCGGTTGCCACCCGATCCAGGGCGGCGGTCGGCTCGTCCAGGAGCAGCGCCTCAGGGTCACGCGCGACGGCGCGGGCCAGCGCCAGCCGCTGTGTCTCGCCGGTCGAGAGTCGCTCGACCTCCCAGTCCAGACTGTCGGCTTGCATGTCCAGGCGTTCGATCAGGGGCAGAGCCTTCTCCGGATCATTGAAATGCGGGCGCACGACATCGCTCCACCACCCGCTATTAGCGGGCACGAAACCCAGTCTGCGGCGCCAGTCAGGGGCGGGCGTCGCGGCGCGGCTGCGGCCACAAAGCCGGACCTCGCCCCTGTTCGGGTCGAGATCGGCAATCGCCCGCAGCAGCAGCGATTTGCCCGAGCCGGATGGTCCCTCGATGACCGAACAGGTCCCCTCGGGCACGGTCAGGCTGATCGGGCCAATCAAAGGGGTCACCAATGTGTCAATCTCGATCATGTCGCGAAGGTAGGCCAAAAGCCGACCGCCGGGCAGATCTTCCAACGATCGGTTGCGTCCGGAGACTTCCCGCAACGGTGTGCTGGTGCGTTTCCTTTTCCCACCCGAGCCGAGACCAGTTGCATGTGCTGGGAGGCCCGCTTTCCCGCTGCTCGCTTGACAGCCGGGGCAGCATTGCTCACACCTGCCGCCCGAAGCCCTGCGGAGGACCCATGGTCGATCCCTTTCTCGCCGCGATCCCCTTTCCCGAGATCGATCCCGCCTTGTTCCGGCTCGAGCTGTTCGGGATGGAACTGGCGCTGCGCTGGTATGCCCTGGCCTATATCGGCGGGCTGCTGTTCGGCTGGTGGGCGATGGTGCGGCTGATGAAGCGCCCCGCGCTCTGGCCCGGCAACCGGTCTCCGATGACGCCGGAGCAGCCCGAAGAGATGCTGACCTGGATGGTCCTGGGCGTGGTGCTGGGCGGGCGGCTCGGCTTCGTGTTTTTCTACAATCCCAGCTATTACATCTCGCACCCCTTCGAAATTCTGCAGGTCTGGCAGGGTGGGATGAGCTTCCATGGCGGGTTTCTGGGCGTGATCCTGGCGACGGTGCTCTATACGCGGGCCAAGGGGATCCCGCTGCTCTCGGCCGGCGATGCAGTGGCGCTGGCGACCCCGATGGGGCTGCTGCTGGGCCGGATCGCGAATTTCGTCAATGGAGAGCTTTGGGGCCGACCGACCGAGGCGAGCTGGGGGATGGTGTTTCCGCAGGTCTCGCAGCTTGGCGTCAGCTATCCGCAATTGTTGCCAGGCGGCGTGAACGTGCCGCGGCACCCGAGCCAGCTTTATGAAGCGGCGCTCGAGGGGCTGGTGCTGCTGGTGGTGATGTGGTGGCTGGCGCTGGCGCGCGGCTGGCTGAAACATCCCGGAGCATTGGTCGGCGTGTTCTTCATCGGCTATGGCGCGGCGCGAACCTTTGTCGAGAACTTCCGGCAGGGCAATGCGGAGTTCATCACGACCGACAATCCCTTCGGTCAGTATTGGCGGTTCGGCACCGGGCCCGAGGCGGCGGGGCTGACCATGGGCCAGATCCTCTCGCTGCCGATGATCGCGATTGGCGTAGTCTTTCTGGTGATCGCGTTCCGCCGCCGGGCTTTGGAGGGGGCTTGACGCCCATCGAGCGGATCATCCGGGCGGAGATCGCAGCAACCGGGCCGATGGGTGTCGACAGGTTCATGGCCCTCGCCCTCGGTCATGCCGAGCATGGCTACTATATCACGCGCGATCCGCTGGGCCGCGATTTCACGACCGCGCCCGAGATCCATCAGATGTTCGGCGAAATGATCGGTGTCTGGGTCGCCGCGCATTGGGTGCCGGGGGCACGGCTGGTCGAGCTCGGCCCGGGTCGCGGCACGCTGGCGGCGGATGTGTTGCGGGTTCTGGCAAAGGCGGGGCTCGCGCCGGAGACCTGGCTGGTCGAGACCTCTCCGGCCCTGCGCGGCGAGCAGGCCCGGCGCGTGCCGACGGCGCGATGGGCGGCGGCGCTGGAGGAGGTGCCGGAGGGGCCGATGCTGCTGCTCGCCAACGAGTTTTTCGATGCCCTGCCGGTCAAGCAGTATCTGCGAAGCCCCGAAGGATGGCGCGAGCGGCAGATCGGGTTGGCGCAGGGGCGGCTCGCCTGGGGCCTCTCCGGCGCTTTGCCACTGGATCTTGGCGCTGCGCCATGGGTCGAGACCTCGCAGGCGGCAACGCAGATCCTCGGTCAACTCGGCCAGCGGCTGGCGCGGCACGGCGGTGCTGCGCTGATCATCGATTATGGCTATCGCGCCGCGGACCGCCCGCTTGGCCCCACGCTCCAGGCGCTGCGCGCGGGCGCGCCCGTTGATCCGTTGGAGCGGGCCGGCGAGGCGGACCTCACCTGGTTGCTCGATTTCGACGGTCTCGCCGCCGCGCTCTCCGGTTTCGACTGCGCGGTGGAGACGCAGCGGGCCTTCCTCGGCCGGATGGGCATCGGTCAACGGGCTGCGGCGCTGGCGGCGGCGACGCCCGGGGCCGCCGGATCCATCGCCGATGCGCTGGAACGCTTGACGGGCCTGGACCAGATGGGACAGCTGTTCAAAGTCTTGACGGTGCTGCCCCGGAACCAGGGCGAGCCAGCGGTGAGGGGCGAGGAGAGAGCATGACCGAACCGATCCGGGCAGCGGCGCTTGAAGGGCTCCGACACGGATTCTTCACGCGTGAGGGCGGGGTCTCCGAGGGGATTTATGCCAGCCTCAATGGCGGACAGGGCTCGAAGGACAGGCCCGAGGCAGTGGCCGAGAACCGCCGGCGGATCGCGGCGGCGCTGGAGGTCGAGACGATCCTTTCGGTGCACCAGATCCATTCCGCACGCGCCGTCACCGTCTCTGGCCCCTGGCAGGAGCGGCCGCAGGCGGATGCGATGGTCACCCGGACCCCGGGAATCGCGCTGGCCGTTCTGGCGGCGGACTGCGCCCCGGTCCTGTTTGCCGACCGTGACGCGGGTGTGATCGGCGCGGCGCATTCCGGCTGGAAAGGCGCGATCGGCGGCATTCTCGAAGCGACCCTCGCCGCGATGCGCGAGCTGGGCGCCGAGCGAATCTCGGCGGTCGTCGGCCCCTGCATCAGTCAGCGCAGTTACGAGGTGGGGCCGGAATTTTTTGACCAATTCGAGGCGGAGGACCCTGACAACGCGGCGTTTTTTGCGCAGGGCGCGGGCGACCGGATGCAGTTCGATCTGCCCGGCTATGTCCTCGCGCGCCTGCGGGCGGCGGGGGCCGAGGCGGAATGGACCGGTCACTGCACCTATGCCGATGCGCGGCGCTTCTTCTCCTATCGCCGGGCGACGCATCTGGGCGAGGCGGATTATGGGCGGCTTGTGTCGGCGATTGCGCTTTGATCCGGGCCGGCACACCTGCCCCTCGCTCGCCGTAGGCGGGTCCGCCGTCCCGCGATCGCGCGACACAAATCTAGGACGGGACCCCAACACAGGAGGGAGTGAGGGATGCTGCATTTCACCAGGGATGAGTTCGACGCAAGGATGGCGTCCACCAGGGCAGAGATGGCGCGCCGTGGGCTGGACGTGCTGCTGCTCTTCGCACCCGAGGGACAGTACTGGCTGACCGGCTATGACACGTTCGGGTTTTGCTTTTTCCAATGCCTGATCGTCAGCGAGGGGGCGCCGGTTTTGCTGACCCGCTCGGCTGATCTGCGTCAGGCGCAACTGACCTCGACCATCGAGGATATCCGGATCTGGCGCGACCGGGCGGGGGCCGATCCGACCGAGGATCTGGTGGCGGTGCTGCATGATCTGGGCCTCGCCGGAAAGCGCATCGGCTGGGAGACGCAGAGCTATGGCCTGGTCCATCGCCATGGCGCGGCGCTGGCCGAAAAACTGCCCGAACTGATCGATGCCTCGGATCTGATGAGCGGCTTGCGGCTGATCAAGTCACCGGCGGAGATCTCTTGTATCCGAAAGGCGACCGAGTTGGGCGATCTGGCCTGGGATGCCGCCCTCGCGACGGCGCGGCCTGGCGTGCATGAGGGCGCGGTGCTGGCCGCCATGCATCACCAGATCTTCAGCCATGGCGGCGATTACCCGGCGAACGGGTTCATCATCGGCTCGGGCGATCACGCCTTGATGTGCCGCTATCAGGCGGGGCGGCGGATGATTGAGGCGGAGGATCAGCTCAACATGGAATGGGCGGGAACCTGGAAGCATTATCACTCGGCCTATTTCAAGACGATCGTGATCGGCAAGCCGCGGCCGCAGCATGTCTCGATGCAGAGCGCGGCGCAGGACGCCTTGATGGCCTGCGAGGCGGCACTGCAACCGGGCGCGGCCATGGCGGAGGTGTTCGACGCCCATGCGCGCGTGCTGGACGCGGCCGGGATGGGGGCGCATCGGCTCAATGCCTGCGGATACTCGCTCGGCCCGCGCTTTGGGCCGGCCTGGATGGAGGATCAGATGTTCTATGACGGTGCGCCGACGGTGATGCAGCCGGGGATGGTTTTCTTTTTGCATATGATCCTGATGGACAGCGACAGCGGCACGGCGATGTGCCTGGGCCGGACCTCGCTGGTGACCGAAGGCGGGGCGGAGCCGCTGAGCCGCATGCCGCTGGAGATGGTCGTGGTCTGAGGCGCGAGCGGCTTTCCGAGGCGGCCGCATTGGGCGCGTCTTCAAGCACGGGCAGGCTTGTCGAAACGGAATGCCCCCGTGCCGGGGGGCATGCACGATGCTGGCGCTCCCATCCGGGAGCGCGCGGGCGCCCGTTGCAGGCGCAGGCGCTCACGATGCCGCGTTGCGCGCGATCTGACCGTCTACGCCTCCCCCGTTACTAAACGGGATGACCAGCGGGCTGCGCGGCCATTGCGTTGCCGTAGGGTCCTGGTATCAGTCCAAATACCCGGCCATTTTGCAGATATGGGCCCATTCCTCGGCAGAGACGGGAACGACCGAGAGGCGGGACTGTTTGATCAACGCAAAGTCTTCCAGCACCGGCTCCGCCTTCATATCGGCCAGCGTCACCGGTTTCGGAACGGGGGCCACGGCTTTGATGTCGACGCATTCCCAGCGCGGGTCGTCGGTCGTGCTGTCGGGATGGATCTCGCGGCAGACCTCGACAATACCGACGATGCGCTTCTCGTTGACCGAGTGGTAGAAAAATCCGAGATCGCCGAGCCGCATCTCGCGCATATTGTTCCGGGCCTGATAGTTGCGCACGCCGTCCCATTCCTCGCCGGCCTCGCCTTTCGCGACCTGATCGTCCCAGGACCAGGTATTGGGTTCGGATTTGAAGAGCCAATAGGCCATCACAGACGCTCCGCTTGGTGTGTACGCATCCGCTGGCAACGCGTCCGCGGTGAAAATATCTCTGCTGGTGCCGCGCCGCGGGGGCGGGCGGGCGCTGCTGGTGCTCCGTCTACCCGCGGCTTTGACCTGCCCCTCACCCGACCACCCGTTTCCAGGGGCGGATCTGGACGCTGTCGAACAGGCCGGCCTTCGCATAGGGGTCGGCCGCCGCCCAGGCCTCGGCCGCCGAGATGTCCTCGGCCTCCATGATCAGAAGCGACCCGCACATCTTGTCCTGCGTGTCCAGAAAGGGACCGGCCTGAACGATCGCGCCGTCGGCGCTTTCGATATGGGCCAGATGCGCCTCGCGATTGTCGAGCCGCGTCTGCAGCGCGCCAGGTTTGTCGATACAGATGATGGCATAGAGCATGGGGTCGTTTTCCCTTCGGCCAGGTCGATATAGCGGTGGCTTCGTCACGCCTTCGCCCCGCGTTTGCCCGAGCCCAACAACGGGGCGGCGGTTTCGTCAAGGGGCCAGCGGGGGCGGGGGGTGACCGAGGCGGACGGATCGCCTGCCGCGAGACGCTCGATCCCGGCCCAGGCGATCATTGCGCCATTGTCGGTACACAGTCTCACGGGCGGCGCGATCAGACGGAACCCGCATCTCCGCGCTGCGGCTTCCAGACCGGCGCGGAGATGGGTGTTGGCGGCCACGCCTCCCGCGACCGCCAGAACCGGCGCCACCTGATCCGGATGGTCGGCGCGGAACCGATCCATCGCGCGGGCGGCTTTCTTGCTCAGCACCTCGCCCACGGCGTCCTGGAAGGCGGCGCATAGATCGGCGCGGTCCTGACGGTAGAGCCCATTTTGCGAGGCGCTCAACGCGTCCCGCGCCCGCAACACGGCGGTCTTCAGGCCCGAGAAGCTGAGATCGCATCCCGGGCGGTCGAGCAGCGGGCGGGGGAACGCAAAGCGCGTCGCGTCACCGTCCGCAGCCTGTTGCTCAACCTCCGGCCCGCCGGGAAAGCCCAGGCCCAGCATCTTGGCCACCTTGTCGAACGCCTCGCCCGGCGCGTCGTCGATTGTCCCGCCCAGGCGGCGATAGCGCCCCAGCCGCTCGACGCTCAGGAATTGGCAATGCCCGCCGGAGACGAGCAGGAGCAGGAAGGGGTAGGCCACCCCATCGGTCAGCCGCGGGGTCAGGGCGTGGCCCTCGAGATGGTTGATCCCGATCAGCGGCAGGCCGGTCGCCGCCGCCAGCCCTTTGGCGCACATCACGCCAGAGAGGACGCCGCCGATCAGCCCGGGCCCTGCGGTGACCGCGATGGCGTCGAGATCGGCAAAGTCCAGCTCCGCCTCCGCCATCGCCCGCGTCACGGTCAGATCGGCCCGTTCGGCATGGGCGCGGGCGGCAATCTCGGGCACCACGCCGCCATAGCGCGCGTGCAGATCCTCCTGCCCGAACACCGCGTTCGAGAGGATCTCACCCGGCCCCTCCGGCCCGCCGCGCACCACTGCGGCGGCGGTCTCGTCACAGCTCGACTCGAGGCCGAGCACGATCATCCCACGCCTCTGCATTGCAGAATGTGACACTGCGTTCTATCAAGCGGGCAAGACAGAAACAGGCGGTGACCCATGAAGCTTCCCTCTCCCGACCAGCCGCTGAAAATCGGCACCCGCGGCTCTCCGCTGGCGCTCGCCCAGGCGCATGAGACGCGAGACCGCCTGATGGCTGCGCATGGGCTGCCTGACCTAGCCTTTGAGATCGTCGTGATCAAGACCACGGGCGATCAGGTGCTGGACCGGGCGCTAAGCGAGATCGGCGGCAAGGGGCTGTTCACCAAGGAGATCGAGGAGGCCTTGCTCTCGGGGGCCATCGACATCGCCGTCCATTCGATGAAGGACATGCCGACGATTCTGCCCGACGGGTTGGAGATCACGGCATTGCTGCCGCGCGAGGATGTGCGCGATGCCTTTGTCAGCCCGCATCATGGCGCCATCGCCGAGCTGCCGAAGGGGGCCGTGGTCGGCTCGTCGAGCTTGCGCCGCAGGGCGCAGCTCTTGCACAAGCGGCCGGACCTGCAGGTCGTCGAGTTCCGCGGCAACGTCCAGACCCGGTTGAGAAAGCTGGAGGATCGGGTGGCCGAGGCGACTTTCCTTGCCTGCGCCGGGCTGCGCCGGCTGGGTCTGACCGATCTGATCCGAACCGAGATCGCCCCCGAAGACATGCTGCCCGCCGTGGCCCAAGGTGCAATCGGGATCGAGAGCCGCGGTGACGATCTGGCCACGCGCGACCTGCTGGCCCCGATCCATCACGCCGGGACCGCCACGCAACTGGCGGCGGAGCGGGCCTTTCTTGCCGCCCTCGACGGGTCCTGCCGAACGCCGATCGGAGGGTTGGCGGAATTTTCAGGCGAGCGTCTTGCGTTTCGCGGCGAAATCGTGCGCCCCGATGGCTCGGAGGCGCATGCAACGCGGCGCGAAGGGCCCGTCTCCGACGCCGCTGCGATGGGGCGCGATGCGGCCGAGGAATTGCGCGGCAAGGCGGGGCCGGGCTTTTTCGACATCTGATGGGCCAGCCCCTCATGGGTCCCGTCCTGCTCACCCGTCCCCTCGCCGACAGCCGCCGCTTTGCCGGACTGTTGGACGCCGAGGGGATCGATACGCTGATCTGGCCGTTGACGCGGGTC
>JBCBIS010000136.1:0-8941 GCA_038524325.1 Pseudomonadota bacterium
CGCCGACAATCGCCAGATGCTCGCCCGGGCGGATGTCGAAACTCAACCCGTCCAGCACCGGCGCATTGCCCTCGCCATAGGCAAAGGCGAGATTCGAGACCTCGATCGCCCCGGTCAAACGCCCCGGATCAGCCCGCCCTTCGGCCAACTCTGGTTCTGCGGTCAGCACCGGCAGCGCCCGGTCGAGCAGTGGCTTGGCGGCATAGATCGACAACAGGCTCTGGCAGAACCCGGTGAAGGCCCCCTGGAACGCGCCGAACGCCGCGAGGAAGGCGATGAAGACGCCGGATGGCAGCGCCTCCTGCGCCAGCAGTGCTGTCGCCGCGAAAATACAGAGCAGGGTCAGGGTTTGATAGGCGTCCGAGAAGGCGGCGAAATGGTTTGCGATGCGCCCGCCCTCTGCCGCGGCCATCCGCTCGGCTCGATAGGTCTCGCTCCAGCGCGCCATGGCCCGGTGCTCGGCGGCGGCAGAGCGCAATTTGCCCACCCCCTCCAGGGTTTCATAGGTCAGCGAGGCGATCTTGCCGTCCAGCTCCGCCGCCTCGCGCAGGGATTTCATTTGCAGCACGCGGGAGAGTGCGGTGGCCAGGATATAGATCACCGTCAGCCCCAGCGCGATCAGCGCCAACCGCGTGTCATAGAAAAACAGTACGACCAGATAGACCACCGAGAACACCAGCGTCATGCCAGAAGAAAGCAGCACCGAGGTCACCAGCTGCCGAATCGCCTCGACCGCGCCGATCCGTTGGCCGAGATCGCCGGCGGAGTGGCTCTTGAAGAAGCCCGCGGGCAGGCGCAGCACCCGGTCGGTCAAAGCGGCGGCCAGGGTGAAGCTGCCCCGCCCATTGATCCGCGCCAATGCCAGGCCGCGCGCCGAGCCCAAAGCCGCCGAGATCAGCGCCGCCATAGCCAGCGCGATGCCGACCGCGGCCAACAGGCCCCCGGCTCCGGCGGGCACGATATCGGTCAGGATCCAGCTCGTCGCCAGCGGGGTCAGGATGCCCAGCGCAGCAATACCCGCCCCGCCCACGGCCATCAGCGTCGAGTCCTGGCGCATGCCTGTCCAGACCACCTTGGCCAGCGGGATGAACCCGTTCACCGATCCCGGCAGCGGGGCGTGCAGCGCATAGGCCCCGCTCTCGTAAGCCCGCGCCCGGGTTTTGGACAACGCTACCCGGTCGGTTCGCCGGTATTGCCCGCCCTGGAAGATCAGGCACTCGACAGTGGCGGACGCTTCGTGGCGCACGACCAGAGGCCCTTGGTCCCGCCGCCACCAATCTCCCTCCAACGCGACCCGTCGGGCGCGCAGCCCCGCCAGCCGGGCGGTTTGGGGCAGCTGCGCGAGATCGCTGCCCGGGTCGGGAAGACCCGCGGGTGGGGTGTGCGCCTTCAGGATCGCGGCGGCCTGGAGCACAGCGGAGAGAACCGTGCCCTCGCCCATCGGTCCGGCTGTGGCCTGCCCCGCGCTGGCCGCCAGCCTTTCGGCATCGCTGGCATCGCGCCGGGCGGCCTCAGCGGCGAAGAGCGGCGCGAGCGCGGCTGTGAACCTGGCCAAAGCCGCCATCAGCCGCCCCTGCTGCGCGAGATCCTCGGTCGTGAGGACGGAGACCTCGGTCGCGCGGGTCGCGCTTGCCTGACGGCCCTGGAGCAAGGCGACCGGCGTGCTGGTGGCGAGGCCATCGCCTTGCAGCCCGCCCTCCTGCGGGTCGATCCAAATCAGCGGCTCGGCGGAGGTGAGGACGGTGCCGGCCTCGACCGCGCCCCTGTCGCCAGCCCTGAGGGCGAGGGCCTTGATTTCGGTCGCTTGGGCCGCCCGGTTCGCCAGCGCCTGGGTCACCCAATCCCGGCCACTCTGTGCGAGGGCCGCAAGATCCGGCTGCGCATCGGGCGCCAGCGCCGCACCGGATGGGGCGACGAGGGCAAGCTTTGCGCCCGCCCCTGTGGCAAGCGGGAAGACATGTGCACCTGGCTGGATCGCTGCGACCATGCGCCGGAGATCCTCGGCCACCAGATAGACCTCGACCGCCCCGCCTGTGACCCGCCAGGGCATCTGGCCAGACGGCAGGTCCGTGGGCGCACCTTCAGGAACCTCTATCTGCCGGGGTGGCGTCGTATTCAGATCAGATACCTCCAGGCCCGGCAGAGTGACGGGGGCCAGGCTTCCCTCAGTTTCCGGTCCACCGGAGACTGCGGCGGCCGATGTGCTCTCCCTTCCGGGGGCGAGAGGACCGCTTTGACGCTCCCCTGCGGCAGCGCTCGCGGTATCATTCTCGGTTTGGGTCAGATCGGGCCCGGGTGCCGGGTCCGCTGTCGCCTCCCCTGTCGCCGCATGCGCTGGATCATCGTTTCTCAGCGCCCCCGCTTCGCCAGACACGCTGGAGGCCGATGCCCCTTCGAAGCGCAGCGCAGCGGTGGCACCGTCGGCCGACCCCGGCGGGTTCGGGTCCGCTCGGAGTTCGGGCGCCGCCCCGGGCCGATCCGTCGATGCGGTTCGGTCGCCTTCCATCACGCCTCCAGCAGATGGGCATAGACGCCGCCAGAGGTCATCAGGTCCTGGTGCCGCCCGCGCTCGGCCACCTGACCGCGATCAAGCACGACGATCTCGTCGCAATCGCGGATCGCCGAGAGCCTGTGCGCGATGACGATGCAGGTGGCGCCGCGTCGCCGGATCGCCTCCATTACGCCCAGCTCCGAGATCGGGTCGAGGGCCGAGGTCGCCTCGTCCAGGATGATCACCGATGGGTTAGTCGAGAGCGCCCGGGCAATTTCGATCCGCTGGCGTTCGCCACCCGAGAAATTGCCGCCCCCCTCGGCAATCACCGCGTCATAGCCGCCGGGCCGGGCCGAGATGGCGGCATGGATCTGCGCGTCATGGGCGGCGCGGATCATGTCAGCTTCGGGGATCGTGCGGTCCCAAAGGCAGAGATTCTCGCGCACCGTGCCCTCGAACAGTACGACATCCTGGCGGACATAGGCGAGCCGGGTCGCCAGCGCCTCGCGCGGCCAGTCGAGCGGCGGGCGGCCATCGATCAGAACGGCGCCGTCGCGGGGCTGCTCCAACCCGCCGATCAGCTTGCCGACGGTGGATTTACCCGAGCCGGAAGCGCCGACCAGCGCCACACGGGTACCGGGCGCCAGCGAGAGATTCAAACCATGAATCAAGGGCGGCTCCAGCGGCGCATAGCCGAAGGAGACATCGCGCAACTCCACCGCCCCGCGCGGCAGGGGATCGCCCAGCTGCGGGGCGGCGGTGTTGGCGGCCTCGGAGAAGCGAACATCCACGTCCTGCGCCAGGATATCATCGAGGCGCTGGGTATAGCTGCGGATCTCCTGCATCTGCGCGCCGAACCCCGCCAGCGCCGCCACCGGGCCAGCGAAACTCGCGGCCAAGGATTGGAAAGCCACCAACCCGCCGATGGTCAGATCGCCCGCCATGATCGCGAACCCGCCGCCGATCAGCACCGCCGCCGCGATGGCCGCCGAGATCAGCCCGGGAAGCGGCGAGATCCAGGCCGAGAGCCGCGCCACCTCCTGCCCACCATTGACCACATTGGCATAGAGCCCGAGCCAGCGGGCGAAGAGGAGATCCTCGGACCCAGACGCCTTAAACGTCTCCATATCCTTCAGCCCGGCCACCCGCGCGCCCGAGAACTTGCCGCTGTCGATCGAGAGGCGGCGGTATTTGTCCGACATGATCCGGGCCGAGAACAGCAAGACCAACACGTTCAGCAGCGCCAGCACCGCGACCACGGCGGCGAGCGGCGGGTAATAGACCACCATGGCCGCCAGGAAAAACAGCGCCATCAGGACATTCACCGCCGCCGCCGCAAGCTCTCCGGTCAGCAGGCCCGCCAGGCTTTCGTTCAGGCCAACCCGGTCGGCAATCTCTCCGGCAAAGCGCTGGTCGAAGAACGAGATCGGCAGGCGCAGCATCTTCCAGACCAGCGTGTCGGCGGTGCGCAGCGTCATCTCGGTGCCCGCGCGAAGCAGGGTCTGGGATTGCAGTTCCAGCAGGATAAACCGCGCCACCGCCGTCAGCCCCATGCCGATCAGCAGCGGCACCAGCCAATCATCCAGCGCGCGGACCAGGACATAGTCGACAAAGACCAGGCTGAAGATCGGCACCAGGATGCCCGGGATCACCAGTGCCAGCGAGACGAGAAAGACAAACCACAGCGCCGGCGCAACGCCTGCGAACCGCCCGGCCAGCGAGCGCGCCAGGCTGGGCCGCGTGTCACCACGCTTGAACTCCGGCCCGCGCGAGAAGGTGAGGACGACGCCGGTGAAGCCCTCCTCGAACTCCTCCATCGTCTCGGTGCGCTTGCCCGAGGCGGGATCGTTGATCCAGACCTTCTTCGAGCTCGCGCCTTCCAAAACCAGAAAATGGTTGAAATTGACGAAGGCGATCAGGGGATAGGTGAGGCCGGGCAGATGTTTCGGCTCCGCCTTCAGACCCTTTGCGTCCAGGCCGAAGGTGCGTGCGGCGCGGAGCAGGCTGGAGGCTTTCGACCCGTCGCGCGAGACGCCGCAGAGCGCGCGCAGCTCGTCCAGCGGTGCGAACCGCCCGAACCGGCCCAACACCATCGCCAGGGAGGCGGCGCCGCATTCCGCGGCCTCCAACTGCAAGACGGTGGGGCAGGCCCGGCGGTTCGAGACCAGTCTCATTCCGCGCCCAATCCCGGGACCAGACCGGTCTCGCCCAGCATCTTAGACGCGCCGGGCACGACCAGATCGACCAGCGGCGTGTGGTCGATCACCAGCTTGCCATCGATCAGAGCGCCCGCGCCGATGCCACGCGCCGGACCCTGGCTGGCCGACCAAGCGTAGCCGGTGGCCGTCTCCGCATCGGTTTTCAACGCCACCCGCACCTCGATCGGCGCCCCGCCCTGCGAGAGTTGGCTGACCAATTGGTCGTTTTGCAGGACCCGCCGCATCCCCTCGGGCGTGGCCGGCAGGGGCGAGACGAAGATCACCTCGCCCAGCATATGGCCATACACCTCCCGTTCGACCGTGGTGGGGGCGATCTCGGCCAGCATGCCCGGCTCGACCCGCTTGCCATCGGCCGGCGGCACATAGAGGAGCGCCACGATATCGCTCTCAGCCGGGGCCAGAGTGGCCAGCGCGCTGCCGGGGGCGATCACATCGCCTGGGTTCAGCTTCAGCTCCACCACCCGGCCCGCATGGGTCGAGCGCACCACCCGCTGCTCGCTGAGGCGCGAGTTGAGGCGGGCGATCAGGCGTTGTTGTTCCTCGATCCCAAGCTTCTCGTCGAGCATCTTGAGCTGCCGCTCGCTCTCGCGTTCATCGCGGCCCAGGCGAAGGCGCATCTCCTCCTCGTCCAGGGCCGAAAGCCGTTCCTGCACATCCGAGACGGCGATCTGCGCATCCAGCAGCCGGTCGCGCAGCACCACCTTGCGCTCGACCAGACGGCGGGTGTCGGCCTCCTTCTGCTCGAGCAGCGCCTTGCGGTCCTCCAGCACGGCCCGGGTCTCGGCGATGGTGGCGAGGCGCTGGGTGTCCGTGCGCTCCTCGCGCGCCGACTGTTCGGCGTTGAAGCCTTCGAGCCGGGTGAAGCGTTCCTCCGCATCGGCCAGTTTCGCCTCGGCGGCGGTCAGCTCGCGGACCAGTTCGGCGCGGCTGAGCACGGCGACGACCTGTCCCTCGGCGACCAGGTCGCCGGGGCGGATCTCCAATGTCTCGATCTGGCCATCGGTGCTGGCCACCACCTCGACCAGCCCGCCACGGTCGATGAGCAGGCCCGAGGCCGCCACTTTAACTGCCGCCTCGGTCGCGATCGCCCAGACCGAGCCAAAGCCGATCGCGATCACGAAGGCACCCAGGATCAGCCATCCGGGCGCGCCCACCAGGCGCACCGCGCGATCGGTCCGCTCTGGGCTCGCCATCCGGTCCAGCGCCGCCTGCCGAAAAATCTGTCGCGCCATGCACACTCCCCCTCGCCCCAGGAGACACCGAAAAACGCCGATGTTCTGCGAAGTAAATCACATTTTCGGCATTTGTGCACAGCGGATCGGCGCTGCGGGCAATGCCCTGGTCTGCTCACAATGTGACGCATCCAAACCGGACCAGCGCCGAAGCATGTGCACGTGAGAGGCGTCGTGTTACACCTTTTGCGGGAACACTTTTGTCCTCCAACGACTTATGATAGTAATATGGCGGGGTTTTTAACCCACGCGCGAATGACGACCACATTTCAGACTAGATTTTCGGGCAGCCATGCCCGAGGAGACAAGTGGCTGTGACAACCTACGCCCTCAAGCCCCGGATCGGATGATGTGTATTTGTCATCAGGTCCGGGGATCTACTCCGCCCAGGCTTTCCCCCGCTTCCTTCACTGCCTCCATCGCAACGAACGTCGCTGTCTGTGCGATATGCGGCAGGGTCGAGATCTCCTCGGCAAGCACGCGGCGATAGGCTGTGATGTCAGCGGTGCGAATTTTCAGAAGATAGTCGAAGCCGCCAGCGATCATGTGGCATTCCTCGATTTCCGGCACCTGCAAGACTGCGCGGTTGAAGGCAGTCAGCGCGGCCTCGGTCGTGCGCTCGAGCCGTGCCTGGACAAAGGCGATATGCGCCCGGTCGATCCGCTGCCAGTTCAGCCTTGCGCGATAGCCGAGGATGTAGCCCTCGCGTTCCAGCCGTCTCATGCGTGCCTGGCAGGGCGTTTTGCTCAGCCCGATCCGGGCGGCGAGTTCGGTCACGGTGATCCGCCCGTCGCGCGCCAGCGTTTCGAGGATGCGTTGGTCGAACGGGTCCAGCATGGGCGTTTGTCCTGAAAACTACGTTAAATTCAAAACTATCGCCTTTCCCACCGGCTTGGACAGGAAAAAAGACGCGGCAAACGATGCTAACATCGATCTGCTGACACAGGAGGACCCGATGCTCCAGACCGATTCCCTGCCGCGCTTGCGCGCCGAGATCCGCGCCGCCCGTCTGGCCGATGAGGCCACGGCAATCCGCGGACTGATCGAGACCGCAGCGCTGGATGCCCCGGCCCGGTCCCGCATCGCGGCGCGTGGCGCCGATCTGGTGCGCGCCGTGCGCGACAGCACCGATCCCGGGATGATGGAGAGCTTTCTTGCGGAATACGGCCTCTCGACCCGCGAGGGCGTGGCGCTGATGTGCCTGGCCGAGGCGCTGCTGCGCGTGCCCGATGCCGAGACCATCGACGCGCTGATCGAGGATAAAATTGCTCCCAGCGATTGGGGCAAGCATCTGGGCCATTCCTCCTCCTCACTGGTCAACGCGTCGACCTGGGCCTTGATGCTGACCGGGCGGGTGCTGGCTGAGGAGGGCGAAGGCCTGGCGGGGGTCTTGCGCGGCGCTGTCAAGCGGCTGGGAGAGCCTGTGATCCGCACAGCCGTGGCACAGGCGATGAAGGAGTTGGGCCGCCAATTCGTCCTCGGCCGCGAGATCGGCGAGGCGATGGAACGGGGCCGGGCGATGGAGGAGAAGGGTTATACCTACTCTTACGACATGCTGGGCGAGGCGGCGCGGACCGATGCCGATGCAAGGCGCTATCACCTCAGCTATACCCGCGCGATTGCGGCGATCGCGGCCAATTGCGGGGGCGAGATCCAACAGAACCCAGGGATTTCGGTGAAACTCTCCGCCCTGCATCCGCGCTATGAGTTTGCACAAGCCGAGCGGGTGATGCGTGGGCTGCTGGCCCGGTTCCGCTCGCTCGCCATGTTGGCGAAATCCGCGAATATGGGGCTGAACATCGATGCCGAGGAGGCGGACCGGCTGGACCTCTCCCTCGACATCATCGAGGCGGTGCTGGCCGAGCCTGCGCTGGCGGGCTGGGACGGGTTCGGTGTTGTGGTTCAGGCCTATGGCCCCCGCGCCGCCCCTGTGATCGACTGGCTATATGCACTGGCGCAGAAATACGACCGCAAGATCATGGTCCGCCTGGTCAAAGGTGCCTATTGGGACACCGAGGTCAAACACGCGCAGGAGCTGGGGCTGGCGGGCTTTCCCGTCTTCACCCGCAAGGCCCATACCGACATCTCCTACATCGCCTGCGCGCGGAAGCTGCTGTCGATGACCGACCGGATCTATCCGCAATTCGCCACCCATAACGCGCACACCGTTGCCGCCATTCTGGAGATGGCCGGTGAAGGCGCCTACGAGTTCCAGCGCCTCCACGGCATGGGCGAGAGCCTGCACAGCGTCGTCAAACGCCAGACCAATGCGCGCTGCCGGATCTATGCGCCGGTGGGGGCGCATCAGGACCTGCTCGCCTATCTGGTGCGGCGCCTGCTGGAGAACGGGGCAAACTCCAGCTTCGTGAACCAGATCGTCGATGTGGACATCCCCCCCGAGGAGGTCGCGAGCGACCCTTTCGCAGCGGCGGTTGGCCCGAACCCCGCCATTGCACGCCCGGCGGAGATCTTCCCCGGTCGGGCAAACTCCCGCGGATGGGACCTGACCGACCCGCTGGAGATGGCCGACCTGGACACCGGCCGGGAAGCCTTTGCGGAGACAATTTGGCAGGCGGCCCCGCTCTCCCCCGGCGCCGAAGGCGGTTCGGAGAAGGTGATCCGTAACCCGGCCCAACCGGAGGAGCGCGTCGGCACCGTCCGCACAGCCCTCCCCGGCGAGATCGAGGCGGCCATCGCCTCGGCGCGGGCCGAAACGGGCTGGCCCGCCCTGCCGATCTCGACCCGCGCAGCGACCCTGCGCCGCGCCGCAGATCTCTACGAGGCACATGCGCCCGAGCTCTTTGCTCTGCTGGCGCGCGAGGCGGGGAAAACCCTGCCCGATTGCGTGGCCGAACTGCGCGAGGCGGTGGATTTCCTGCGCTACTACGCGGGCGCGGCTGAGGACCGTGACGCCCTCGGTACGGTGCTCTGCATCTCGCCCTGGAACTTCCCGCTGGCGATCTTCACCGGGCAGATCGCGGCGGCGCTGGCGGCGGGCA
>JBCBIS010000136.1:8951-11729 GCA_038524325.1 Pseudomonadota bacterium
TCCTGCGCTACTATGCCGATGAGGCGGAGCGGCTGGGCGGCACCCCGCGCGGTGTCATCACCTGCATCAGCCCGTGGAATTTTCCGCTCGCCATCTTCACCGGCCAGATTGCGGCGGCCCTGGCGGCGGGCAATGCGGTGCTGGCCAAACCAGCCGAGCAGACCCCTCTGATCGCCTGCCGCGCCGTCGCCCTGCTGCATCAGGCGGGGGTGCCGGAGGGGGCATTGCATCTGTTGCCCGGAGATGGCCCGACAGTCGGCGCACCGCTCACCTCAGACCCGCGGGTCGACGGCGTCTGCTTCACCGGCTCGACCGAGGTGGCCCAGATCATCAACCGCAGCATGGCCCAGCACCTCGCACCAACCGCTCCGCTGATCGCCGAGACCGGCGGGCTGAACGCCATGATTGTCGACAGCACCGCCCTGCCCGAGCAAGCGGTGCGCGACATCATCGCCTCAGCCTTTCAGTCGGCGGGACAGCGGTGTTCGGCGCTCAGGATGCTTTATGTGCAGGAGGATATCGCCGACCGTTTACTGGAAATGCTGTTCGGCGCGATGGAGGAACTCTGCCTCGGCAACCCTTGGGATCTGGCGACGGATATCGGCCCCACAATCGATGCCGAGGCCAAGGCAGGGATCGACACCCATATCGCTGCGATGGAGGCCGAGGGGCGCATCCTCAAACGCCTCACCGTCCCCGACGGCGGCCATTTCGTTCCCCCAACCGTGGTCTCGTTGGGCGGTATCGCGGATCTCGAGCGCGAGATCTTCGGCCCGATCCTCCATGTCGCAACCTTTGCAGCCCACGAGATCGACCAGGTCATCGCCGACATCAACGCCACCGGCTATGGCCTCACCTTCGGTCTCCACACCCGGATCGACGACCGGGTGCAGCAGATCATCGGCCAGATCCGGGCGGGCAATGCCTATGTCAACCGCAACCAGATCGGCGCCATCGTCGGCAGCCAACCCTTCGGCGGAGAGGGGCTGAGCGGCACCGGGCCAAAGGCGGGCGGCCCGGGCTATCTGACCCGCTTCCTGCGCCCTGGCAGCTATGGCGAGGAGACACCGGCGACCCAGACCCTCCCCGGCCCCACCGGCGAATCGAACCGGCTGAGCCATGCTCCACGCGGCCATATCCTCTGCCTCGGTCCCGAGGCGGGACGCCTTGCAGACATCGCCCGCGCCGCCGGCAACACAGCCGAGGAGCGCAGCACCGCAAGACCCGAGGACCTCGCGGGTGACTTCGATGCCGTCGCCTGCCTTTTGGACCCGGATACCCTCCGCCCTCTGCGCCAGAGCCTCGCGGCAAGGGACGGGGCGATCCTCCCACTCATCACCGAACCGGATCCGGCCCGCTTCGTTCTCGAGCGGCATGTCTGCATCGACACGACAGCGGCGGGCGGCAATGCGCAACTCCTCGCCGCCAGTTCCGATCCCTGAACGACGTCAGAGGTCGACATACCCGCCCTCCCCCCAAGCGCTGCAGCCGCGCATAGCGCGCCCACAGATAGCTGAGCACATCAGCCAGATCCCGCTCGATATCAGCGCAGGGCGGGATCTCCAGCAGCGAGACTTCACCCGGCGTCTCCAGATAGCTCCGTGCCGTGACCCGCCCCAAGGGATGCGCAAACCTGTAGACGAGGTAATTGTAGTGATACGAGCACGCGCCCGTTGCAGGATCGAAATCGGTGTCGACCCGATGCTCGATCGTGACCGGCGCGCGCCTTGTCATCCCATGCCCTGACTGAATTCCATTTGCGAAGCCAGCCATGACGTCCTCTGACATGAAACCGTCTCGGAACCGAGTTACGCCTGCGCAAATCGACGGAGGGACCCATGGCACTCAACGCATTCACCAATCCCGGCCGGTTCTGGCGCGGCAATCTGCACACCCATTGCGACCGCTCGGACGGTGTGCTGCCGGCCGAGGAAGTGTGCCGCCGCTATTCGCAAGCGGGCTATGATTTCATGTGTCTCTCGGACCATTTCGTCGGGCGCTATGACTATCCGGTCACCGACACGACCGTGTTCCGCACCAATCGCTTCACGACCATCCTGGGTGCCGAGGTCCATTCCGGCGCCATGGCGAATGGAGAGCTCTGGCACCTGCTCGCCGTCGGCCTGCCCGAAGATTTCGCCCCCTCGAACAGCCCCGATTTCAAACCCGTCCCGGATCAGGAGAGCGGCGCCGAGCTTGCGCAGCGCTGCCGCGATGCCGGCGCCTTCGTCGCCATCGCCCATCCCCAATGGTACGGCCAGACGCTCGCCGACGCGATGACCATCGAGGCCGCCCACGCGGTCGAGATCTATAACTACGGCTGCCAGATCGAATGCGGCCGCGGCGACGGCTGGGCGATCTGCGACCTGATGCTGAGCGCGGGTCGCAAGCTCACCGCCATCGCCACCGACGACGCCCATTTCAAAGGCCCCGACCATTTCGGCGGCTGGGTGATGGTGAAAGCCGAGGAGAACACGCCCGAAGCCCTGCTCGACGCCTTGAAGGCGGGCGCCTTCTATTCCTCGACCGGCCCGATGCTGCACAAGATCGAGATCGACGGAGACCACGTGATCGTCGAATGCTCCCCCGCCGCCCACATCATCGCCGTCGGCCAAAACGCCGCCTCGGCGCAGGTCCACGGCCGCAACCTGACCCGAGCCGAACTCCCCCTCGAGCCCTTCCATAAACACGGCTGGCTGCGAGTGACAGTGATGGACGAGATCGGGCGATGCGGGTGGTCGAACCCAATCTGGCTTCAGGCACTCTAGACACCGGTTT
>JBCBIS010000137.1:0-11694 GCA_038524325.1 Pseudomonadota bacterium
TCGTCACCGCCAGGGTGCCGAAGAAGTTGGTCTCGATATCGTTGCGGGTCTGCTCGTCGCCGTCGTTCAGCAGGTTGCCCCCAGTAAACAGGCCGGCGTTGTTGACCAGGATGTCTGGCGGATCGGCCCGGTCGAACCAGGCCGCGCGCGCATCCGCGTCGGTGATGTCGAAGAGCGCCGCATGCGCCTCGACCCCCGCCCTGCGCAGCGCCATCGCGGCCTGCTCCAGGGGCTCCGCCCTGCGCCCGTTCAGCCAGACAGTCGCTCCTGCCCCTGCCAAGCCGCGCGCGATTTCCAGCCCGAGCCCCCGGCCCGCCCCGGTGACCAGCGCCCTGCGCCCGGAGAGGTCGAGCCGCATCTTAGCAATCGAGCGTGGTGTCCCGCTCCCACTGGGTCAGGTGGCTTGTATAGGCGTTCCACTCATCGGTCTTCAGCTTGACGAAGGCGCTGACGGTCTCGTCCCCCAACCCGGCGCGCAGCACCTTCGAGCGGTCCAATTCGCGCAGCGCGTCGAGCAGGTTGAGCGGCAGTTTCTTGGCGCCGCGGACTTTGTGGCCCTCGGCATACATGTCGATATCCAGGCGCTTGCCGGGGTCCCGCTCGGACGCGACACCGTCCATTCCGGCGGCCAGCACGGCGGCCGGGTAGAGATAGGGGTTCGTCGCACCATCGGCGAGGCGCAGCTCGAACCGGCCGGCATCGGGGATGCGGATCATATGGGTGCGGTTATTGCCGCCATAGGTCAGCGTGTTCGGGCTCCAGCTCGCGCCAGAGGTGGTCCGCGGGGCGTTGATCCGCTTGTAGCTGTTCACCGTGGGGTTCGAAATCGCACACATCGCGGTCCCATGCGCCATCAGCCCGCCCATGAAATGATAGCCCATGGCCGAGATTCCCAGCTCTCCCTTCTTGTCGGAGAACAGGTTCTTCTTGCCCTTCTTGTCCCAGACCGAGACATGCGCATGGCAGCCATTGCCGGTGAGGGTAGTGAACGGCTTTGGCATGAAGGTCGCGCGCAGCCCGTGCTTCTCGGCGATCGATTTGACCATGTATTTGAAGAACGCATGCCGGTCTGCGGTAACCAGCGTGTCGTCATAGTCCCAGTTCATCTCGAACTGGCCATTCGAATCCTCGTGGTCGTTCTGATAGGGGCCCCAGCCGAGCGCGATCATCGCATCGCAGATCTCGCGGATCACGTCATAGCGGCGCATCAGGGCAGAGACGTCATAGCAGGGTTTTGCCTGGATATCCCGCTCGTCCGCGATGGCCGAGCCGTCGGGATTGATGATGTGATATTCGCATTCCACCCCGTGCTTCATCCGCATCCCCGCGTCTTCGGCGGCGGCGAGCACGCGTTTCAGGGTGTTGCGCGGGGCCTGGGCGACCTCGGCCCCGTTCATATGGAGATCGGCGGCCAGCCAGCCGACCTCGGGCTTCCAGGGCAGTTGGATCAGGCTGTCGGGATCGGGCACCGCGAACATGTCGCTATCGGCCGGGGTCATGTCGAGCCAGGCGGCAAACCCGGCAAAGCCCGCGCCCTCGGCGGCCATCTCGCCGATTGCCCGCGCTGGCACCAGTTTGGCCCGCATCACGCCGAACAGATCGGTGAAGGAGATGAGAAAATACTCAATCCCCCGGCCTTTCGCCTCTTTTGCCAGATCGATTGCCATGCCCCTGTCCCCTCTCAACATTTGTCGCCGCTATGGAAGGCAAAACCCGACAGGTCGTCAAGGGAGGAGCGCAATGCGCCGTGGCGTCTAGTATTCGATGCCGCGATACATCCGTTTCGGCTTTGGCGGAGAGGCTGGGTCTTCCATTGGATCGGGGCCCTGCGCGGTTTCGGCCTCCGTGGGGGCCGGTTCTGGCGCTGGTGCGTGATCTTCAAGCGCCCGTTGCAGCGGTTTCACAAAAAGGCTCACGCCGACCTCCAGCTTCTTGCGATGGGCGCGTTTGATCGGGTGGTTGACGGTGGTCAGAACGCCGTCGCCGATCCGCAGCGCGTAGAGGCTGTGATGCTCGAATTCGAGGAACAGGTGCTGGAACTCCGGCTCCTCGGTCTCCAGGCCGGCCATCAGCAGGAAGATGTTGCGGATATGCTCGCCCACATCCTGACCTGCGACCAGCTCATAGCGCTCTGGCAGGGTTTTGTAGAGCCTGTCCCGGTCGAGCAGCAAACAGCCCAGGACATCCGTGTTGTGCGCGACGATTTTCTCGAGAACCGTTTCAACTGACACTGCGGAGGCCCTCCGTCTTGCGGGGCTGCTTGCGTTTGACGACGATGGCGCGGCAGGCGCTGAGTGTGACCGAGGTGACCTCGAAGGTCTTGTTTTCGATGGTCAACCGGCTGCAGCTTTCCTGCTCGCCGAATTCCTCGCCAACGCGGTCAGCCAGATCGACGACATTGGCGAAGATCGGCGCGATCAGGTCGTGCCAGAGGCCGGTCGAGGTGATCTCCTCGCCCTCCATGCTCAGGAGGCAATATCCGAGCACCGAATTGTCCTGCTGCAGCCGGGCCAGTTCCACGGTTTCTTCCGAGGTGAGAAAGCGACTGACGTTCTGACTGGTGTCATTGCCGCGCACGGGGGATCTCCAATGGCCATTTCGTTGACGGAATGCTCGCGTGGAAACCGCGCGAAATTAAGATCGAATTTGGCGCGAAGACGGCAAACCGCCCGGTTCCAGCTGTGGTTGCACGTGGTCTTGCACCTCGCGCACCAGACGTTCGATATCAACGGGCTTGGTCAGATACCCATTTGCGCCAAGGCGAAGGCAGGCATCCTCGGCCCAAGACATCGCGTTCGCGGTGAAAACCAGGATCGGGACATCGCGATAGCTGGCCTTCGAGGAGCGGATGCTGGCAATCGCCTCCTCGCCCGACATGATCGGCATGTGCAGATCCATGATGACCAGGTCGAAGCGGGTTTTCTGCAGAGCCTCGATCGCTTCGTGGCCGTTCTCCGCCATGGTGACGTCGAAGCCGCGCGGGTGCAGGGCCTCCCGCACCAGGAACTGGTTCACGCCATTGTCTTCGACCAGCAAAACGCGTTTGCGCTTCTGTCCCTGGATGTCTTTCGTCATCTCACAGGCGCGCTCGGGTCTGGCCTCGCAAATCTTCTCGTTGTGAGGGGGCATGGGCAGTTCGAACCAGAAGGTCGCACCCAGCCCCGGCGTGCTTTCCACGCCAATCTGTCCGCCCATCAACTCGACCAGGCTGGAGCAGATGGCGAGGCCCAGCCCGGTGCCCCCATGTTTGCGGACATTCGAGCCATCGGCCTGCCGGAACCGCTCGAAAATCGAGATTTGCTGATTGACCGGGACGCCGGGGCCGGTGTCGCGGACCTCGAAGCGGACATGTCCCGGCGAGGCGCTCTTGACGGAGATGACCACCTGTCCCCTCTCGGTGAACTTGACTGCATTGCCGGCGAGGTTGATCAGCACCTGCTTCAATCGCCGCGGATCGCCGACATGCATGACGCCTTGGGGCAGGTCGCAATTCTTCCTGATCGTCAGCCCTTTGCTCATCACCACGCCGGTCACGGTTTCGATGGTCTGCTGGACCACATCCGAGATGCAGAAGACCTCGCGTTCGATCTGGACCAGACCGGCTTCGATCCGGCTGATATCGAGCACATCGTCGATGATCGCCAGCAGCGAGGCGCCAGAGCTGCGCACGGTCTGGGTATAGCGGCGCTGCAGCGGCGTAAGCTCGGTGCTCTCCAACAGTTGCGCCATGCCCAGAACGCCGTTCAGCGGAGTGCGGATTTCATGGCTCATATTGGCCAGGAACTCGGATTTCAGGCGCGTCGCCT
The DNA here is from genome assembly GCA_038524325.1 of Pseudomonadota bacterium. Classification (GTDB taxonomy): domain Bacteria; phylum Pseudomonadota; class Alphaproteobacteria; order Rhodobacterales; family Rhodobacteraceae; genus Thermohalobaculum. The sequence continues at coordinate 3,807 of JBCBIS010000137.1, forward strand.
CGAGCGCTTCATTGCGTGATTGCGCAAGCGCCGCCTGCGCTTCCTGGGTGCGGGTCACATCGACCTCGCTCAGCAGCACCGCCTTGTCGCCGGTCACGGCATCGTGGCATGAAAAACCGGTGATGTCGTGCCAGCGGGTGCCCTGGATCGTCTCGACCTGGGCGATGCGCTGGCACATCCGGTGCTCGGCAATCTCTTGCATCAGCTCGTCACCTTCCTGCTTGCGGAAGAAACGCTGGCCGACCTGCATGCAGGAACTGCCATAGCGGGCGCGCGCGGCCGGGTTGCAATAGAGCAGATTGCCCTCGGTATCCAACAGCGTGATCATCACCGAAGTGTGCAGCAACGCCTCGGAACTGCGGAGAACCTCCGGCGTCGTGCGCGCCTCCTGATTGGCCTCGCAGAGCATGGCCATGCGGCCGTCCTGCAGCGGGAAGCCCCGGTATTTAACCTTGACGGTGGTCGGTCGGCCCCCGGGATACAGGGTCCAAAGCTCGGTAAAGGTGGATTTGTTCCGCTCGAAATCTTCCTTGTACTGTCTCAGACGCTCATCGACCGCCGGCGACATGTCGAGCGATAGATCGCGAGACCGCAGCTCGTCGAGGGTCTCGGCCTGCCAGATCGACAGGGCCGCGGCATTTGCCCAGACGACGCGCTTTTTGTCGATGTCGTACACCCACAGCCCAACCTCGAGGCAATCGATGAATTCGTTTGCCAACCGCGCTGCGAAGTCTTGTTCTTCGGTGTCCATCGGCTTCACGTTCGTGATGGCACTTTGCCTGGATAAGACGCCCATGAAACTTTTCCGTAAATAAGTCGTCTACTTCAGACACGCAGGGCGATAGCGAACCCCAAAAAGCTCTACCGAGAATGTCATAGCCGAGAACCGTGCCGCCGCCAACCAATCGATTGTTAAGCTTTCAGAACTATCGCTTCTGGCGAGGTTCGCCGCACCCATTTTGCGAGAGTGCACCGGTCGTGAGGGCCGAGGTCGCTTCGCGCATGGCGCGCGGTCCTGTGACGACGGCTCGGACTATGGCTCGGACGGCAAAGCGGATCGGGCCGGCCATGTAAACGCGAGGCTTGATGGGGAAGGTGCGCGAGGTGGACCTGGGAAAAGCGCGATCCAACGGCGTCCCGATCCTCTGGAAAACCTCGGCGGTGGCGGTGGCGTTCTTTACCCTCTTGATCGCAAACGTCGTTGGCGAATGGCTGACAACCCGCGAGCAGGATCGCATGATCGCTGAGTGGCAGACCCGAGACGAAGGGCTGTCCCGGGCCTACTCGGCCCTGCGTGCCGAACTTTTGCAACTCGAACAGCAGGCCTTCTATCCAGGTGCGGCCGAGGCTCCAACCCTCCGCGGCACTCTGCTCACCCCCGTGCGCGAGCATCTGGCGGTGCTGGAGCAGCTTGCACCCACAACCATGCCAAAGGTTGCCGCGGCGTTCGAGGAGTTCGAGAGCGCCTACGCCGCGGCCACAGCACCGCAATTGACCGCGCCACAGCATCAGTCCCGGCTCAATCTCAGCCGGGCGCGTCTGCGCCTCGTCGAGACCACATTCTCTGGCCTGCGTGACGCCCAAGCCTCGTGGTCAAATGAATTGGCACGCTTTCAGGAAGTGGGCCGCGTGGTGCGCAAGCTTTTGCTGGCGGTCTTGCTGTTGGCCGGTGCAGCGGCGGCGGCGGTATTGATCCAACTCGCCCTGCGGATGCAGGCGACGGTCCGGGCCATTGTCATCGCCACCGAGAAGCTGACAAAAGGCGAAACCGACCCCGAGCGCGTGGGGCTGGACATCGACCTCACCAGCCGGGACGAGATTGGCCGCCTGGGCCGCAGCCTGGACAGTCTCATCGGTTTTGTCCGCGATGTCACCGCCGCGCGCGATGAGTTGCGCAGCCTCTCGGTCCTCGATCCTCTCACCGCGCTGCCCAACCGGCGCGGCCTGGATGAAATGCTCAGTGACTGGCTGACCGGTCCCGACGCCATCCCTGTCCTGACCGCGATGCATATCGATCTCGACCACTTCAAGGCGGTGAACGACACGCTGGGCCACGATGCTGGCGACCATGTGCTGAAGGTCGCGGCGGACCGCATGCGGGCCGCCATCCGTTCCGAAGACATCGTCGCCCGGGTCGGCGGCGATGAATTCGTCGTCCTGCTGCCGGATCTCGATGATCTGGGACGGCTTGCACAGATCGCTATCCGGATCATCTCGAGCCTTTCCGAGCCGATCAGCCATCAGGACCGGATCTGCCAGATCGGCGGCTCGATCGGCATCGCGATCGGCGGCACCTATCACGGCATCGAAGACCCGGAGGAGCTGCTGAAAGCGGCCGATCTGGCGGTCTTCAAATCTAAGGCGAATGGCCGGGGCAAGTTCTCGGTCTTCGACAAGAACATGCGCGCATTCATCGAACATCAGCGCGCGATGGCAAAGCGGCTTGGGGCCGCGCTCCAGCACAATCAGATCGAGGCCTGGCTGCAGCCCGTCCTGGATGTCGAACGCCGGCGCCTCGTCTCGGTCGAGGCGCTTGCCCGGTGGCGCGATCCGGAGCTTGGCCTGATCTCGGCAGAGGATTTCATCGAGATCGCCAAGCAGCGCAATATGATCGTCGATATCCGCACCGTGGTCATGGCCCGGGCCAGCCGGGCTGTCGCCGAGTGGATCGAGGCGGGGTACAATATTCCGCAACTCACCTTCAACATCTCGACCATCGAGCTGAAATCCGTCGATCTGGTGGATGAAGTTAAGTGGGCTCTGGAACATGCGCAGCTCGACCCGAACCGCGTCGCGGTCGAGCTGAATGCGCAAATCGCGCAGGACCGCAGCGTCGAGGTGGCGATGGGACAGGTCGAGCGGCTGCTTGACCTGGGCGTCGGCATCGTCATGGACAATGTGGATTTCGACAACCCGTCCAGCAGCGACCTGCAACGGTTCGGCGTGCGGCTGGCAAAGCTGGACCCGAAGATGATCGAGGCGCTCGATGCCGATCCGGAGCAGGCCATCCGGCTCAGCCGGTTGATCGAGCTGATGGGATCGGTGCAGGTCAATGTCTTTGGAAAGGCCGTCACCAGCGACGATTTGGCCGAGCAGTTGCGGATCGTCGGCTGCAGCGGCTTGCAGGGCCATTTCATCGCCCCGCCAATGGCGCTGGATGATTTCGGAAGATGGCTGGAGGAGTTTGGCGCCCCAGAGGCCAAGCCGAAGAAACGGCGGCAGCGGCGGGCCTGACGGCCTGTGCAGGCGACGCCTCGCCGCCCCTCACAACAAACAGCGCGCCAGATAGCCGTAGAAATCCCAGATCGTGCCCTCGTAATCCGGGGGGGCAAGCGGACCGCCGGTGGCGAACCGGCTGGCCAGACCCTTCTGCATGTCGAGAAGCCGGGCCTTGTCTTCAGCATTGAAGGCCGCGGCAAAGGCCAGCCGCGCATCGGCCTCGCCGGCCTCGAAGGTCGACTCGCGGCCAATGACGCCCCAGCGGGTCGTCACCGCCTCGGGCCCGGCCGGGGTCAGGGACATGTAGACCGAGGAATTGGGCGAGATCGCCGCAACGAAGCCGGGATAGATCCAGACCATCATCGACAGGCGACACTCTTCCTCGGTCATGTCGGGATGGACCTCGCTGCGTCCTTGATAGGCCGGGTCGTAATGCGCCTTGTAGGTGGTGAAACCCGCGCCGCTCTCGGTTTTTTGGCAGAGCCGGGTCGGGGTCATCGGGTGCAGGGTCGTCCGGTGCACCTGCGTGAGATGATACCCCTCCATGAAATTCTCGGCGAGCCCTTTCCAATTGACCGCCCAGGTCTCGCTTTCGCCGCCGATGCTGCGCATCTCCTCGGTGTGATAATTCCGGACCAGCGGGTCGAGCCGCCGGAGTTGCGGTGCCAGCGGCGGTGCGCTGCCGTCGAGATTGACGAAGATCCAGCCCATCCACTCTTCGACGCGGAACGACGGCAGGGCACAGATGCCACGGTCGAAACCCGGCAGGTCCTCGACCAGGGGCGCGCGGAGCAGGGCCCCGTCGAGACCATAGGACCAGGCGTGGTAGGGGCAGAGAAAGCGCTTCGTCTGGCCGCTGCCCGAGACGAGCCGGCTGCCCCGGTGCCGGCAAACATTGCAGAGAACGGTGATCCCCTGTGGTGCGCGCAGAACGATCAGCGGCTCGTCAAGGATGTCGAGCGTAAGAAAGTCTCCGGTCTCGGGGATATCGCTGGCACGGCCGAGGCAGAGCCAACCGGGCAGAAAGACCCGCTCGATCTCGGCCTCCAGAACCTCGGGCGCGCGGTAAAAGGCGGGGGGCATCGCGACCGCAGGGGCATCGCTCTGCCAAGCGGCGAGCGCGCTGCGCCAGTCATCCGTCTTCGAACCCCTCCAGGACATTAACCGTGTTCACTCCGATCTCGGCCACCGCATAACCGCCTTCCATGACAAACAGGGTCGGCAGGCCGAGGCGCGCCAATTTGCGCCCATAATCGGTGAAATCGGCACTTTCGAGCCGGAAGAAGCTGATCGGATCGCGCTTGAACGTGTCGACCCCCAGCGAGACCACCAGCGCCTCGGCGCCGAACGCCACGATCCGGGTGCAAGCGTCATCGAAGGCCTCGGACCACGCGGGATAGCCGGTCTCCGGCGGCATCGGATAGTTGACATTGGCGCCTTCGCCCTCGCCTGCGCCGGTCTCGTCCGCCCCACCCAGAAAATGTGGGAAGGCATCGTCGGGATCGCCATGCAGGGACAGAAACAGGACATCGGGCCGGTCGTAGAAGATCGACTGCGTGCCGTTCCCATGGTGAAAATCCACATCCAGAACCGCGATCCGCGTCGCGCCAGCAGCGATCAGGGACTGCGCGGCGATGGCGGCATTGTTCAGGAAACAGTAGCCACCGAACATGTCCTGTGCCGCATGGTGCCCCGGAGGACGGCAGAGGGCGAAGGCGGCGCGCTCGCCCGCCCCCAGCAGGGCCGCGCCGGTCAGCGCGACATCGGCGGCGGCCTGGGCGGCCTCCCATGTGCCCTCGGAAATCGAGGTCTCGGAGGCCAGGCAGTAATACCCGATCCGGCCGTCGATCTCGCGCGGGGGTTTGAGGCGCGTCATGCGGCGCGACGGCCAGCAGGTTGCAATCGCCTCACCTTTATAGCCGGCGGATGTCCATTCCTCCCAACAGGTAGAGAGGAAGCCGACATAGTCGGGGTCATGCACGGCGAGCACTGGGGTGAGGCCAAAACTGTCCGGGCCGATCACCTGTCCGATCTTCCGCTCGTCGAGCCTAGCCAGGATATGCGCGATCCGCTCGGGACATTCGAAAGGCGGAACGAGTTCACCGCCGAAGAGTTCCGTTTTGGATGCACGCAGGCGATGCTTCTCGGTATGAACCGTCTTCATGTCCCCGCTCCCCCTTCACAAGCAACAACACGCCCCTAACGTGGTACCAAAGAGGTACGTAACAGCGCGATCAATCCGACGCGAGCATAGGGGGCAGGGTCAATGAAATCCGAAACGGTGGAGATTCTTGACCGCCTCGTGGCCTTTCCCACGCTGTCGCGGACGCTGAACCTGGACCTGATCTGCTACGCGCGGTCGCTGCTGGAGGAGGCCGGCGCGAGGTGCCAGATCGTGACGAGTGAAGATGGCTCACGCGCCAATCTCTACGCCACGATCGGGCCGGACGGGGTGCCGGGCGTGATCCTGTCGGGTCACACGGATGTGGTGCCGGTGGAGGGACAGGCTTGGAGCGGCGATCCTTTCCGAATGACGCATCGCGACGGTCGGTACTATGGCCGCGGTACGGCGGATATGAAGGGTTTTGTCGCAGCCGCGCTCGCGGCGGTACGCAGGGCGGGGGTGCAGGGGGCGGGGGAGCTGGCCACGCCGCTCCACCTGGCTTTGAGCTATGACGAGGAGATCGGCTGTATCGGGGTCCGCTCGCTGATCGACCTCCTCGCCGCGGCGCCGGTCCGACCGGCCATCTGCATCGTGGGCGAGCCGACGGGCATGGCGGTGGCGACCGGGCATAAGGGCAAGATGGCCCTGCGGGCTGTCTGCCATGGGCGCGAGGGGCATTCCGCCCTGGCACCGATGGGGCTGAACGCGTTGCATCTGGCGGCGGAACTCGTGGGCGTTTTGCGGGCGGAACAGGAGCGCTTGCAGAGCGAGGGGGCGCGCGACGGGGATTACGACGTGCCCTACACGACCGTTCATGCGGGCATTCTGCGGGGCGGGGTCCAGGTGAATATCGTGCCCAACCGGGCGGAGCTGGATTGGGAGATCCGCCATGTCGCCGAGGAGGATCCGGCGGCGATCCTGGCGCAGGTCCGGCAAGGTGCCGCGCAGGTTGTGGCGGCGATGGCGGACCCGGATGCGGCCATCGAGATCACCGAGACGAACGCCTATCCCGGGCTCGACACGCCGCCCTCGGCGCGGGCGGTGGACTTCGTGAAGGGGCTGACGGGGGCGAACGGGACCATCAAGGTCGCCTTCGGGACCGAGGGGGGCTTGTTCGACCGGGATCTGGGCGTGTCGACCGTTATCTGCGGCCCGGGCTCGATGGCGCAGGGGCATAAACCGGATGAGTTTGTCTCGGCCGACCAATTGGCGGCCTGCGATGTGATGCTGGATGCGCTGCTCGAAAGGCTACGGGGGGGTCTGTGAGGCTGTTCCGGATGACCGACGCGGTGTCGTGGGCGAGGCGGTCCCAAACGGCGCCGGCCTGGCGGCCGGCAAGTCTTTACCCGCGCACCGATCCTTGCGGATCGGCACACGGAGCGGGCGCTTTGGCACGGGCAAGGCCTTGCCGGGAGCGTGGCGCTTGATGGATCTGTTGGTGCCGCCGCGCCGATCGTCTAGGCGTCGCCGGGCACGCCATAGCTTGGCGCTTCGTCTGGATTGAGCGCGCGGGTCACGTAATCGGCCATTTGCGGGCGGTAGAGCGACCAGATCTCGCCGAGTTGCACGATCGGGCAGGTCTCGCTCCAGTCGCAGCGGAGGTCGGCCAGCGGGAAGGGCGTGCTGTCGACCAGATAGAGGCCGGCAGAGTGGACCGGGCCTTCTTCGCCTCCGGCATTCAGGGCTGCGCGCATCGCGTCGAGCAGGCGATCGCCCAGATGGCCGTTGCTGGCCTCGAACGCATCGGCCATCGCCTCGGAGATCTGTGGATTGGCCAGCAGATTGCCTGCGGTGACGACATTCGTGCGCAGGGTCTCGGCGAAAGTGCCAAGGGTGTTCTCGCCGGAATGGATTGCCGTTTGCCCGAAGCGGTCGACCACGGCGACCTGCCGCCAGGCCAGATGCGGGGCTGTGCGCCGGAGGATGGTCACTGCCTCGGCGGCCGTCGCACCGCCCGCGAGCAGGTCGAGCGCCTTTGGCCCCAGGGTCGGGTCGGTCACGTTCTGGCTCGCCACCGCGCCGACCCCCGCGCGCGCATGGGCGCAGCGGGCCGCGACGGCAGGCGACGAGGAGGAGACTGCGACGCCAAACATCCCGGTTTCGGCGCAGCGCGCAGTGATCGAGAAGGTCATGGCGCGGCCTCGGGGATCACGGCGGTGGCCTCGATCTCGACCAGCCATTCGGGCCGGGCCAGGGCGGGGACGACCAGGCCAGTGGAGACCGGATGGACCCCTGCCAAATAGCTGCCCATGACCCGGTAGACCGCCTCGCGATGGCGGATATCGGTCAGGTAGACGACGATCCGGCAGATATGGGACATCTCGGACCCGGCCTCTTCCAGCAAGAGCTGGATGTTCTGCATCACCTTATGGGTCTGTGCGCCGGGATCGTGGCTGGGCAGGCTTTCGGAGCTGTCGAGGTCCTGCGCCACCTGACCGCGGAGGAAGACCATCGTTCCCCTGGCCACCACGGCCTGCGCCAAATCGTTCGAGAGATTTTGCTCAG
>JBCBIS010000138.1:0-11636 GCA_038524325.1 Pseudomonadota bacterium
GGTTGGAGTCGGGCGCGGGGATCGAGGCGGCGCCGGGCAGGCACATGCCCAACCCCTCGGCGATCGACGTCATGGTCGAGGCCGTGCCCATGGTCATGCAATGGCCATAGCTGCGGGCGATGCCGGCTTCGACCTGCTGCCAATCCTCGGCCGAAATGGTGCCCGCGCGCCGCTCGTCCCAGTATTTCAGCGCGTCCGAGCCCGATCCCAGAACCTGCCCTTTCCAATTGCCTCTCAGCATCGGACCCGCGGGCAGGAAGAGACAGGGCAGACCCATCGAGATCGCCCCCATCAACAGCCCCGGCGTGGTCTTGTCGCAGCCGCCCATCAGCACGGCGCCATCCACCGGATGCGAGCGCAACAGCTCCTCGGTCTCGATCGCCAACAGGTTGCGGTAGAGCATGGTGGTGGGCTTCACCATCGGCTCGGAGAGAGAGATTGCGGGCAGCTCGATCGGGAATCCGCCGGCCTGATAGACGCCGCGTTTCACATCCTCGACCCGGTGTTTGAAATGGGCATGGCACTGATTGATGTCAGACCATGTGTTCAGGATGGCGATCACCGGTTTGCCCGCCCAATCCTCCGGGCCATAGCCCATCTGCATGGTCCGCGAGCGATGCCCCATGGCGCGAAAATCATCCGGGCCGTACCAGCGGGCAGAGCGGAAATCCTTGGGGTCTTTCATTGCGGTCAAAGCTCCCTTCTGGGCGACAGGCTTATGAATGCGGCGATGTGCGAGAAGTGTGCCGGTGGACCTTCGTGCCGGGTCCTCGAAGCCATTCTTGCCGTTTGGTTTGAGGCTTCATGGCGAGGCGGGCGTCAGTTTTCCCTTCACGCCATGACGGTCGATGGCATCCGCCACGAAGCCGGAGGTGAGCGCACCCGCCACAATTTCCTGTAGGAATGCGAGCGCTTCGGGCGCTCCCGGCCGCATGCCGACGGCTTGTTCGATCGTGGTGTAGCGTCCCTCCAAAACCCGCGCGCCGGGATAGGCCTCGGCATTTTTCAAGAGCGCGGGGCGCAGGCCGGCCAGAACCTCCATACCCCGGTCGCGGAACATCTCGAAGGCGGCGCCCAGCCCGTCGGCCCGAACGAGGCGCGCATGGGCCAGACTGCGTTTGAGGTAGAGATCATAGGCCGCACGGTCGGCGACGGCGATCTCGCGCCCCGGCTGGTCGACCTCATCAATTTGCGTGATCGGACTGTCGGGGGCGATCAGATAGGTCGCCTCGATCTCGGCATAGGGACGGGTGAAGGCGACGGTCTCGGCGCGTTCCGGCTCGCGGGCGATCAGGCCGATATCGACCTCCGTGCCAATCGCATCGGCGACATGGCCGGGCTGGGGCATCGGGACGAGGTTGAGAGGAACACCGAGCCGGTGCGCGATCCGTTTTGCGAGATCCGGCGCTATGCCCTGCGGCTGACCCTGCGCATCCGTCGCCGTCACAAGCAGCATGTTGGCCATGTTGATCCCGACCCGGAGCGTGCCGGTCGGGGCCAGTATATCGCTGAATTCGCTGGTCATCGCCTTCTCCCCTTCCGGTCTGACGCCGGTCAGAGGAAGGGATAGCGCGTCTCACACCGCGCGGCCATGGTTGCATGGCCGCGACCCGGAAGAAAACGTCCGACGAATGCCGGGGTGGTGGTGCGGTGGGTGCTGGATTGGTGGGAGGGTGTCAGCCGGTCAGGGCGGCAAGTTTCGCCTCCGCCTCCTGGGCACGGGCCCAATTCAGTGCATTCCTCTTGAGGGTCTCGACAAGCACGAGCTCCAGTTCCGTGATCCGGGCCTGGGCATCCGCCAGTTGAAGGGCCAGATCGGCCTCGCCTTCGGTCGGGAGATCTTCGAACCGGTCATGCTCGTATCCGATTTCCGGCGCCTCGGATCGCGCCGTCGCCGCCCGCGCGGCCCGATACTCTTCAAGTTGAACAATGCTCATGCGTTCCCTCACAGACCGTCGCCCCGCCACAAGAAAACGCCGGAAGTATTAAAGACGGGTAAATTATGCTAAATGTGATCTACCAAGAGCGTGATTGCGTATTCCTACGCAGAAGCGATTTGGGTGAGCCCTTCCATGACAACGACGACATCTGCCAGCCCAACCATTTTGTGGCTGCGCCGCGATCTGCGGCTGGCTGATCATCCCGGCTGGCACGCGGCCCTGGAGCAAGGCCCCGTAATTCCGGTCTTCATACGCGATCCGCTGTTTGATGAGATGACCGGCGCAGCCGCGAAGTGGCGGATGGGCGAGGCGCTGGAGAGCTATGCCGCCCTGTTGGCGCAGCGCGGCGCGCGTCTCATCCTGCGCTGGGGCGAGGCGTTGGGCTGTCTTAACGACCTGATCGCCGAGACGGGCGCACGCCGGGTGGTCTGGTCGCGTGCCTATGACCGGCGCAGCATAGCCCGCGACACAGAGATCAAGGCAGCCCTGACCGGCGCGGGGGTCGAGGCGGTCTCGGTCAACGGCCATCTGTTGTTCGAGCCCTGGACGGTCGAGACCAAAACCGGAGGGCTCTACCGCGTCTACACCCCGTTCTGGAAGGCGGTGCGCGGGCGCGATGTGGCCGAGCCTCTGGCGGCCCCCGCCAATCTGGCGCCGCCAGAGACGTGGCCCCGCAGCGACTCGCTGCCGGAGTGGCAGCTGGGCGGCGCGGTCGACCGGGGCGCCGACATTCTCGCGCGGCACGCCTGTGTTGGAGAGGCGGCCGCCAAGGCCCGGCTCGATGCTTTCCTCGAGACCGCGATCGACCAGTATCAGTCGCGTCGGGATTACCTGGGTGAAGCCGCCACATCACGCCTGTCAGAGAACCTGACCTATGGCGAGATCTCGCCGCGCACACTCTGGTTTGCCGGGCACACCGCCATGGCGCACCGGCCCTCGACCGAAGCGGAGCATTTCCTGAAGGAGGTGGTCTGGCGCGAGTTTGCCTATCACCTACTCTACCACACCCCGCATATCGAGGAGCGGAACTGGCGCGAGGAATGGGACCGGTTCCCTTGGCAAGGTGAGAACCCGGGCGCAGAGCGTTGGAAGCGCGGGATTAGTGGCATTGAAGTGATCGACGCTGCCATGCGCGAGCTCTATGTTACCGGTTACATGCACAACCGTTCGAGAATGTTGACAGCTAGCTTCCTCACAAAGCACCTGATGACCGATTGGCGCATCGGCGAGGCGTGGTTCCGCGACTGTCTCACGGATTGGGATGTCGCGTCGAATGCCATGGGCTGGCAATGGGCGGCCGGCTCCGGTCCGGATGCCGCGCCCTATTTCCGGGTTTTCAACCCCGACACGCAGGCGGAGAAGTTCGACAAGCACCGTGCCTATCGCGACCGCTGGCTGGCCGAGGGGCGGCGCAATCCCCACAATGACGCGCTCAGCTATTTCGATGCGGTGCCGCGGTCCTGGGGCCTCAACCCGGATCAGCCCTATCCGGCACCAGTGGTCGGCTTGCCCGAAGGCCGTCAGCGGGCGCTGGACGCCTATTCCAATCGCGAGAAAGTGGCATGAAGGTCGCGGTGATCGGCGGCGGGATCTCGGGCATGGGCTGCGCATTGGCCCTCGCGGAGACACATGATGTGACGCTGTTCGAGGCGGACCGGCTGGGCGGCCATGCCAACACCGTCGAGGCCCGGTTCGGCGAGAAACGGGTGCCGGTGGATACCGGCTTCATCGTCTATAACTACCGCAACTATCCCAATCTGACCTCGTTGTTCGCGCATCTGGGCGTGTCGACCAAATGGTCCGACATGTCCTTTGGCTTCTCGATGGGCGGCGGAGCGTTCGAATATGCGTGCGACGATCTCGACAAGCTGTTCGCACAGCGCTGGCGGGCGCTGGACCCGCGCCATGTGACCATGCTGCGCCACGTGCTGCGCTTCATGAAAACCGCGCCGGAGCAGCTGGAGAGCGGGGCGCTGAGCGGCCTTAGCCTGAAAGATTACATTGCGCGCGAAGGGTTTGGCCCCTGGTTCCGCGACCGTTTCCTGGTGCCGATGGGCGGGGCGATCTGGTCGACGCCGCTCTCGGATATCATGGACTTTCCTGCCGAGAACCTCGTGCGCTTCTTCGTCAATCACGACCTGATGACGGGTCTGGGCGATGCGCAGAAATGGCGGACGGTCGAGGGCGGCTCGCGCGAATATGTGCGGCGGGTCGAGGCACGTCTCGGTGAGCGGATCGTCTTGCGCCGGGCGGTCGAGGTCACGCCGGGCCGGGTGCGCTTTGCGGATGGCGAGGAGAGTTTCGACCAAATCGTTCTCGCCTGCCACGGCCCGCAGGCGCTGGGCCTTCTCGGCAGCGCAGACAAAAGGCAACGCGAGATCCTCTCTGCCTTCCGCACCTCGCAAAACCGGGCAGTGCTCCACTCCGACCCCGCGCTGATGCCAAAGCGGCGCAAGGTCTGGTCGTCCTGGTCGGTGCTCGACACCGGCGATCCGGCGCAGCCCGCGCAGCTCAGCTATTGGATGAACCGGCTGCAATCGATCCCCGAGGAGACGCCGCTCTTCGTCACCCTCAACCCGGTGATCGAGCCCGATCCGGCCCTGGTCCACTCCGAACATGTCTATGCCCATCCCCTGTATGACCAGCGCGCCTTCGACAGCCAACGCGAGGTGGACGCGATCCAGGGGCAAGGCGGGATCTGGTATGCCGGCGCCTGGCTCGGCTATGGCTTCCACGAAGACGGGCTGCGCGCGGGCCTGCGCGTGGCCGAGGCGCTGGGCGCCCGCCCGGATTGGGTGAAAGACACTGGTACCCCCCTGACCCCGGCTTTGGCCCATGCCGCCGAGTGATGCCGAGATGCCCGGCGGGATGACCCCCTGCCTCTATGCCGGAGAGGTGATGCATATCCGCCTGCGCCCGTTCCGGCACCAGTTCCGCTATCGCGTGTTCACTCTGCTGCTCGATATCGACCGATTGGAGGAGGTGATCCGCCCGCTCCGCTGGCTGCGCCTCGACCGCTTCGGGCTGATGAGTTTTTATTGCCGCGACCACGGCGCCCGCGACGGGTCGGACCTGCGTGCCTGGGCCGACCGGCAGCTGGCGATGGCGGGGCGACCGCCTGCCGCGCGGGTGATGCTGCTCAGCTTTCCGCGGATCCTCGGCTACGCCTTCAACCCGCTCAGCGTCTATTTCTGCGAGGATGCCGAGGGACGGCTGCAAAGCGTGATCTACGAGGTCAAGAACACCTTTGGCGACCAGCACCCCTATGTGCTGGCGGCGCCGGCTGACAGCGATGGCGCGTCGCGCCACCAGGAGGCGAAGGATTTCTTCGTCTCGCCCTTCATCGATATCGGGCAGACTTATCAGTTCACCATCCGCCCGCCCGGCGCCCGGCTCAGCCTGAAAATCCGCCAGCATGATGCAGATGGCCCGGCAGACGCGCCGCTGCTGATCGCCACGCAATCGGGCACAAGACGTCCGCTGACCGATGCAGGCCTGTTCGGCCTCTGGCTCCGCCACCCGCTGATGACGGTCAAGGTGATCGCTGCGATCCACTGGCAGGCCCTGAAATTGGCGCTGAAAGGCGCGCCTTTCCGGCCCTATCGCGGGGCCTATCCGCATAAAGCAGCCAAAAGCGGGGCAGAGATCCCGCAGGCCCTCGAACAAGGATAACGACGAGTATGTATGACGCACCGGAGAGCCTCACCATCCGCCCAGACACCAGGGCCCTGACCAGTGCCGAGGGTCAACGCGACCTGCCGCGCTGGTTTGAGACCTTCTATGCCATCGTCCAGCGCATCGAATGCGGCCGGTTGGAGATCGCACTCCCCGATGGCCGGGTCTTCGCCGCCGCCGCCGATACGCCGGGACCGTTCGGCCGAATCGATGTGCGCAATCCCGGCTTTTTCACCCGCATGGTCCGCGATGGCGAACTGGGCTTTGGCGAGATGTATATGGATGGTTGGTGGGACACGCCCGACCTGCACCAGCTCATGGATCTGCTGCTGCTGAACAACGAGGCCATTGCGAGGCCCTTCACCGGCGCCGCCCTGGTCCGCGCCTATGAGCGCCTGCGCCACTGGCTGCGCTCGAACACCAAGCGCGGATCGAAGAAGAACATCTCCTATCACTACGATCTCGGCAACGAGTTCTACGCGACCTGGCTGGACGAGACGATGAGCTATTCTTCGGCGCTCTATTCCGGGCAGGGCGAGGATATGGTGGCCGGGCAAACCAACAAATATGCCGCCATTTGCGACCGCATCGACCCCGACCGCCGCCTGGGCCGGGGGGCCGAGATCCTCGAGATTGGCTGCGGCTGGGGCGGCTTTGCAGAACATGCCATCGCCGAACGGGGCTGGCGCGTCACCGGCCTGACCCTCAGCCGCGAACAACACGACTTTGCCAAGAAGCGCCTGTTCGATGCCGGTATGGCCGAGAAGGCCGATATCTTGATCCGGGACTACCGTGACGAGAAAGGCCGCTACGACGGCGTCGCTTCGATCGAGATGCTGGAAGCGGTCGGCGAGAAGTTCTGGCCCACCTATTTCGGCAATCTGCGCGAGAGGCTGGCCCCGGGCGGGCGGGCTGGTCTGCAGGTGATCACGATCTCCGACAACTTGTTCGACACCTATCGCAAGGGCACGGATTTCGTTCAGAAGTACATTTTTCCGGGCGGGATGCTGCCCTCGCCCTCGGCCCTGCGCGGCCAGGCAAACACGGCCGGGCTTGAGTCGCTGGGGTCGGTCGAGTTCGGTCTCAGCTACTCGCGCACCCTCCGCGAGTGGTCGGATCGTTTCCACAACCAATGGCCGGAAATCCATAAAATGGGCTTCGATGACCGGTTTCGGCGCATGTGGGACTTCTATCTGGCCTGCTGCGCAGCCTGTTTTTTGGCTGGTACCACGGATGTTACACAAATTTCCTTGCGCAGACCGGTCTAAATGCGGCAATTTCAAGGCAGGTGGGGTATTGAGGTGTTAATGGGGCAGTACAACCCCAGCCTGTCTATTGTCGGAGAACTGGATGCTGCTGTTCCGGGTTCTCTGTGCCATCCTCCTGGCATGGGGCATAAATGTAGCGCTTTCCCGACCGGAAGCCGCGGCACTGGCCGCCGAGGCGCCGGAGCTTTTGGTGATCGCGCCACTGGCCGCCGCTGCGGTCGGTTTCATCAACCTCGCCAAGCGGCAGGGGTGGGGTGTGATCGTTGCCATCGCCAATGGCGTTTGGGCAGGGGTGCTGACCCTGGCCTTGGCCCTCTTGATCTTCATGCTTTTCGTCGAGATCGGCGGCAACTTTCGGGCGATTGGCGATTACGGCGACTTTGCCCGGGTCTTCGGCAGTGCGGCGGAGCCGCTGGTCGAATTGGTGGTCGACCTGCCGCTGATTGCGGTTGTGGTCACCGCGGCGGCCGTGGTGGGCGTTCTGACCGAGATCCTGCATTGGTGCCTTGTGCGCTTGCTGCGGGGGCGGATGGGGTCCGAGAACTGATCCAACCGAGCCGCGGCGCTCGAGCCGGATGACCCCTGGCCCGCTGAGCCTGATCGCATATGCGCTGCCGGCAGTGTTCCTGGCGGCGGTCTATCTGCCTCTCTTCTCCTATGTGACACCGTTCTATGTGGCCGAGCGGGGGGTCGATCTCGCCACCATCGGCGTCGCCTGGATCGTGATCCGGCTGTTCGATGCGGTCTCCGATCCCCTGGTCGGCTGGCTGAGCGACCGAACGCGCGTCCGGTTTGGGCGGCGGCGGTTCTGGCTTGGCTTGTCCGTGCCTGTCATCCTGCTTGGCACATGGCAGGCTTTTGTTCCTCCCGAGGGCGCCGGTCTGGGCCATGCGGTGTTCTGGCTGTTCATCCTCACGCTGGGTTGGACCATGGCGCAGACCCCTTATGCCGCCTGGGGGGCCGAGATTGCCGATGATTATGACGGGCGCACCCGCGTCACCTCCTGGCGGGAAGGCTTCGTCCTGGTCGGCACGCTGGTCGCCACCCTGGTCTATTTCGGGGCAGGGGCGGGCGGCCAGGGGCTGGAGGCCCTCGCCCTTGTGGTGGCCGTTGGGCTGCCGCTCGTCGTCATGCTGGCCTTCGCCGGAATGCGCGAG
This sequence comes from Pseudomonadota bacterium, assembly GCA_038524325.1. GTDB lineage: Bacteria > Pseudomonadota > Alphaproteobacteria > Rhodobacterales > Rhodobacteraceae > Thermohalobaculum. The sequence continues at coordinate 8,041 of JBCBIS010000138.1, forward strand.
GGCAGCCCCGCCGCCCCGGCCGAATTGAGCATCCGCGAAGGCTGGCAGGCGATGCGTGAGAACGCGCCCTTTCTCCGTGTGTTGCTGGCCTGGTTCGTGAATGGGGCCGCGAATGGCATTCCGGTGACGCTGTTTCTCTTCTTCGTCGCCGATGTGTTGCGGGGCGAGGGCGTTCTCCTCGAAGGCGCTGGTCTGGAGGTGGCTGCTGCCAGCCTGCTGTCCTATTTTGCCGCCGCCATCCTGGGTGTGCCGCTCTGGAGCGCTCTGGCGCGCCGGATCGGCAAGCATCGGGCCTGGGGGGTAGCGATGCTCTGGGCTTCGGCGGTGTTCGGCTGGGCGCTGACCCTCGGCCCCGGAGATTTTCAGAGTTTCCTGGCAATTTCCGTCCTGACCGGGCTGGCCTTCGGCGCCGATCTCGCGCTGCCACCCGCGATACAGGCCGATGTCGTCGAACTCGACACAAGGCGGACGGGCGCGCGCCGGGCTGGGCTGTTCTTCGCAATCTGGCAGGTGGCGACTAAAGCCTCGCTGGCCCTATCCTCCGGCTTGGCTCTCATCGCCCTCGGCTGGGCCGGGTTCGAAGCGGGCGGAGAAAACAGTGCCGCTGCATTGCAGACCCTGTCGATCCTCTATGCCGGCGTGCCGATTGTCCTGAAGCTGATCGCGGTGGCACTGATGTGGCGTTTCCCGCTCGACCGAGTATCGATGGCGCGGGGCTGATCCGCATCGCCACTTCGCTTCACGCGTCGATCTTGTCCCAGCCCAGCAGTTTACGCACGGTCCAGATATAAGCGCGGTTCGGCAGCAGGCCGACCAGCCGCAGGATCATTGCAAAGATCCAGGGAAACCGGATTTCGAAGCCGGGACGCTCGAGGCCGCGGACAATCGCCCGGGCGGCCTCCTCGGGCTGCATCAGCATCGGCATCTCGAACTCGTTGACCGAGGTTGCCTCGGTCTCGACAAAGCCGGGATTGATCACCGAGATCCGAACGCCGCAATCGACCAGATCCATCGCCAGTGACTCTGCCAGCGCGATCAGCCCTGCCTTGGTCGCGCCATAGGGGGCAGCGTTCGGAAGACCACGATAGCCGGCGACCGAGGCGGTCAGGGCGACATGACCCGACCCGCGCGCGATCATATGCGCGAGAACCGGCTCCAGCGCATTTGTCACCCCGGTCAGATTCACGTCAAAGGTCAGGCGCGCCTTCTCGGCATCGAAGGTCTGGGCCCGCATCGGGTGATATATCCCGGCATTCAGCAGCGCCAGGGCCAGAGGACCCTGCTCGGTGATCCGCGAAACGGCGGAGCGCATCGCTGCGAGATCGGTCACATCGCCGGGCAGCGGATGGATCTTGCCGGGATAGGGCGTGGCGAGATCTTCAAGCGCATCAGCCGTGCGGGCCGTGGCGTAGACGGTCCAGCCACGCTCGGCCAGGGCAATCGTCACCGCGCGGCCAATCCCCCCGGACGCCCCCGTGACCCAGGCTGCGCCGTCATTCGGGCGGACGACCTGTTTGAACACGCTCAAGAGGCGGTCCAGAGGGGAGAAATCAGACCCGTCTCCGAGATCAGCTCGTAAGTGCCCGGCTCGCCCCCCGCGTCGAAATCCACGTCGACCCATTCCCCGCGCGCATCGTAATGCAGCCGGGTGGTCAGCTCGCCCGAGACCTGGAAGATGCGGGTCCCGTCCTCTGCGATCTCGATCTCCAGAGGTTTGCCACTTTGGGTCGAGATCCAGGGGCGCCGGTCGATGAAATCGGGATGGTAATAGCTGGTCGTCACCGCATTCCCATCGACGCGGCCAGAGAAGCGCGACCCCGAGACGACCAGTTCGTCTCCATCGCGCTGCACCCGGCAAAAATCCTCGGTGCCGTCGTCATTCACGCGCGAGTTTACCTCGAAGAGCTTTTGGTCGCGCCAGGTTTCACGGTTGATGAGATTATAGGAATAGGCGGTGAAGCCGAGGATTTTCACGGCGATGTCGATGCGGATCTCGATGATGAACCCGCGGTCGTCAAGTGTCGCGCTTAGCGTGTGGGTTCCGATATCGGAGCCGTCGCGAAAGATCCGGAACCGCCTCTGTGCCCGCTCCGCCGCGTAAGGCGCGGCGGGCAAAAGACACGTTATCCCGGTTGCGCAGGCGGCGCCGAGCAGGTCACGGCGGCGCATCGCGTCACTCGCTGAACAAGTTCAGTGCGCGCGAGAAGCGGCCCGTAAAGCGCAGGCCGCCATCCATCACGATCAGACAGTGGCACATTTCGTCCCCGATGATCTGCGGACGGTGATCATCGTCCTCGTCATTGATGGCGCAGTCACCGGCGCGGAGGATGCGGTCGCCATCCTGCATCGCTCCGGTCAGGATCAATGTCATCTCTCGACCGTTATGCGTGTGTTGGGGCACTGCGCTGCCGGGCCGAGCGCGCAGCAAGCTGACTGTTTCCTCGCCGAAACCGTCCAACTCATATTCGGAAACACCGGGCAGGCGAAATTTCCACGGGATCTCATCGAACGGCACCTCGATGGCGTTTGCGAGAGGTGCTGGCAGCACACTCGATGCAGTCCGTTTTCCGTCAGGTTCATCGCTCGCCGCGTTGCAACCGATTGCCGGTTCGGCGTCGATCGCCGCCATTAAGCTGTCTAGAGCCGATGTCGGCAGCGCATCGCTGTCATCTTCGCTCAGCAGCGCGCCCCCGACCTCGTCGAGCAAAGCCAACTCACCCCGTGACTCGGGTGAGAAGGTCAGGTGTGCCGCCACGAACAGGGCGGTTCCCGGTGTAGCGGTTCCACTCGCGTATTCGGCGAGCAAGTCGGAGCTTGGAGCGTGTACTGGCATATATCTGCTGTGCATCATGGTCTCGATAGTGGGACTGTTACGCGGAATACCAAGGTTTGGATCACCATTTTAGGCAATCCGAGCGACATTTTTTTGCACTGCGAAGAATTGGCCGTTTGCCGGCTGGACCGCGTCGAAAACATGTTTCCGAGTCTGGCAAGACAGGCTAGAGACCACCCCCGCATCGAGGCGCAGCCTATCGCGAAAGGTCTCTGGATGAAACCAATGTTTTTTTACGGTTCGCTGCGCGACCGGGAGCTTCTGGATGTCGTCCTTGGCCGCGCCGTCCCGGTCCACGACTTTGTCGCCGCCGAAGTGTCTGGCATGGCGGCGCGGTGTCTGGCGACCGAGGCTTACCCGGTGTTGGTTCCTGCACCCGGGCAGACAGCCGAGGGACGCGTGCTCTACCACGTCACGCCAGAAGATCTCGCGCGGTTGGAGTTTTTCGAGGAGGCGGAGTACGGGCTGGTGCCGATTTCGGTCAGAACCTCGCAGGGTCTGGTCGAGGCGCAGTATTTCTGCGGCACAGGCAAAGCCGCGGAAACCGACACTGCCTGGGATTTCGACGCATGGAACCGGGTCGAGCGCCCTGTCGCCCTGGCCGCCGCGCGTGAATACATGGGCTATTTCGGGCGCATGACCATCGAGGAGGTCGACGCGATCTGGCCAGATATCATGGCCCGCGCCCGTGCCCAGGCCGCGATGGCAGAGGGTTGAGCAGGCCCGCACAACCGCATAGATGTTGGCCGAAGCCGCAGGGGAG
>JBCBIS010000139.1:0-11285 GCA_038524325.1 Pseudomonadota bacterium
CATACGAATCAAATGGCCGTGCCCGCCCTGTTTCGCGGCGCAGCCACCGCCCACCCCCACCCACCCTCCGGTGCGCAGTGGCTGCGCCGCGAAACAGGGCGGGTTCTCTGGGCTAGCCCTGGCGGTCCTTCCAGTTCTGATAGCGGGCCTTGGTGGCCTCGTTCATCGGGTAGAGCCCGGGGAGTTCGGCGCCGGCCTCGAGGACCTGATCCATGATCCATCCCTCCATCCGCTCCTGCTCGGGCGCCGTGGACAACACATGATCGAGCAGTGCGGCGGGGATCAGCACCGCGCCGTCCTGATCGGCGACCACCACATCATCCGGGAACACGGCGACGCCGCCGCAGGCCACGGGTTCCTGCCAGTCAACGAAGGTCAGGGCGGCGATCGAGGGCGGCGCGGCCACGCCGCTGCACCAGACAGGCAGGCCAGTGCGCCGGACACCTTCCGCGTCGCGCAACACGCCATCGGTGACCAGAGCGGTCACGCCGCGCTTGGCCATCCGGGCGCAGAGGATATCGCCGAAGACGCCCGCATCGGTGACCCCCATCGCGTCGATCACGGTGATCACGCCTTCGGGCATCGCCTCGATAGCGGCGCGGGTGGATTTCGGGCTCATCCAGCTTTCTGGCGTGGCCAGATCTTCGCGCCCCGGGATGAAGCGCAGGGTGAAGGCGGGGCCGACCAGACGCTCTTGCCCGGGCTCCATAGGGCGCGTGCCGCGCATCCAGACATTGCGCAGCCCCTTCTTCAGAAGAATGGTCGTGATCGTGGCTGTGGTGACGGATTTCAGGGTGGCGATTGCGGTGGGGTCGAGCGGCATGGCGGTCTCCGGACTGGTTTCCAGCGTCATAGCCGCCCCGTGCAGCTTTGTCAGGCCGCTTGACAGCGGCGGGCGGCGGGTCGAGCCTCGGGCCATGGGGATCGCCGGCTGGATTGAAGGGGGGCTCGCCTGGATCGGGGCGCGGGCGCGGTGGCTGCTGGCCATCGGCGTCTTGGTAGCCTTTGTGATGCCGGCGCTCAGCGCAGTGTTCAGGCCCTGGCTCGGTGTCTTCGTTGCCTTGGTTTTCTGCGTCGCGGTCTTGCGGATCGATCTCGCGACACTGGGGCATCGCCTGATGCGGCCGAGGCATTTGGCGGTGCTGTGCCTCTGGTCGGTGGGGCTGATGGCGGTGACACCGGCGGTGCTGTGGGGGCTCGGGCAGGGCCTCGGCTTGCCCGAGCCGCATCTCGCCGCGCTGGTCTATACCGGGGTCGCTCCGCCGATCACCTCGGCCGCCGCCCTGTGCCTGTTGATCGGGCTCGATGCCGTCTTCGCGCTGGAGCTGACGCTGGTGGCCACCGTGCTGACGCCGCTGATCGGCCCGCCCGTGGCGGCGGCGCTGCTGGGAGAAGCGGCCCCAATCGCGCCCTTGGATCTCGCCTCGCGGGTCGCCGGCCTGATCCTGGCCGGAGGGGCCGCTGCGTTGGTCCTGCGCCGCGTGATGGGCGCTGAGCGTATCGCGCGCAAGTCGACAGCGTTGGACGGCGTGTCGGCAATTGCGATGTGGCTGGTCGTGATCGCGGTGCTCGACGGAGCCTCCGCCCTGGTGCTCGCACGGCCGGTGGAGGCCCTGGGCGTGTTGGTTCTGGCCCTTGGGGTCAATTTCGGACTGCAGCTTGTCGTCGGCTGCGGCCTCGCCCGCGCGATGCCGGGCCGGGCGGGTGCGGCGGGTCTGGCCTGGGGGAATCGGACTGTCGCCCTTTACCTCGCGGCTCTGCCGTTCGAGCCGGTTTTCGCCCTCTATGTGGCGGTCTATCAGATCCCCATGCTGTTCACGCCTCTTTTGACCGGTCCGATTCTGCGCCGTCGCGTGCGGGAATGACCGATGGACGGCCTTCTTCGCCCGATGTAAACGGACCCGCACTAGCGTGATCAGGCAAGACGTGGAGCAAGGCGCCGAATGCGGCCGTTGAGTGGGATGATTGTTAGGGGTCGTGGCCGGGCCGCAGGCGGCGCTGCGCTTCTCGCCGCTGTGGTCGGCCTGTTGATCTGGGTGCAGGCGGGCCCGTTCTTGGCGGGCGAGGAGGTGGTCGCATTTGTCCGCAGTCTGTGGATGGATCTCGAGCAACCCGCCTGGGCCAGCCTGAGCCTCTTGGTGCCGTCTCTTCTGCTCGGCTGGCTGGCGGGGGCGCCGCTTCTGGCGCTGGCAGCCATTGGGCCCCGGGGGCGTTTTTCGGACCAGATGCTCGGGATAGGCCGCCTGATCCTGGCGGTCCCGGTGCCCGCGCTCGCCGCCGCCGCTTTTGTGATGGGTCCACCCTCCGGGCTGGGTCTCGAGCAGGTACACGTGCCTGGCCTTCCTCCGGTTTTCCAGATCCTCGTCCTGGCTATCGCGCTGATGCCGGTGCTCTTGCTGGGGCAGATCGGTCGTCTGCGAGCCGGCAGCCCTTGGCCTTCGGGGCATCTCGAACGGGCTGCGACCCGTCCGGGGCTGCTTCTGGTGCCCCTTGTCGTTGTGGAAGTGGTCTTCGAGACCGGGGGGCTTGGGGCGCATGCGGTCTCCGCCGCCGCGTCCGGAAAGGCGGTGCCGGCGCTGGCCGCGGTCGCTTCGCTCGCCGCGATGGCGCTGGCGATCTGGGCCCTGCTTCCCCTTGCGCCGAGCGCCACAGACGGGGGCAATGGCCGGTGATGTCCCACATGCTCTATTGTGGTCTGTGGAGCGCTTTTGCCGCCTTCGCCACTCTGTTTCTCGGGATCAATCTGGGGCTTCGCCTGTTGCCTTCCGGCCGGGCATTTCTGAGCACCGCGCGGCAACAGGGCCGTCTGCTCGCCCCGGTCGGGGCGTCTAGTCCTGTCGCTGTCAAGACCGTGTTCCTGTTCAGCTGGGTGCTGGCCTCCGTCGCCGGATGGGCAACATGGACCTTGCTGCGCGCGGGGCTGTCATGACTGGCGAAGTGGCGACGCGGAGCAGGGTGCGGATCGGCCGTGGCGCAGTGCTGCTGCTGGCATTGGTCGCGCTGGCCATTGGCGCACCTTGGTTTGGCCTGCCCGAGACCGGCGCCCCGGGGCTGCCGCCGCTCGGGTTGTCGGGGGCAGAGGCGCTTCATCCCCTGGGCACGGATCCGGGGGGCACCGATCTGACTCTGCGGGTCGCTGCGGCGCTGTCGGTCACGATCCTGGTCGTTGGGGCCGCCCTGGCCGGGCAGGTGCTGCTTTGTCTGCTTTTGGTCTTGGCTGGGGCCGCGTTGAGGCCGCTCCGCTGGGGGATCTCCGGGCTCGCCAGGGTCATGCACGCAGTATCTCTGCCCTTTCTGGCCTTGGCTGGCCTGTTGCTGGCCGAGGCCATGGAGGTGTTGCCTGCTTCCGGCTGGCCCCGGCTGGCCTTCGTGACCATTGCCTTGATCCTCGCAGGTTGGCCGCGCGGCGTGATGGAGATGAACCGCATGCTCGAACGGGTGCGTCAAGCGCCGCATGTCCGCGCGGCACGCGAGATCCGGCTGCCGCCACATCGCCTCTGGCTGCGCCATATGCTGCCGGGCACCAATGGTGCCATGCGCCGGGCGGCGCCGCTTATCGCGGTGGAGACGTTGGCGGCGGCCCTTGCCATCGGGTTTCTGCGGCCCGCCGAGGATCTGCCCAATCTGGGCGGGATGATCGCTCAAACCGCCGCCGATCTGCCGATGGACTGGACGCCATTCCTTGTCGCCTCGATTGCCGCGGGGCTTTTGCTGCTGGCCCTGGCGATGCTGTCGGGCGAGAGTGAGACGGGGCCATGACCTTGCTCACAATCAACGGATTGGAGTTGGCGCATGAGGGGCGCGAGGCTGGCCTCTCGGGCCTCGATCTCGCGCTGGCGCAGGGCGCGCGCATGGCGCTGGTGTCGGAACGGGGCGCGGGGGCGATGGCACTCCCCGCCCTGTTGCGCGGAGAAGTCGCGACATCCAAACGCGTCACCTCAGGCGAGGTCCTCTTCGAGAGCGAGGAGGCCGGCCGCCAGACCCCCGCCAAATTTGCCCGCCGTGCGCTCAGGGGCCTCGTCTCTCTGCCGCAGGATCTGGCCGCGGGCTTCGACCCGGCCCGGCGCATCGGCCCTCAGATGGTGCGCCAGATCCGCAGCCGCTGCCGCCTCGGCGCCCGCGATGCGGAACGCACTTCGCTCAACCTCTTGGCACGGTACGGGATTGCCGACGCGGTGCGCTCGTTCGACCGCAAAGTGTCGGGCCTCAGCCCGGCGGAGGTCTGGCGCGCCGGGCTGGCTGTGGAACTGGCCAGCGAGCCGCTGCTGATCGTGGCACAAGCGCCCTTCACCGGGCTGGACCCGGTCACGGAGGCGGGTCTCTGGGGCCTGATCCGCCGCCATTGTCTCGAGCGTTCGACCAGCTTGCTCCTTCTGACGGCTGAGCTCTCCCTGGCCGCGGAGTTGGTCGAGGCGGCCGCGGTGCTCTATGCCGGGCGTGTCGTCGAGCAGGGTCCCTTGCGCAGCCTCGTCGACGACCCGCGCCACCCCTATACAGCCTCGCTGGGTGCCGCGATGTCAGACCGGCGCCCGACCGGCGCGCCTCTGGGCGAGATCTCCGGCGCCGCGCCCGATCCCAGCGCAATGCCGACGGGCTGTGCTTTTCATCCACGTTGCGAGAAAGCCCTCGCGGGCTGCTATCTCGACCGGCCCGATCTGGAGACCCGCGACGCGCGCCAATTCGCTTGCTTCTGGCCGTTGGGGGCGACATGAGCGCGCTTTTGGAACTTCGCGGCGCACGTCTCGGCCGAAGACGGCTTCTCCGCGCACCATGTGTGCTGCTGTCACAGATTGATCTCGCGCTCTCCGCGGGGGAGATCGTTGCTCTGACCGGCGAGATTGGCCCCGCCGCGACCTGCCTTGCGGGACTGATGACCGGCCAGGCGCCGCCTCTGGCTGGGACGGTTCTGTTCGAAGGCACCGATCTCGGGCGGCTGCCGGGTCATCAATGGCGGCGGCTGCGCTGGCGGATGGCGATCTGGCGCTCGGCGGCTGAGGCGCCGCTCAGCCCGCTCTCCCCCGCGATGGCCGCTCTCGAGGAACAGCTCGACACGCTTCTGCCCCGGCTCGATCCGCGGCATCGGGCACCGAGACTGCTCGAGGCGCTCGAGCGGGCAGGGGTCGCTCCCGAGCGGGCGCTGGACCAGCCCGCTTCACTGAGCCCCAACGACCGAGCTGCCCTGAGCCTGGCACGGGCGCTGGTCACCCGGCCCGAGCTCCTTCTGGCCATCGACCCCTTCGCCCAGCTTGATCCATCGGAGCGGGCCAGTACCCTCAATCGGCTGCTCAGAATGGCGGGCGAGGGGGTCGCAATCCTGCTCCTCACCCCGGATATCGGCCTCGCGGGACATGTCGCTCAGCGATTGGGTGTCCTGCGGGCCGGGCGGTTGGTCGAGTACGGGATGGCCGAGGATCTGATGCTGACCCCGCGCCATCCTTACACACAACTCCTGCTCAACACCCGGGCCGATCCGCTGGGCGGCAATTGGAGCCATCCGCGCCCGCCCGCCCCTCTGCCACCCGCCGAACCCGTTTTCTTACGCCCCTTGCGCGCGCCGCGAGTGCCAGCGGATCTGGTCGCGGAGGAAAGCCCCGAAGCCGGCGCCCCCGCGGAGGAAATCACGGAAGAAAACGCTGCCGAAAATGCGGAAGAACCTGCAGGTCAGGCCAGCGCTGCAAGCAGCTCCACAGAGACTGAGCGCACGACCTGACGGTCGTTCCCGGGTCACTTTGCAATCCGATCCATGTTTCCGGACACCAGATCGTAAATGGGCCGCCCGGTTTCCGGGCGGCCCTTTGTGTTGCGCTACAGCACGAAGTCGCTGGCGGCGAGGGCGACGAGGCCGGTGAGTTCGATCTCGAAATCGGACTGGCTGTCGCCGTCGATATCGGCCTGCAGGATCGTGTTGCCGTCCTCGATCGCCACGCGCAGCTCGCCGCCGGTGCCCGAGAAGGCTGTCCCGCCGATGAAATCGAAGGCCTGGTTGCCGCCGCGGGTGCTGTCGGCGTCGAGCCGGCTGATCTCGATCCGGTCCGTCCCGTCCTGCTTGAAATCGGTGATGATATCGCGGTTTCCGGCCCCCGCGCCGCTGTCGTTCTCGCTGAAATAGATGAAGCGGCCATTGCCGTCGCCGCCGGTCATCACATCGGCCCCGGCATTGCCATAGAGCACGTCGGTCGAGGCGCCGCCGATCAGCGTGTCGTCTCCGCCGCGGCCGAACAGCCGGTCGACCGAGCCGCCGCCGGTCAGGATATTGTCCTCGTTATCGCCGCGCAGCGTGTCGTTGAACGCGGTGCCCTCGAGATTCTCGATATCCGTATAGGTGTCGCCGACCGCATCGCCGATCGCGACCGAGGCGGTGGCCAGATCCGCCTGCACCCGCGCCGCCGCCGTGGCGTAGGAGGCCGTGTCACTCCCCGCGCCGCCATCGAGACTGTCCGCCCCGGCGCCGCCGATCAGCGTATCATCGCCGCCCAGCCCCGAGATCGTATCGTCCCCGCCCTGGCCGTCGAGCAGATCATTCCCCTCGGTCCCCTCTAGAATGTTCGGATCCGCATTGCCGATCAAAAGCGGCGCAAAATCCTGCGTCTCCCGCGCCGTCGCAATCAACTGATTGCCTTTGACCTCGACCGTGAAACCCTGGCTCGGCACGTTCGAGACCACGCGGGGATCGTTCGAGAGGGGGTCGAGCGTGATCCCGCCCGTGGCCTCGGCCAGCACGATCTGCGTGCCCGGGGTAAAATCGAGCTGATCCACCATATCGATCTCGATCACGCCGGTGACGAAGAGATCGAGCGCCCCGTTGACCTGCAGAAAATCCTGATTGCCGGTGCTGTCGAGATCGAACTCCAGCACCGTGTCACGCGCGATTGTCGCATCCCCGGTGATGGTGAGTGTCGAGAAATCGTCGCCGCCGATCTGGACCTCGCCAAAGGATGTGAGGTTGCCGGTGAGCGTGCCCTCCGCATCGACAAGACCGTTTCGCCCGACAAAGACGTCCTCGGCCGTCACCGCAGCTCCGTCGCTGATCACCAGGCGCCCGCGCCCGCCAAAGGGCGAGACGGTATCGACAAGGGGTGTCCCGGCGCTCCGCGCGTCGAAATCGATAGACGCGGCTACGCTGATCAGCGACCCGGCATCCAGGGTCGACCCCGCGCCCATCACATTCATCCGACCGTTCGATCCGTCTGTATTGGCGATATAGACGCCCGCATTCTCGGCCAGCAGCGAGACATCCGCGCCCGCCATGATGTCGAACCGGCCATAGGAGCCGCTGTCGCGGGCAACTGTGATGAACCCTCCGCCGGAGGACGGGTCGGCATTGTCACCATCGATGGTCACCGAGGATCCTTCGCCGAAAACCTTGATCGTGCCATGCCCTTCTTCCCCGCGCCCGGCGCGCAGGCCGGGGAAGGCGCCGCGATTGCCCTCGATGGTCAGGTCCCCGCCGGCAGCGATGCGGAGCAGCCCGGTCCCGTCCTGCCCCACATCCATCATCGGCGCGACCTCATTGGCCCGTGGCGTGTCGCTGGAGAGGTTCAGCGACGACCCCTCGCCCAGGATCGTGACCTGACCCTTTGCGCCATCGCGGCCGATATCGACAAAGCCACCCTCCTGCCGGCCCACAAAAGGCACCGTGCCGTTGACATTGACCGTCGCGCCCGAGGCGATCTCCAAGGTCGAGGTGTAGACCTGTTCCTCGCCCGTCGTGTTGCGCAGGCCGACCGCGATGAAACTGCCGCCGCCCAGCACGTTCACCGTGGCGCCCTGCTCAACCGTCAGATGCCCCTCGCCCTCGCGCCCGATCAGCAGATCGGCCCCAGCGAAGACGTCGCTGTCGGCATTCTGGTTGATGATATCGACCTGAACATCGCTGCCAGAGAACAGCCCGCGCCCGACCGAACCGTCATCGCGTGAGAAACGGAGCGTCGCCCCGCCATCCGAGGAGCGATAGCCGTTCAGGTTCTCGACGACGACGCGGCCCGAACCGAGAACCTCGAGCGTGCCATAGCCCCCCTGCTGCCGGCCGATCGTGAAGTAATTGCCGTCATTCGTGTAGTTTCCGGATCCGTAAGCACTGTTACCAAGCGCGTTCGAGACCCGAAGCAGCGGGCCCTCGGTGCCCTCCTCGCCCAGGAGCCGAATGGTGCCGGACGAGGCGTTCCGGCCAACCTCGATATGGCGCGCCTCGACAATCGCACCGTCTTCAAGCACCAAGGTGCCGTCGGCATTGTTGCGGCCAATCGCGACCCGGTGGCCGTCTCCCTGGACGGTGATGCGGGAGGGATCATCGGCCGTGCCGACAACATGGGCAAACCCAAAGCCACCATCCCGTCCCACGGTGAACCCGGAATAGGTCCCCCGGCTGACGACTTGTTCTGCCGTCCCGTATCCCGTCCCCAAGACCGGGTTGGTGATCACATCAATCTGGGTGCCGCCCTCTACCAACAGCGAGCCCAGCCGGATATTGGCATCGTTTCCACTTCCATTGCGGCCGATGCTGATATCGACAAATTCGCCGGCCGTGTCGTCCGTGAGGGTGATGTCCGAATTCGTGATGCGAAGCGCGCCGGTGACCGAGGGGGCCTCTTCCGAGAAGCTTGCGGCCCGGATCGCCGTGACTGTCAGGGTTTCGTCAAAAACCTGCAGCAGACCGTCATTGTCAAAGCCCGCGGCAATGGAATCGCCATCCTGAAATCCGAAACTGCCAAAACCGTTATAGCCCATGTTCTCCCCCAATCATGCGTACGTAAACAACGCACCAAAACCTGCGGCGAGGGTGGCAGATCGGCTGATTCTTGCAATATTTTTAGACAAACTGCCTTTCAGGAGATCAGTTTTTTCAATCTTCCCCAGAATTATTCTGCGTAAACTCCCGCATAAGGCGCGCTCGCGCGACCCGTTTCAGGCCGGCATCGCCCTTGCGTCACATCTAATCTGACGCTGTCACCAAGCGGAGCTTTCGCCGCTTCTCTCGGGCGTTACGGGTCCCCGGCCTCTTCGGGCTTTTTGATCCCGCGCCGGCGGATCTGGACCAGTTCGGCCAAGATCGACAGAGCGATTTCCTCGGGAGTAACCGCGCCGATATCGAGGCCCGCGGGCGCTTTGATCGCTGCGATCTGCCCCTCATCGAACCCGCGCTGCCGCAGCTTGGTGGCGAGGGCGGAGAACTTCCTTTTGCTGCCGACAAAGGCGACATGGGTGGGGTGGGTGGTCAGGGCTTTGCCAAGTGCGTCGAGGTCGCCCTCACCCTGGGTCGCGATTACGATGATCGGGGCAGTGGCACCGGGCAGCGGCGCCTCGGTTGCAACGGACCAGTGAAACCCGGGCGCCGCTTCGGCCAAGGCTTTGGCGACGGGGGACGTGCCGAGCACCGTCAGGACCGGAACGGGCACATAAGGCTCGATAAAGATGTCCACGCTCCCACGTGAGGGGCAACCGTTCTGCGCGAATTGGGTGCCTTCGACCTGATCCCCCGGCTGCACGCCAATCGCGCTTAGAAGGTCCTCGGGCGCGACGGACACCAATTGCGGCGCTCCCGTCCGAAGGGCCGCGAGGGCGGCCTTCTTCACCGCCCCTCGGGTGCAGCCGCCGCCAAGCCAGCCTTGCAGGATACTGCCATCCGCCCCCAGCAATGCCTTTGCCCCCGGCTTTGCGGCGGTGGGACCCGCTGTCCGCACGATCGTTGCGAAGGCGAAAGGCTCCTCCCGGGCACGCAGCGCCTGGGCCGCGTCCGCCAGATCGGAGCAAAGAAACTCAGCCGGTGTCATAGCGTCGCCAGCTCGCGATCCAGCCCGGCGAGATCCTCCAGCGTATTGGCCGCGGCAAACATATCGAGATGCGGGAGGGCCGCTGCCATGCCGCCTGCGACGGGCGCGTAGTCCCGCCAACCTTTCAACGGGTTCAGCCAGATCACCCGGCAGCCCCGCTTCTTCAGCCGCGCAAGCGCGTCGCCAATCAACTCGGGCGGGGCGGTGTCATATCCGTCGGACAGGATCATGACGACGCTGCGCCCGTCGACGAAGCGTTTCGCATAGGTGGTCGCAAAGCGATGCAGGCTGGGGCCGATCTCTGACCCGCCGCCGAACCCGTCCGCCATCAGCGACATCCGGCCGATCGCCCGCATCGAATCCCTGTCGCGGAGCGCTTCGGTAATCCGGACCAGCCGGGTGTGGAACAGATACGCATCCGCCGTCTCGTCCGACCGCATCAGCCCCGCCAGGAACGACAAAAAGACCTGCGCATAAAGGGTCATCGAGCCCGAGACATCGCAGAGCGTGGCAATCTTGCGCGGCCGGTCGGGGCGTTGTTTTCGGAGCAGCTTCAGCGGCTCGCCCCCGGTCGCAAGACTGGACCGGATGGTCTTGCGGAAATGCAGCCCCTCGCCCTTGCGCGCCACGATCCGGCGACGCGAGCGGCGATCGCGCAGTGCGGCGCCGAGGCGTTGGGCAACCGCTTCGGCCTCGGCAATCTCCTCCGCGCCGACCAGATCGCGCAGGTCCTTGCGCATCAGGTTGCGGGTCCGGGTTGCGATGAGCTTGCCTTCGCCATCGCTCTGTGCTGCGCCTTCGCCGCCATCGGGGGTCCGCGCCTCGCCTGCGCCGCCCGCATCCTCGCCCTGGGCGTGGCGCGAGGAGTGCACGCTGTCGCTGAGCCGGCTTGAGGCGGAGGGGACGACCTTTTGCTTCACACGGCCCGCATCCAGCCAGTAGCTGTCAAACAGGGCATCGAACCGCTCGGCCTCATCCTTGGTGCCTGTGCACACGGCCTTGAGCGCGCGGCGGGTGTTGTCAGGGATGCACGCTTCGACCTCACGCAGCGCTTGCAGGGCCAGATCGGCCTCGGCGACACCCAACCGCAGGCCGTTCTGGCGCAGATGCGCGACAAAGCCGGCGATCCGGGCGGAGGGCCCGGGGTCGCGTCCGGCAAATCGCGTCACCCGGCTCATGCCGCTTTGCCCGCGATCCGCTGCGCCACTTCGACAGTGACGTTCGCCTGATCGGCCTGGGTCTTGAGCAATGTCGTCAGCGTCGATTGCAGGACCGCCGGGTCGGAGGTCAGATCCGCCAGGCCAAGCCCCATCAAGGCTGCGGCAAAATCCAGCGTCTCGGCGATGCCCGGGGTTTTCTCGAGATCTTCGTTGCGCAACCGTTGGACGAAACCGACGACCTGCGCGGCCAGATGGGCGTCGACCCCGGGACAGCGGGCCTGCAGAATGGCCAATTCGGTCGCGCGGTCCGGATAGTCGACATAGGTGTAAAGGCACCTCCTGCGCAGCGCGTCCG
>JBCBIS010000140.1:0-11149 GCA_038524325.1 Pseudomonadota bacterium
CCCATCATCGCGCCGCCGATGATGGGCTCCTCCACCGCATGGTGGCTGACCCGCGACCCGGGCTTTACCGGCCGCGTGCTGGTGGTCGAGAAGGATCCGAGCTATGAATTTACCTCGACCAGCCGCACCAATTCCTGCATCCGCCAGCAATTCTCGACCGAGATCAACATCCGGATCAGCCAGTTCAGCGCGTCCTTCATCAAGGGGTTCCGCGACTATATGCAGGACCCCGAGGCGCCAGAGATCACACTGCAAAGCTATGGCTATATGTACCTCGCCGGCACTGAGGAACTTGCCGCCACGCTGACCGAATGCCAGGCGATCCAAGCGGGGCTGGGCGCGGCCACCCGCATCCTGTCGCCCGACGACATCGCGGCGGAGTATCCGTTCTACAATCTCGACGGCATCGTGCTGGGCAGCCACAACCCGGTGGACGAGGGCTATTTCGACGGCGGCACCATCTTTGACTGGTGGCGCAAGAAGGCCCGGCGCCAGGGCGCGGAATATATCCGCAACGAAGTCGTCGCGATCACCCGCAATGGCAGCCGGGTCGAGAGTGTGACCCTGGCCAGCGGCGAGGTGGTGCCCTGCGGTATCGTGGTCAATGCCTCGGGCCCGCGCGGTGCGGTTACGGCACAGATGGTTGGGCTGGATATCCCTGTCGAGCCACGGCGGCGCTATACTTATATCTTCGATGCTGCCGAACCGCTCGACCGTGACCTGCCGCTGACCATCGACCCCTCAGGCGTCCATATGCGGACCGATGGGCGCTATTACCTCTGCGGCTGCCCGCCCTTCGACGACCATGCGATGGATTTCGACGATTTCTCCGAGGAGCCGGGGATCTGGGAGGAAAAGCTCTGGCCCGCCATCGCCAACCGGGTGCCCGCCTTCGAGCGGGTGAAGGTGATCAATTCCTGGGTCGGGCACTACGCGTTCAACACGCTCGACCAGAACGCGATCATCGGCTTTGCGCCAGAGGTTGAGAATTTCCTGTTCGTAAACGGCTTCTCGGGCCATGGCTTCCAGCAATCACCGGCGATGGGTCGGGCGGCGGCCGAGTTGATCCTGCATGGCGCCTACCAGACCCTCGATATGTCCGATCTTGGCTATGAGCGGATTGCGAGCCATACCCCGTTCCTGGAAAAAGCTGTCATCTGAGGGGAGAGACCAATGCTGCTGGAGAACAAGGTCGCGATCGTCACCGGGGCCGCGGGCGGCCTCGGCCGGGCCTGCGCCGAGGAAATGCTGCGCCATGGCGCAAAGGTCATCATCTCCGATGTCGAGGATGCAAAGGGGGCAGCCGCGGCCGAGGAGATTGGCTGCACCTATCAGCATTGCGACGTGACGAAGAAAGCGGATGTCCAGGCCCTGGTCGACAGGGCGGTCGCGCTGCATGGCCGCCTCGACATCGCGGTGGCAAATGCCGGGATCATCCATGCCTGCGATCCGCTAGACTTGGAGGAGGCGGACTATAACCGGGTCATGGATGTGAACATGAAGGGCGTGGTCTTCACCGGGCAACTCGCCGCGCGGCAGATGCTGGCCCAGGACCCGGCGGCGGATGGCTCGCGCGGGGCGATCATCAACATGTCCTCCTATCAGGCCGAGGGCGTGATCCCCGAAATCGCGCCCTATGTGATCTCGAAAGGCGGGATCAAGCAATGGACCAAGGCGCTGGGCATCCGGCTGGCCAAGGACGGGGTGCGGGTCAACGCCATCGGCCCAGGCTCGATCGCAACCGAGATGTTCGCCACCGTCGCCTCGAGCCCGGAGAAGCTGAAGACCATCCTGTCTCGCACGCCCATGGGCCGCCCCGGGGCGCCGACCGAAATCGGCAAGGTTGCGGTGTTCCTCGCCTCCGATCTGGCCAGTTACATGTGTGGCGAAACCGTTTATGTCGATGGCGGCCGGTTGGGATTGAACTATACCGTTCCCGTGGAAGGATAAGTCGGCCCAAGGGATGAGGGAGAGGTTGATGATGTCGTTTTGGCGCTTCTTGTCGATGCCGCTTGCCGCGCTGCTGAGCGTCGCGACCGCCCAGGCCGAGCCGGTGACGCTGCCGGGAACGTCAATCACCATTGAGGTGCCGGAGGGGTTCGAGGTCGCCAGAGAGTTCTCCGGCCTACAAAACCCGGAGACGTCGGCCTCCTTCCTGATCGCCACCCTGCCGGCCGAGGCGGAGCCGCAGCTATCGGCCCTGTTCGAGACCATGGAGATGGCACGCACGGCCTTCTCGGCGCGGGGGATCGACATCACCGGCGAAATCGACCTGGAGGAGGAGGCCACCCCGCATCCCGCCTATTCCGGCGTGCAGCAGGCACAGGGTGTGGAGTTCACCAAATGGCTCGCCCTCTATACCGGAGAAGAGGTGCTGTTGGTCACCTATCAATCTCCGCCAGAGGTGGCCGATCCGCCCGAAACCATCGAGGCTGTTTTCAATTCCATTCGCTTCGGTGCTGCCCTCAGCCTCGAGGAGCAACTCGCCGCCCTGCCCTACAGGGTCACGGATCTGGGTGGAATGCGTATCACGGGCACCTCGGCGGGCAGTGCGGTCAGCATGACCATCGGGGAAGCGGATATCGACCCGGAGAGCAAGCAGCCCTTCCTCTTCATCGCCCCCTCGCTCGGCAATGCCTTTGTCGAAACGCCCGATCCGTTGACCGAGAGCGCGCGTCTGCTCGGCAGCATCTCGACCGTCGAGATCGGCGAGGTCGAGAGTGAAGCGGATGTCAGCGTGGCCGGTTGGCCCGGCAAACGGCTGGAGGCAACGGCGGTCGATCGCGACAGCCGGCGCGACCTGCGCGTGGTGCAATGGGTCGGCTTCTCCGAGCGGTCCTATATCCGGATCATCGGCCTCGCCCCGGCGGATCTGTGGGACGAGGCGTTGCCCGCGTTCGAAGCCGTCGCCGCTGGCGTCGCATGGCGGCAATGACGCGGCCCGCGCCGTGACGCTGGGTTTGCGGACGCCCGATGCCGCGGATCTCGAACGGCTGGCCGCCCTCGGCGGGTCGGCGGGCGCGATACAGCAGGGTGACGACCGGCTCGCCCCCTATCTGAAGGAACCCCGCGATCAGTGGCAGGGCCAGGCGGCCGCGGTGCTGCGGCCGGAGACGACCGCACAGGTCTCGGCCCTCCTTGCCTATTGCAACCAGGCGCATATCCCTGTCGTCGCGCTCTCCGGCGGCACCGGTCTGGTCGGCGGGCAGACCCTGCCGGACGGGCCGGCCCCGGTGATCCTGTCGCTGGAGCGGATGAACAGGATCCGCGCAGTTCTGCCGGATGATGGCGCTCTGATCGCCGAGGCGGGCTGTATCCTGTCCGACATCAAGGCCGAGGCGGATCGAATCGGGCGCTTGTTTCCGCTCTCACTGGCCTCCGAGGGGTCCTGCCGGATCGGCGGCAACCTCGCCACCAATGCCGGCGGTGTCCAGGTTTTGCGCTATGGCAACACCCGCGATCTGGTGCTGGATGTCGAGGCGGTGCTCGCCGACGGCTCGGTGATCGCGGGGCCGAAAGTGCTGCGCAAGAACAATATGGGCCTGGATCTGCGGCATCTGCTGATCGGGTCCGAGGGGACCCTTGGCATCATCACGGCGGCGAGCCTGAAGCTGTTCCCCAAACCGGGCGAGACGGTCACCGCACTTCTGACCGTGCCGGACCCTGCGGCTGCAGTGCGGCTGCTGCATGTGCTGGGCAGGCATCTGGGCGATGCGATCACGGGGTTCGAGTTGATCAACGGGCGTGGCGTCGGCTTCATTCAGCGCTTCTATCCGGACTGGCGCGATCCGTTGGAGGGCTCCCCCCCCTGGCGGGTTCTGATGGAGGCGGTCGGCCCCGTCGGAGGCGGCATGACCGATCGGATGGAGGGGATCCTGGGGGATGTTTTCGAACAGGGGCTGGCGACCGATGGAGTCCTCGCGCAGAACGAGGCGCAGCGCGCGGCGTTCTGGTGGATGCGCGAGACCATTCCCGAGTGCAACCGCAAGGTGGGGGCGATCCTCTCGACCGATATCGCGGTACCGACCTCGCGGATCCCGGATTATCTGGCCGAGGCCGACCGGCGTGTCGCAGCCATCGAGACCGACATCACGATCAACAGCTTCGGCCATATCGGCGATGGCAATCTCCACTACAATCTCTACCCCGGCCCCGGACGGTCGAAGTCGGAGTATGGCAATGTGAAGCCTGAGCTGAGCCGGGTGCTGCATGATCTGGCGGCGGAGATGGATGGCTCGATCGCCGCCGAACACGGGATCGGGCGTCTGAAGCTGGCGGATTACCAGCGGCTCGGCGATCCGGCGGCCCTGGCGGCGATGCGCGCGATCAAATCAGCACTCGACCCCAACGGGATCCTGAACCCCGGCGCCGCGCTGCCGGATCAGTCGCGATAGCGTTTCGCGATTTCCTCGATTTCCGTGAGCTTGCCGGAGATCTGCTCGTAATTGCCCGACAATTCGTCAATGGCCCGCTGCAGATCGGAGGAGGCGAGACCTTGCGCCTTCAGCGCCTCGGCCCGATCGCGCATATCCGCCAGCGGCGTGGCCATGACGTCCAGATGGGCATCGCAGAGCGCGTCCAACACCTCGCGGATCGCCATGTTTTCCTGATCCGAGTCGCCCTTCTCGGCACGCAGCGCGGCCTTGTGGAGCGCGTTGATCACCGAGTGATGGAAGGTGCCGGGGCTGAGCAGGTCCTTGGTCAGGTAATCGGCGCATCCAGCCATGATCGCATCGATCGAGGTCGTCTCACGCCCCTTTCCCGAGAGAAGGATCGTCGGCACCGCCTTGTGCTTTGGGTCGGCCAGAACCTCGCGCGCGAACGCAATCCCATCGCCATCGGTCAGCAGGTAGTCGAAGACATGCAGCGAGAATTCCTGCTTCTCCAGGATCGTCCGCGCCTCGACCACGGTCGCCGCCTCGACGACATCCATCTTCAGGCCGGCCCGGTTGGCGGTATGGATGACACGGCGGCGGTCGAATCGGCTGTCATCGAGGATCAGACACCGGATCGGACGCATTCCGAGCTTGGCGATGGGATCGGCTTGGGCGTCATCGTTGAATGCCTTGGCAGCCTGAGCTTTCATCTGTATCGCCTCCATCTGAACCGCTTGGGCAGTTTGCGGTCAGAGCGCTTGACAGAGTCTTAAAAAGCTAATGCGCGTTAGCTAAAATCGACACCGAGTTCAGGCGGCTGCCTGCTGACGCTCTACCCCGAGTGGCAAGTCAATTCGGATACAGGTGCCACCGAGCTCGCTGTCCGACGCCGAGACCGTTGCGCCCCAGCGCCCCGCAATCTTGCGCACCATGCCAAGACCGATGCCGCTTCCCTCCACCTCGTCGCGCGGCTTCAGGGTCGTGAACATCTCGAAAATCTTGTCCCGGAAGCGCGGATCGATGCCAGGACCGTCGTCCTCGACAAGGATCGACACGCCCTCGACCCCGCGCAGCGTCTTAATGCGGATCTGTCCCCTGTCCTTGTCGTGGTGCTTGACCGCGTTCGAGAGGAGACATTCCATCAGCAGCGTGAACTCCCAGGGCGAGGCGGCAACATGCGGCAGTTCGCCATCCAGGGTCAGCGCGAATCCTTCAGGCATGGTCGTGTTGCAGGCCTTGGCCACCAGGGTCTCGGGATCGAACTCCGCAATCTCGGTATTGAGGCGGCCAATCCGGCTATAGGTCAGGATGTCGAGCAGCAACCGGTCCATCCGCTCGGCCTGAACCACCGTCTCGTTGAGGTAATCGGCCAATTCCCCATCCGGTGGACCAAAGCTTGCCTCGATCTCCTCACGGATCCATTCCGGCAGGGTCTTCAGCGCTCTCAATGGCGCGCGCAGATCATGCCCGGCCATGTAGAGGAAGCGATCAAGGTCCTCGCGGAGGGCCGCGACCTGCTCCTGCATCGTGCTGAGTTCTTGCGCGGTGCCCTCATCCAGCAGCGAGACGATCCATCCCTGCGAAACCCGCCGGCAACGGGCCGACAAAAGGGCACCGGAGGGTGTCTGGTGCAGAGCCGTCCGCCAGTCGCCCGAGATCGAGTCGAGATAGCCGTCTTTCTCATGGCCGCTCACCGCCTCGCCATGGCCGAAGGGCTGGCTGACCGGCAGCAGGGTTTCAAAGCCGAGGCCGCGCTCCAACCCGCCGCCCACGGGTTTCAGCGCGTCCTCGAAATGATCGGTCCAGGCCATCAACCGGCCGTCGGCGCCGAAAAAGGCGGTGGCCACATCGATGCCGCTCAACAGCTCGGACATCGTCTTCTTGTACCCGGTGATCTGATCGTCCAGGCCCTCGCTGGCGATCCTCTCGTTCGATAGCTCCTGCGAGAGTTGGTCGATCGAACTTTGCAAGGCGCGGGCGCCCTCCTGCGCCTCGGCCAACTTGGCCTCGACCCGCGCGGTGCGGTACATCGGGATGCAGGCAATGCAGGCAAACACGGCGGCCAGCGCGTAGGGAAGCAGGACCAGCGTCACCTCTCGCAGGCCCAGGAGCGATATCTCGAAGGAGGGGGTGAGCATCAGAATGGCCGGGAGCGTTTCATACATAACAGCTCTTCTTTACAAGCTTCGATCAAGTGCAGAGGACAGCGCACATCTCCCATTGAATGCGATGAGGGGGTTAACACATCGTGAGCGCACTGCTTGCATGCCTGGGCCTAAGCCTGCCATCAGAATGGAAGACCCATGAAGATTCTCCCCCTCGCCCTCCGCACCGCGCTGATCTTCCTGCTGTTGGCGGCCTGCACCCCGGTGCCGAAATCGCCGGATCTGAACGCGATCTATGCGTCGGTGGCCGAAGCGGGAGACGGCGCGCTGCGGCGTCCGCTGATCACCGTACCGGGAACGCTGGGGTCACGGTTGATCGACTCGGTGACGGGCACGATCGTTTGGGGCGGTGGCAGCCGCGGTCTCTCTGCCGACCCGACCGATCCGGAGGAGGCGCGCCTGATCGCTTTGCCCTTGCTCGACGACACCCTGGCCTTCGAAGCGCAACGCGACTCGGTGCGGCCGGCAGGGGTTCTGGACACAGCCGAGGCAGATGTCCTCGGCCTGAAAGTCACGCTGGAGGTCTATGGCGGTGTCCGGCGCACCCTCAGCGCCGGAGGGTTCCGCGTTGGCCCGCCGCGGGAGCGCGACGAAACCGAGGGGTTCGACGATCTGACCGGCGCCACTCCGCTGCCCCCGGGTCCGGATCAGTACCGAGATCTGGCCGAAAACCCGGAGACGGCGTTTCGCTTCGACTATGACTGGCGGCGCGACATCGCGAGCCTGGCGCAGGATTTCCACGACTTCATCCTGCAACGGCGGCAATTCGTGGCGGATCAACGCAGCCGGATGTCGGGTCGCGAGGTCCGCCCCGAGGAGGTCACCTTCGACCTGTTGGCCCATTCCATGGGCGGCCTCGTCACCCGCTATTACTTGATGCACGGACCCGCCCCGCTGGGCGAGGATGGCACCCTGCCGCCGATCACCTGGGCGGGAGCGCGGCATTTCAACCGGGTCATTATCGTCGCAACCCCCAATGCCGGCTCGATCCTGGCCATGGATAATCTGGTCAATGGCAAGGAACTCGGCCCGTTCCAGCCCGTCTATGAGGCTGCGCTTCTGGCCACCCACGCCTCGACCTGGCAATTGATGCCGCGCGCTCGGCACAACCGAGTCCGCTATGCCGATCCCGCCGCACCGGACCCGGTCGATCCCTATGACCCCACATTGTGGGAGCGCTATCGCTGGGGCCTGGCCTCGGAAGCGGCGGAGCCGCTGCTCTCGTGGCTGCTGCCGGGCGTCGAGGATGCCGCAGAACGGCGTGACCGCGCATTGACCCATCAACGCCGCATGCTGGCCCGGGCAGAGCGCTTCCACCTGGCCATGGACCGTTGGGCGCCCAAACCCGACGATCTCGAGATGTTCCTTGTGGTCGGCGGCGGGTTCGAGACAGCGGCCGAGGCGCAGGTCGACCGGGACACGGGCAGTTTCGGCCTGTCCTCGGTCGAGGAGGGGGACGGGGTCGTGCTGCGCGCCTCGGTTCTGCTCGATGAACGGCAGGGCGGCGATTATGTCTCGGGACTGCAAACCCCCTTGCGCTTCGACACCACGCTGTTTCTGCCCGACGAACATGTCGAGCTGACCAAGAACCCGGTTTTCGGGGATAATCTGCTCTTCTGGCTTTTGGAGCAGCCGCGCGACAAGGGCGATCTGGCCCGGACCCGGAAACCGGCCCTCGCCGCCCTTGGCGCGCCAGACGCACCCGCCGAGGCCGCGGCGGACGAACCGGACCTCCCGCCCTCGGGAAGTGAGCGCTGAGCGCGGTCTCCCCTGCCGCGCGAAACCCCTTGTCGCGGCGGCACCTTGCCTCTTATGTTGCGCCGCGAAGTCCGCGCCGGGTGAGCCCGGCCCATTGACCCGGGAGCTGTCATGAAGAAAGTCTATTCCACCGCCGCCGAAGCGCTCGACGGTCTCCTCACCGATGGCATGGTGGTCGCCGCCGGCGGGTTCGGTCTGTGCGGCATCCCCGAAAACCTGATCGCGGCCATTCGGGATGCCGGGGTGAAGGATCTGACCATCGCCTCGAACAATGCCGGTGTGGACGATTTCGGTCTCGGTCTGCTGCTGCAGACCAAGCAGGTGAAGAAGATGATTTCATCCTATGTCGGCGAGAATGACGAGTTCATGCGGCAATATCTCAGCGGCGAGTTGGAGATCGAATTCAACCCACAGGGCACGCTGGCCGAGCGGTTGCGCGCCGGCGGCGCCGGGATCCCGGGCTTCTACACCAAGACCGGCGTCGGCACCCAGGTCGCCGAGGGCAAGGAGGAGAAGGTGTTCGACGGCGAGACCTATATCCTCGAACGCGGAATTCGCGCCGATCTCGCCATCGTCAAGGCCTGGAAGGGCGACACCCAGGGCAACCTGATCTATCGCAAAACCGCCAACAATTTTAACGCCCCCTGCGCGATGTCGGGCAAGGTCACAGTGGCCGAGGTCGAGGAGCTGGTGCAGCCGGGAGAGCTTGACCCGAACCAGATCCACACACCCGGCATTTTCGTGCAGCGGATCATCGAAGGCGAGCACGAGAAGCGGATCGAGCAGCGCACCGTCCGGGCCGCCTGATGACTCCGGATCAGGTCACCGAGCTGATGAGAGGCGGGCTCTCACACTCGGCGCGCTTGGTGCGGCAGGCAGCGCCATCGGTCGAGGCGACCCATCCGGGCCACTTGGCGTCCAACAAGGCCGCTGAGACGGCGGTTCTGGTGACTGCACATGCGAGGCAGCTTTCGGCCGATATTCAGGCCGCCGCACCGAGCGCCGATGGAACCGCGCTGGGCCGGGTCGCCTCGCCCGTTAGCGCAGTGCGGGATCGGGCCTAGGTCGTGCGGGCGGGGCGCCTCTGATGACAAACAGCGCGCCGCGTTCGCCCTATCGCGGCCTCCCGCGCCGCGCCTTCTGGAAAAGCGTGGCCGATCGGGGCGAGGGCCCGGCGGACGACCTCTATCGTCCGAGGTTCGAGATCACGCGCAAGACCGCCATCTTCACCGCAGGCAGCTGCTTCGCCCAGCATATCGGGCAGAGCCTGCGCCGCGCGGGGTGCCGCATCGTCGACACGGAGGCGATGCCCGATATGGTTCCCGAGACCGTCGCGCGCCGCTTCGGTTATCGCCAGTACTCGGCACGTTACGGCAATATCTACACACCGCGGCAGTTGCGGCAGCTCCTCGGCGAGATCGATGGCACCCTGACACCAGCTTATCCCGTCTGGGTCAGGGATGGCCGCTTCTTCGACGCGCTGCGCCCGGCGGTCGAACCGGAAGGGCTGGAGACGCCAGACCTGGTCGCGGAGCATCGCCGGCTCCATCTCGCGCGGGCCCGCAGCGCCTTTGCTCGGGGCGAGGTTTTCGTCTTCACGCTCGGCCTTACCGAGGCCTGGATCCATCGCGAAAGCGGGACGGTCTATCCGACCGCCCCGGGCACGATTGCCGGCGCGCACGACCCCGAGGTCTTCGCCTTTCACAACTTCTCTTTCGCCGAGGTGATCGAGGATCTGCACGCGATCCGGGCGCAATTGCAGGCGCGGCAGCCCGGGATGCGGATGGTGCTGACGGTCTCGCCCGTGGCTCTAACGGCAACCGCGAGCGACGCGCATGTCGAGGTCGCGACCAGCTATTCCAAGGCCGTCTTGCGCGCGGCAGCCGGTCAGATGATGTCCGAGTGCGCGGATGTCGACTATTTCCCCTCCTATGAGATCGTCACCTCGCGGGCCGCACGGGGCAGGTATCTGAGCGCAGATCTGCGAGACGTCACGCCGGCGGCAGTGGAGGATGTCATGCAGATTTTCTTCGCTGCGCATGGCATCGAACGTGGCGACCCGGCCGACCATGCAACGACCCTCGACGATCTCGACGCCCCGGTCTGCGAGGATCTGCTGCTCGAGGCCTTTGGGAGATGACCCGCGGCACCGCCCGGATTGCCGTGGTCGGCAATTCGCACATTGCGGCGCTGAAGGATGCCTGGGTCGAGATGGCTCCGGCGCATCCGGCGCTCGACATCACCTTTTTCGGCGCTCCGCAGGTCGAGATGGGCAAGATGACGCTCGACCACAATCTGCGGCTGGCCATCCCGCCAAAACGGCTGGATGCAGAGACAAAGGACCTTCTGACCCGGATCAATGGGCGATGCGCTCTTTCCCTGGCCAGGTTCGACATCGTTCTACGGGCGGGCGTCACCTCGCCCTGGTTTCAGTTTCCGCAGGTGATCGCGGCGCGCGATGTCGACGGGCTGCGCGAAACCGGGGCGCGCGAGCGGCTGTCGCGCGCCGCTTTCGACGCCGTTCTCGCGGCTCTGGCCGAGACTTCGCGTCCGGCGAAAAATTGGCGCAAATGGACCGGACCGGCGCTGTACTTCATGCCGCTGCCGGCCACGTCGGAGAGTTGCCGCGGATCGGAGCGCAAGCTCTACCGCCCCCACGCGGCCCTCGCCGAACGGTCGGATGGCGCGTGTCAGATCCATGATCTGCTGTTCGATGCGGTGGAGCGGGTGCTGGACGAAGAGAATATCACGCTGCTTCGCCAGCCCGCCGACACCCTCACCGAAGCCGCGCTGACCCAGGCGCGTTTCAAGACCGGAGCGCGGCGCCTGCGCGATGGCACGCCGCAACTG
>JBCBIS010000141.1:0-11129 GCA_038524325.1 Pseudomonadota bacterium
CTGAGTCTGGACCAAAATTCTTTTTCAACCTGATTCAGGTTGAAACGATTTTGGTCTAGAGCGTGACGCTTTCCATCACCGCGGGCGCGTGGACCGGCGTGGGGGCGACTTTCCGGGTGAATTCGGCCGCATCCTGGGCGAGCAGCGGGAAGGTCGCGTAGTGGCAGGGAACCACCCCTGCGAAGCTGAAGAATTTCTTGCAGGCGAAGGCGGCGCGATGGGCGTCCATGGTGAAATGCCCTCCGATCGGCACCAGCGCATGGGTGGGGGCATGCAGCTCCTGGATCAGCGCCATATCGGCCATCACATCGGTGTCGCCCATCGCGTAGAGCACCACCTCGCCCGCGGCGATCACATAGCCGGCCTCGGCCCCGGTATAGACCGGCCCCTCTGGCCCTGCCATCGAGGAAGAGTGGACCGCGTTTACCATGGTCACCGCCGCATCGCCGAGATGCACGGTGCCGCCCTTGTTGAAGCCGATCCCCTCGATGCTGCCATCCGCCGTGACATGGCTGACCCAGTCATAGATCCCGACGACCGGCGCGCCGGTGCTGCTGGCGATCTCGGCCGCTTCGGAGGCATGGTCGCCATGGCCATGGGTGATCAGGATATGGGTCACCCCCGCCACCACCTCTGCCCGCTGGTCATCGGGGAAGCTGGGATTGCCGGTGAGCCAGGGATCGAGCAGGATGACCGCCTCCGCCGTTTCGATCCGGAACGAGGCGTGGCCAAGCCAGGTGAGTTTCATTCGAGGTCTCCCTTGCCGCATGGGGCGGGCTTGCTCCCTGGGCCCGCCATCGCTAAACCGTCCCGCGAAACCAGCCAGAAACGAGCCCCCATGTCCATCGATATCGAGACTGCAAAGAAAGTCGCGCGCCTGGCCCGCATCCGGGTTGCCGAGGACGACCTGCCCGCCTTGGCCGAGGAGCTTTCGGGCATTCTCGGCTGGGTCGAGCAGTTGCAGGAGGTTGATGTGGACGGGATCGAGCCGATGACTTCGGTCACCCCGATGGCGCTGAAGCGGCGCGCGGATGCGGTGACCGATGGCGAGATCCAGGACAAGGTGCTGGCCAACGCCCCCGCCGCCCGTGAAGGCTTCTTCGCCGTGCCGAAAGTGGTGGAGTGAGCATGTCCCTGACCGATCTGACCATTGCCGAGGCGCGCGACCGGATGGCGGCGGGCGAGGTGACCTCGCGCGAGATCACCGAAGCCTGCATCGCGGCTGCTGAGAGCGCCGCGGCGCTGAATGCCGTCACTACGCTGACGGCGGAGAAGGCGCTGGAGATGGCCGGCGCCGCCGATGCCGCCCGCGGGGCGGGGCAGGGCGGCGCCATGCTGGGCGTTCCGATCGGGATCAAGGATCTGTTCTGTACCGAGGGGGTGACCAGCCAGGCCGCCTCGCGCATTCTCGACGGGTTCCAGCCGCCCTATGAAAGCACCGTCACGGCCAATCTGTGGCAGGCCGGGGCGGTGATGCTGGGCAAGCTGAACATGGACGAGTTCGCCATGGGCTCGTCGAACGAGGCGTCGGTCTATGGGCCCTGCCTCTCGCCCTGGCGGCGCGCGGGGGAGGAGACGGCGATCTCGCCCGGCGGCTCCTCGGGCGGGTCGGCGGCGGCGGTGGCGGCGCGGCTCTGCCTCGGCGCGACGGGGACGGATACCGGCGGCTCGATCCGACAACCGGCGGCGTTTACCGGGACAGTCGGGATCAAGCCGACCTATGGCCGCTGCTCGCGTTGGGGGATCGTCTCCTACGCCTCCTCGCTGGACCAGGCGGGGCCGATCACCCGGACCGTGCGGGACGCGGCGATCATGCTGGGCGCGATGGCGGGGCATGACCCGAAGGATTCCACCTCCGCCGATCGCGCGGTGCCGGATTTCGAGGCGGCGCTGACCGGCGATATCCGCGGCAAGCGGATCGGCATTCCGCGCGAGTATCGCGATGGTCTGGGCGCCGAGATGACGGCGCTGTGGGATCGGGGCGCCGAGATGCTGCGCGAGGCCGGGGCGGAGATTGTCGAGGTCTCGCTGCCGAACTCGAAATACGCGCTGCCCGCTTATTACATCATTGCGCCGGCCGAGGCATCGTCGAACCTCGCCCGCTATGACGGCGTGCGTTATGGCCGCCGGGCCGAACCGGCGCCGGGGGATGGCGTGCTGGAGATGTATGAAAAAACCCGTGCCGAGGGATTTGGGCCCGAAGTGCAGCGGCGGGTGATGGTGGGCGCCTATGTGCTCAGTGCGGGCTATTACGATGCCTACTACCTGCGGGCGCAAAAGGTGCGGACCCTGGTCCGCCGGGATTTCGAGCAGGCGTTCGAGACGGTGGATGCGCTGCTGACCCCGGTCTCACCCGGCGCGGCGTTTGCGTTGGGTGAGATGTCTGGCGACCCGGTGCAGATGTATCTGCAGGATGTGTTCACGGTGACGTTGAACCTGGCGGGTCTCCCCGGATTGTCGGTTCCCGTGGGGCGCTCCGAGACCGGGCTGCCGATGGGCTTGCAACTGATCGGGCAGCCCTGGGGCGAGGCGGATATTCTCGCCATCGGGGACGCCATGGAAGGCCAGGTCGGGCTGACCCTGCGTCCCGATCCATGGTGGTGACCAGCGACGTGCCGCGCAGCGCTTAGCGGATTGCGATCATCGTCAGGGCTGCGAGCACACCGGCAATCACCGCCGTCTCACGGTTCAAGCCGACCATCAGGCCAATCGCGATCGGTAGGATCGCGGCGAGGACCAAGGCCTCGACCGATGTCAGGCTTCCAATGCTGAAACTCAGAGGTGCATCATACCGCATGGACCTACTCCAAAACCACTTTCGGCAAACCGGTGCCGACCCATTCCTCGCTCTACCTTAAGGTTACCAAATCGTTGCACACTGTGACGATTCTCACAATGGGACATTTTTTGAGACGGAAATCGGGCGGTTTGGCGGTGAAGCACACGCTGAGCGGGTATGGCCGGAGGCCGTCAAAGCAGGCTTTTCTGCGATTCGGTGCAGAGCAGGGACGCGGCGAGCAACGCCCCGAAGCGGTTTGGAAAACAAAGCGGCGCACGGGCGCCAGCATACCTTAATCCAGGCTGATATTCCCAGCCATCGGCCGGCCGTCGCGGCCCTCTTCAAGGTCGTAGGTCAACTTCTGGTTCTCGCGAAGTTCTTCCAAATTCGAACGCTTCACGGCCGAGATATGCACGAAGACGTCTTTGCCCCCTTCGTCCGGAGCAATGAAGCCGTACCCTTTTTCGGCGTTGAACCACTTTACGGTTCCGGTAGGCATAGGCAGGTTCCTTCGTCGTCTGGCCGGCGGGCCGCAGGGCCGACCGCTCCTTTGCCGACCCGCCCCATGCGGCCGGCGCGGCAATAACCACGCATCGTGGCGGGGACCGCGCGGCTCAACCCGCCACAACAACCAAGTCTGCATCTTGTCCGACCGCCACGCTCGCGACGCTCACCGACAGCCATGTAAGAATGGTACAGGCCCGACCGAGTCGCTGCAATTGCTGCGTGTACTGCTTTGCGTCAATTTCAGCCGCACTGCACAATGGGCTTAGAACTATGGGCTTCGAACGATGGGCTTAGAAACCACCCCCGAAAAAAGCGTAGAGACCGGCCAGAGCGACCCATAGGATGGCGAGACGTATCCGCCCCAGGGCGATGAGGATCAGGGTCGGGACCAGGAAGATGTAGACATAGGGCTGCCCAGGGTCGAACAGATTTTCGAGCGCCTGTTGTGCGAAAAACTTGCTGTTCATCCCCGCCGACTCACTGCAAACGCCCCTGACCGCTGAAAGATTAACGAATTCCAGAGGGCCTGCAATCCTTCGCGCTTACTCAGCCGCCAGCGCCGGGCTCTCACGTTCGGGGGCGCTGCGCCCCGGCGCCTGCGGGGGCGGCGGGTTGAGGAGCCATTTCAGGTCCTCCAGAATCATGAACAGACAGGGGATCAGGAAGAGCACGATCGTGGTCGCGAAGACGATGCCATAGCCCAGCGACACCGCCATCGGGATCAGGAACTGGGCCTGACGCGAGGTCTCGAAGATCATCGGCGCCAGCCCGCAGAAGGTGGTCATGGTGGTCAGCAGGATCGGCCGGAAGCGGCGCTGCCCGGCACGCCACATCGCTTCGAACGGGGTGGCGCCGGCCGCCACGGTCTTGTTGGCATAGTCGATCATCACTAGGGCCGCGTTGATGACCACGCCGCCCAGCGCGATTATTCCGAAGACCGAGATGATCGACAGGCTCATCCCCATGATCATATGGCCCAGCACCGCGCCGCCAAAGCCGAACGGGATGGCCATCATGATGATCGCCGGCTGGACATAAGAGCGGAACGGGATCGCCAGCAAACCATAGATGATGATCAGCGCCAGGGGGATCGAGAAATAGATGAAGCTGTTCATCGTCTCGGCCTGGGTCTGCTGCCGGCCCTGCAACGAATAGCCGAGGCCGGGATAATCGCGGGCCAGTTGCGGCAACACCTCGCCTGTCACCGCCGCGAGGACCTGGTTGGTTTGCTCGGGCGGGCGCACATTGGCCGAGACGGAGACGACGCGCAGCCCGTCCTCGCGGGTGATCCGTGCCGCGGCGCGGCTGCGTTCGACACTGGCGATTTCGAGCAGCGGCACCTCGCCGCCATCGGCGGTTCGGATCATCAGGGTTTCGATATCCGCCTCCGACTGCCGCTCGGATTCGGGGCGGCGGACGCGGACCGTCACCTCGTTGCGGCCGTCCTGCTGCGCGAGCGCCTCGGCGCCGAAAAAGGCCGAGCGGACTTGGCGCGAGACCTCATCGGCGCTGAGCCCCAGGCTCTGCGCCGCCTCGGTCAGCCGGAACTCGAGCTGCTGCTTGCCTGGCGTGAAGCCGTCATTGGGATCCTGAACCGGTTCGAACTTGGCCAGCTCCTCGGTCAGGTTGGCGGCGGCGGCGGCCAATATGTCGACATCCGGATGGCTGAGGCGCACCTTGATCGCGCTGCCGCCGCCGGGGCCGCCGAAACTCGACTCATAGGCGACAAAGCGGGCCATCGCCGGGGTGCCCGCCTCCTCGCGCCAGAGCTCGATGAACTCCGCCGCTTCGAGTGGGCGGATGCCCGCCTCGCCCAGATGCACCTCCAATGTGATGTCGGTGTCGTTGATGAAGGCATAGGTGCCGCGGGCGACAGCCTCGCCGCCATTGGCGTCGATGACCCGCTGCGCCGCTGCCTCCAAGACGTCACGGGCGGCGCGGGCCGAGTCCATCGGGGCGCCCACGGGCATGAAGATCGTCGCCTTCGCATAATCGCGCGGGATCGGCGGGAACAAGCCCCAGCCCATATGCCCGCCCAGCGGAAACGCCGACACGATGGCCAGCGCTGCCACCATCACCGCGACCGTCGCATAGCGCCACCGCATCGCGACCCAAAGCGCCGGCGCATAGAGCCGCGCCACGACCCAGGCGAGCCCGCCCGAGAAGCCGCGTTGGACGAGGCCCATCGGCCCCAGACGCCGGTTCGGATCGCGCCGCTTCACCGCCGCCAGGTGGGCCGGCAGGATGAACAGCGCCTCGATCCAGCTAAGAATAAAGGCCGTCGCCACCACCAGCGGGATCACCACCCAGAACTTGCCGAAGGTCCCGGGCACCAGTGCCAGCGGGATAAAGGCCACGATGTTGGTCAGGATCGAGAAGCTCAGCGGCACGGCGATATCGCGCGCCCCCTGGATCGCCGCATCGATCCGACTCATCCCACGTTGGAGGTATTCGTAGATGTTCTCGCCCGCCACGATCGCGTCATCGACCACGATGCCCAAAGCCAGGATAAAGGCGAACATCGAGACGAGATTGATCGTCGCGTCGAACATCGGCAGGAACAAAAGCGTGCCGAGAAACGCCGTGGGAATGCCGACCGCCACCCAGAAGGCCAGCTTGAATTCCAAGAACAGGCTGAGCAGCACCAGAACCAGCAACAGCCCGATAAAGCCGTTCTTCAAAAGCAGCTTCATCCTGTCCTGATAATAGACCGAGCGGTCGTTCAGCACGACATAGTCGATGGCGGCGGGCAGGGTCTCCATGATCGCCTCGACCCCGGGTTCGACCGGCGGGGGCGAATAGGTGCCGAAGGGCAGGAAATCCGGCAGTGTCTCGGCCATGGCCGTGCGGGTGTCCATCCAGGCCTGGTTGAGCGGGTCTGGGGGCGGCGTGCCGCGTACGGCCTCGGCAACCTTGATCGGGGTCTCGCGCCCGACGCGGAAGACATTGATCCGGATCGAGGGTTTGCCGGTGAAGCTGCTCTCGGTATTGCCGTCGGCGAAGCCCTCGCGCAGGGTCGCGATCTCGCCTAGGCGGACGACAGTGCCGCGCCGGTCGGCGATCACCGGGATCGAGGCGAAATCCCGCAGCGCCTCGCGTCGATCGGCAAGCCGGAGCAGCAGATCTCCGCCCGCTGTCTCGAGCGTGCCGCCGGAGCGGTCGAGCGCCGCCGCCCGCACCCGCTGCGCCACATCGTCGAGCGTCAGGTCGTGAGCGAGCAATTGGGCGCGGGAGACATCGATATGGATCTCCAAAGCCCGCGTTTCGGCCAGATCCACCTGGCTGATATCGGGATGCTGCAACAGGGCGGTGCGCACTTGCTCGGCCGCCATGCGCAGGCTCATGCGGTCAACCTCGCCGAAGAGATGCAGCTCCACCACCTCGCGCCGCCGGGTCGAGAGGGTGATGTTCGGCTCCTCGGCATCCTCGGGGAAGGTTGTGATCCGGTCGACGGCCTGGACCACATCGGCATAGACCTGCTCGCGCGAGCGGTCGCCCGAGAGTTCCAGATCCACCTTGCCCCGCCCCTCTGCCGCCGTGGCGCTGAGCTGTTTGATGCCGGAGATCGCGCCCAGTTCGCTTTCCAGCGCCAGGACGATGGATTGTTCCACCTCCTCGGGCGTGGCGCCCGGCAAAGGCACGGCGACATTGATCATGTCGGGATCGGCGCTGGGCAGGTATTCCTGCTTGATCTCGGTTGCCATCGTGATCCCACCCAGCAGCAGGACCAGCATCAGCAGATTGGCCGCGACGCCGTTCTTGGCCATCCAGGCGATCGGGCCGCCGCTGCGCAGCCGCGGGCTCATGCGTCGGGTTCTCGCAGCCGCAGGGTCATGCCGGGTGCGGTCACGGCCAGATTGGTGGTGATGACCCGGTCCCCAGGCGCCAGGCCGCCCGAGACCAGGACACGGTCCGGCCCGCGCCAGACCACATCGACATCCCGGATTTCCAGTTTGTCCTCGTCGGTCATGACCCAGACCTTGCCGTCACTGCGCAGATAGGCCCGGTCCAGCGACACCGCATCCGGAACCGCGCGGCCCGTGATCTCGGCGCGGAGATAGCTGCCGAGGAGCAGTTTGGGCTGATCGGCATTCTCGACGCGATGGTTCAGCGGATCGTCCACCTCGATGATGAATTCGACCATGCGCCCGGTTTCGGACAATTGCGCGCCGCGGCGGAGGATCCGGGCCTCGCGGCTCGCACCCTCTGGCCAGACGCCGGGCTGGGTGAGCGTCACCCGCCCGCCATCGGCATCGATCCAAGCCAGTGCACTGCCCGGCACCGCGAGCGAGACGTGATAGACCTCGGTGGCCGCCAGACGGGCCACCTCGGCGCCCTGCGTCAGCGCCATGCCGGGGGCGAGTTCCTCGGAGAGAACCAAAGCATCGAACGGCGCCCGGATCTCGGTCTTGCCAAGATCGAGGGCGCGGCGGCTTTGCACGGCTTTGGCCGCTTCCATCTCGGCCATCAACTGAGCCATCTGCGGCTCGCGCAGAACCAGGGCGCGCTGCTCGGCAGTCAGGTTGAGGCCCGAGCGGGCGGCGTCGCGGGCGGCGCGGACACCCTGGCCCTCCTCGATCAAGATGCGCGCTTCGATCTCGGCAATGTCTGCCTCGGCTTCGAGCAGTTCGGAGCGCAGGGCGCGGTCGTCGAGACGGATCAGAACAGCACCCGCATCGATCTCGCCGCCTGCGGCCAGCGCAGGGTGCAAATCGATGATCGTGCCGGCCACTTCGGGGCGCAGCGACAGGACACGGGCCGGGATCACCTCGCCCCAGGCCTCGATCACCGGGCCTTGGAGGATCGGCGAGACCTCGATCACCTCGACCAGCCGGGGCACCCGCGGGCGGTCTGCCCGCTCGGCCACCGGGCCGGAATTGTAGAGATTGGAGGCAAATGTAAGACCGATCGCCAGGACAGCGAGCGGCACCAGCGCCTTCATGATCCCAGCGAACACGCGGTGCAGGCGCGAGGCGGGCCGGCTGTCTGGGGTGTCGCTATACGCTTGGTGGGCTTCGATACTCAATAGTGTGACGCCTCATGCGAATCTGGTTATCCCGGTTACGGGTCCACGCGGTTGTGCCGTCGATCCCGCTCGCCAGAGATATAGAGCTTTTTCCTGCAGGGCGTTATCACTATCGCGAAAAAGCCCGTGTGATGCCGGGCGAGATTCAGACGAGGAGCGCCGATGTCTGCCAGAACCTGCCCGATCTGTTCGCGGCCGACCCAGGCCGAATGGCGCCCGTTCTGCTCGAAACGTTGCGCCGATATCGACCTGGGCCGCTGGATGACCGGGCATTACGCCATCCCCGGTGAACCGGCCGAAGAGGGCGCGATCCGCGAGGAAGACTGACTGCCTGTCAGGCGCCGCGCTGCATCAGATCGGCCTCGACGGGGATCATCCTCTTCAGGGCACGGAAAGCGCAATAGAACTTGCCTTCCTCCAGCGCCGCCCCGGCATCGGCCAGATGGCTCGCCGCTGGGTGGCCATCCAGTGCCACGTTCAGATCGTTCAACCCGCGGAGAAGTTCCGGGCGGGTCTCGTCCCCCTCGCGCTCTCCCGCCACCACCTGTTGCGCCAGATAGCAGAGACGCGAGACCGGGGTCGCCGCTTCCTCGGGCTGCAAGGCCTCGCTCAGCCGCAGGATATTGGCATCGGGGCTTTTGACCACGAGGCGGACATTCCGCTCGCCATTGCGCATGACGACGCCGTTGATCAGCACCTCCTCATGCGCGCGCAGCTTCAAAACCAGCCCTGCCATCAGACCTTGCCCACAGGTGGCCAGGCGGCCTCGACCATGGTTGTCGCCGTGGCCGTGCCGGCAACGTCGCGTCTCGACGCGTCGCAGTGTCCCATGACGTCTCACCTTACTTCTGCCCGGCTCTTCTGGCCCGGCCTGTCGTTTCACCCCTTCCAAGCACCAGAACATGCCGAGGGTTGCGATGGCGTAAAGCGCACTAGACATGGCGGCTGGCTTCTTCGAACAGGATCAGGTGGCGGCGGGCCACCTCGTCGGGCGCGCCATAGCCTCCGCCCAGGACGCAGACCAGCGGCAGACCGGCCCCACGGATGGTTCGGAGCAGATGCGCCTCGCGCGCCCGGATCCCCTCGAGGCTGAGCCGCAACCGGCCCAACCGGTCGCCGCCGAAGACATCCACCCCCGCATTGTAGAACACCATCCGGGGCGCCGCCCGCTCCAAAGCCTGATCGAGGCCGCGGGCGAAGCTGGCGAGGTAATCGTCATCCTCAAGACCATCTTCGAGCGCGATGTCGAGGTCCGATCGTGCCTTCTGATCGGGATAGTTTCGCGCGGCGTGGATCGAGAAGGTGAAGACCCGTGGGTCCTCGGCGAAAATCCGCGCGGTGCCGTCACCCTGATGCACATCCGCATCCACCACCAGAACAGGGGCGGGGGCGCCCTGCGCGAGCAGGTTACAAACCGCAACCGCGACATCGTTAAAGACGCAAAAGCCCGCCCCGCCCGGTCCAGTGGCATGATGCGAGCCCCCGGCAGTGTTCAGCGCAAGACCATGCTCAATCGCCAGCCAGCCCGCCAGCAGGGTGCCGGCGGAGGCGAGCCGGGCCCGGCGGGTCACCTTCGGCGTATCGGGCAGCCCGAGGCGTTTGACTTCCTCCGCGGCGAGGCCGTTGCCGAAGACCCGCGCGACATAGCCCGGATCATGGGCCATCGACGCCTGCGGGGCCGAGATCGGGGCCGGGGCGAGATAGCCCGCCGGCGGCAGCAGACCGGCCTCGGCCAGAGCCGTCCGGACATAGCCGTATTTCGACATCGGAAAGCGGTGCCCAGGACGCAGCGGGATCTGGTAATCCGGGTGGTGGACGATCTGCATGGCCGTGGTTTTCTCCGGTCGGCCTTGCGCGCAGCAGGCGGGCGCACAGAGAAAAGGCGCCCTGCCTCTCGGTCAGAGCGCCCTTTGCGATGGAGGACAGATCAGCCGCGGGCGCGGCCCACCAGGGCCCAGACCGCCGGCAGCAAGAGGGCCGCGAGGGCGAGTTTCAGAGCGTCTCCGACCAGGAACGGCGTCAGGCCCCAGGCCAGTGTCTGCTCCCAGATGCTGCCGTAAGCGGTGGCATCGAACCGGCCCTCGGTCGCGATCCAATGCTGCAGCCAAAGCAGCCCGGGCACATAGATCAGCGCGTTGCCCAGCAACAGCCCAAGCGCCATGCGCGGCACGTTGCGGTCCCAGGCCATCCGAGCGAAGACACCCAGCGCCAGCGTCGCCAGAACATATCCCGCCAGATACCCGCCGGAGCCGGCCAGCATATAGGCCAGCCCGTTATACTCCGCCGAGGAGGACGCAAAGACATCCGCACCGGCCGCGCCGATCAGCAGATATCCCAGGATGGTGGCCAGGCCCAGGCCGGGTCCATACGCGGCGCCAATCGTCAGCACAGCAAAGGTGCCGAGCGTTACGGGAACCGGTGACGGCCAAAGCGGAACCTTGATCTTCGCCGCGATCGCAAGTGCGGCGATCCCGACCAACACAAGCGCAGCGCGTTTCAGCCAGATCGCGGCACCGTCTCCGGCCAGGAGGTCGCCCAGAACAGGGTGGGAAACCTTGCGGGTCAAACTTGTCATAATGATCTCCTTCAGCCCCGCTCACGCGATGACCAGTGCTCTGGCGGGGGTGCGACGCTGTTGTTGCACGGCCGCCGCTTTGCCTGCAAGCGCGAAGCATGGCCAGGTCGATTCGAACGATCTGCACCATCACGGGACAGATCCGGAAACGGAATGTCAAAACAAGTTCCCGCAAAGGTTGTGTGATCGGGTGCAATTGGCGAACTTGCCTTCACAGGAGCGTCAACCGGCGTCAATCCGGG
>JBCBIS010000142.1:0-11060 GCA_038524325.1 Pseudomonadota bacterium
ACCGGTCACCGACGGGTTCCACCTGCTGATCGATGCGCTGAAGCTGAACGGGGTCGAGACGATCTATAACGTGCCCGGCATCCCGATCACCGATCTGGGCCGCTATGCGCAGCGCGAGGGGATCCGGGTGATCTCGTTCCGGCACGAACAGGCGGCGGGCTATGCGGCCGCGGCGGCGGGGTTTTTGACAAAGAAACCAGGGATTTGCATGACGGTCTCGGCGCCGGGGTTCCTGAACGGGCTGACCGCGCTGGCCCATGCGAACACGAATTGCTGGCCGATGATCCTGATCTCCGGCTCGTCCGAGCGGGAGATCGTGGACCTGCAACAGGGCGACTACGAGGAGATGGACCAACTCGCCATCGCCAAACCGCTCTGCAAGGCGGCGTTCCGGATCCTCCATGCCGAGGATATCGGCATCGGCGTCGCCCGCGCGATCCGGGCGGCGGTGTCGGGGCGGCCCGGAGGAGTGTATCTCGACATTCCCGGCGCGCTTCTCGGCCAGGTGATGGATGCGGTGGAGGGCGAGAAGTCGCTGGTCCAGGTGATTGACCCGGCCCCGGCGCAGATCCCGGCCCCAGAGGCGGTCTCGCGCGCCATCGAGGTGCTGAAAGGGGCCAAGAAGCCGCTCATCATCCTCGGAAAAGGCGCGGCCTATGCTCAGGCGGATGAGGACGTGCGCGCCTTGGTTGAGACCTCGGGCTTTCCCTTCCTGCCGATGTCGATGGCCAAGGGCTTGCTTCCCGACACCCATCCGCAATGCGCCGGCGCCGCCCGCTCGCTGGTCCTGAAGGAGAGCGATGTGGTGGTCATGGTGGGGGCGCGGCTGAACTGGCTGCTCTCGCATGGCAAGGGCAAGGCCTGGGGTGAGGAACGCAAGAAATTCGTCCAGATCGATATCGAGCCGAAGGAGATGGACTCGAATGTCGAGATCGCGGCACCGCTTGTCGGCGATGTCGGCTCCTGCGCGCGGGCGCTGGTGGATGCGATGGGCGATTGGCAGAAACCCTCTGACGACTGGACCGGCGCTGTGCGGGCAAAGGTCGAGGGCAATGTCTCCAAAATGGCCAACCGGTTGCAGAACAACAATATTCCCATGGACTACCACGCCTCGCTGGGGGTCGTGAAGCGCATCCTCGCGGATCGGCCCGAGGTCATGTTCGTAAACGAGGGCGCCAATGCGCTCGATTTCGCGCGGTCCATCGTCGACATGCATCGGCCCCGCAAGCGGCTGGATGTGGGCACATGGGGGATCATGGGGATCGGCATGGGCTCTTGCGTCGCCGCGACGGTGGAGACCGGGCATCCGGTGCTGGCGGTCGAGGGCGACAGCGCCTTCGGTTTCTCCGGCATGGAGGTGGAGACCATCTGCCGTTACAACCTGCCGGTCTGCATCGTGGTTATGAACAATAACGGCATCTATCGCGGCGATGACCAGAACCTCTCGGGCGGCGCGGACCCGGCAACCACGGTGTTTGTCGAGGGCGCGCGCTATGACCAGATGATGGCGGCGTTCGGCGGGGTCGGGATACAAGTTGCAACCCCGGACGAATTGAGCCGCGCGATCAACGCCGCGCTTGACTCGAGCAAGCCCACCCTCATCAACGCGGTTATCGATCCGGCGGCCGGCAAGGAAAGCGGCAATATCGGCAGCCTGAACCCCGTATCCGTGGTCGCGCAGCAACGGGCTGCCGCTGGCCAAGACTAACCCCTCAGCGGGCAGGAGACAGAGATGGAAGCTCTCAAAGGCGTCAAAATCCTCGATTTCACCCATGTGCAGTCGGGCCCAACCTGTACCCAGCTTTTGGCCTGGTTCGGGGCGGATGTGATCAAGGTGGAACGCCCCGGCGTGGGCGATGCGACCCGCAAACAGCTGGTGGATGTGCCGGGGGCGGACAGCCTCTACTTCACCATGCTCAACCACAACAAACGCTCGATCGAGCTGAACTCGAAGAACCCGGAGGGCAAGAAGGTCCTGACCCGGCTGATCGAGGAATGCGACGTGATGGTGGAGAACTTCGCCCCCGGCGCGCTGGACCGGATGGGGTTTTCCTGGGAGCGGATCCAGGAGATCAACCCGCGCATGATCCTCGCCTCGGTCAAGGGTTTCGGCCCCGGCAAATACGAGGATTGCAAGGTCTATGAGAATGTCGCCCAATGCGCGGGCGGCGCGGCCTCGACCACCGGGTTCCTGGACGGCCCACCCCTGGTGACCGGCGCGCAGATCGGCGACAGCGGCACCGGGCTGCACCTGGCGCTGGGGATCGTGACAGCGCTTTATCACCGCGAGAAATCGGGCAAAGGCCAGAAGGTGCTCGCAGCGATGCAGGACGGGGTGCTGAACCTCGCGCGGGTGAAGCTGCGCGATCAGCAGCGCCTGTCCGCCGGGCCTCTGAAGGAATATTCGCAATACGGCGCCGGGATCGAATTTGGCGAGGCCACGCCCCGCGCGGGCAACGACAGTGGCGGCGGCCAGCCGGGGCGGATCCTGAAATGCAAAGGTTGGGAGACCGACCCTAACGCCTATACCTATTTCATCACCCAGGCCGCGGTCTGGGAAAAAGTCTGCGATGTCATCGGCGAGCCTGACTGGAAGACCGCGCCCGGCTATGCCACCCCGCCCGAGCGGCTGGACAAGTTGGACGCGATCTTCGAGCGGATCGAGCAATGGACCATGACCAAGACGAAGTTCGAGGTCATGGATATCTGCAACCCGCTGGACATCCCCGTGGGCCCGATCCTCTCGATGAAGGAGATCATGGAGGATGAGGGGCTGAAGGCCACCGGCACGATCGTCGAGGTCGATCACCCGGAACGTGGGGCTTATATGACCGTCGGCTGCCCGGTGAAACTCTCGGCCTCGCCCGCAATCGTCACCCGATCGCCCCTGTTGGGGGAGCACACCGAGGAGATCCTGCGCGACGTGCTGGGCTACTCGGATGACGAGATCAACGGGATCGCCGGCGCCGGCGCGGTCGGCGAGCTGCCGAAAGCGGCAGAATAACGCAAGAACGAAGGAGCACCGACAGGCTTAACCCGCAGTCAAAACCGAATGTCTACTGCGCTCCCTGCAACTTGGCCGGTTTGGTCGGAACCGCTTGACCGCCTTCGCCCTATCTCTGCGGGGGCGGGCGGGTCTCACGGCCACACCCGCCGATGTCTCAGCAAGGGAGCTCTCGGATGGATGAAGACAGACAGATCGGTTGGACGATGGCGGCCTCGATGGGCCTGATGGGCGCGATCGTTTTGGCGCTGATCTATGTGCCGGGGCTGAGGCCCGAAGACGCGGTGCTGGAATGCGACAAGAAGGGGGGCGTCTGGTCTTCTGAAACCAGGCACTGCCAGAAATCGGACAGCCCCCTGGCGGGCATGTCGCCCTGACCCCAAACGGGGCAGGCCAGGACGGGGAGGGACAGACGTGAGACTGATCGTGATGGGCCAGCAAGCCTTTGGCAAAGAGGCGCTGGCCAAGATCCTCGATGCCGGGGTTGATGAGGTCGTTGCCGTCTATTGCGCGCCCGACAAGGAGGGTAAGCTCTTCGACCCATTGAAGGAGTTTGCCATCGAGAAGGGCATCCCGGTCCACCAACCCGCCAATTTCAAAGACGCCGAGGTGCTGGATCTGCTCCGCTCGCACGAGGCCGATCTGATGGTGATGGCCTATGTCATCATCTTCGTGCCCGAGGCGGCGCGGGATATCCCGAAGCATGGCTCGATTTGCTTTCACCCCTCGTTGCTGCCGCTGCACCGCGGGCCGAGTTCGATCAACTGGCCGATCATCTGGGGGTCGACCAAATCCGGTTTCTCGTGGTTCTACCCGACGGATGGGCTGGACGAGGGCGATCTCCTGATGCAGTGGGACTGCGAGATCGGGCCGGACGACACGCTGGGCGATGTCTACTTCAAGAAGATCTTCCCCCGCGCGATCGACTCGGTGCTGGAGGTCTGTGATCTGTTCCGCGCCGGCAACCCGCCCCGCACCCCGCAGGACGAGAGCAAGGCGACCTATGAGAGCTGGTGCCGCAAGAAGGACGCCAAGATCGATTGGGCGGCCCCGGCGCGCGATGTCTACAACTTGATCCGCGGCTGCAACCCGCAGCCCGGCGCCTGGACCGAAATGGGCGGATCGGAACTGCAAGTCTACGATGCGCGACCCGCCGGAGACGATGAGGGAGACGGCCATCCGGGCGAGGTCGTATCCGTGTCAGACGATGGCGTAATAGTGCAGGCCGCGGGGGGACGCATCCTCCTAAAACGGGTGCGCCCCGCGGGGGCTGGCAAGATTCCGGCCGCCGAATGGGCGTCTGAAACTGGGATCACCGCCGGCTCGAAACTGGGCTGACCAGAGAGACGGCATCGAGGGAGAGCGCCATGTCCGATATCGAAATCGCCCGCGCGGCAAACAAGAAACCCATCCAGGAGATC
The DNA here is from genome assembly GCA_038524325.1 of Pseudomonadota bacterium. GTDB lineage: Bacteria > Pseudomonadota > Alphaproteobacteria > Rhodobacterales > Rhodobacteraceae > Thermohalobaculum. Next base: position 4,426 of record JBCBIS010000142.1, read on the forward strand.
GGCGCAAAGCTGGACATTCCTGCGGAACATCTCCTGCCCTTTGGCCATGACAAGGCGAAGGTCTCGGCCGAGTTCATCAAGGCGCAGGCAGACAAGCAAGATGGCCATCTGATCCTGGTCACCGCGATCAACCCAACGCCTGCGGGTGAGGGCAAGACCACCACCACCGTCGGTCTGGGCGACGGTCTGAACCATATCGGCAAAAAGGCGATGATCTGCATCCGCGAAGCCTCGCTCGGCCCGAATTTCGGGATGAAGGGCGGGGCGGCCGGTGGAGGCCATGCTCAGGTCGTGCCGATGGAGGATATGAACCTCCACTTCACCGGGGATTTCCACGCGATCACCTCGGCGCATAACCTGCTGTCAGCGATGATCGACAACCATATCTATTGGGGCAACAGCCTGGAGATCGACACCCGCCGGGTCGCCTGGCGCCGGGTTCTGGACATGAACGACCGCGCTCTGCGTCAGATCGCCGGTCCTCTGGGCGGTGTGTCGAACGGGTTCACCCGCGAGATGGGCTTTGACATCACAGTGGCCTCGGAGGTCATGGCGATCCTGTGTCTGGCCGATGACCTGGCGGATCTGGAGAAACGCCTGGGCGATATGATCGTGGCCTATCGCCGCGACCGCTCGCCGGTCTTTTGCCGCGATATCAAGGCCGAGGGCGCGATGGCCGTTCTGCTGAAGGACGCGGTGCAGCCCAACCTGGTCCAGACGCTGGAGAACAACCCGGCCTTCGTCCATGGCGGTCCCTTTGCGAACATCGCCCATGGCTGTAACTCGGTTGTCGCCACCAAGACGGCGTTGAAGCTGGCCGATTACGTGGTGACCGAGGCGGGCTTTGGCGCGGATCTGGGTGCCGAGAAGTTCATGAACATCAAATGCCGCAAGGCGGGTCTGCGCCCCTCGGCGGTCGTCATCGTCGCCACAGTGCGGGCGATGAAGATGAATGGCGGCGTTGCGAAAGCGGATCTCGGCACCGAGAACGTGGCCGCCGTCACCGAAGGCTGCGCCAATCTCGGCCGGCATATCGAGAACATGAAGAAATACGGCGTGCCGGCCATCGTCGGCATCAACCATTTCTACACCGACACCGATGCCGAGGTGCAGGCGATCAAGGATTACTGCGCCAGCGTCGGCGCCGAAGCGGTTCTGAACAAGCACTGGGCCGATGGCGGCGCCGGCATCGCCGATTGCGCCCGGCGCGTGGTCGAGATCATCGAGGACGGCAAGGCGGATTACAAGCCACTCTACACCGACGAGATGAGCCTGGCCGACAAGATCAACACGATCTGCACCGAAATCTATCGCGCCGATCAGGCGGTGATGGACACCAAGGTTCGGAACCAGTTGAAGGACTGGGAGGATCAGGGCTATGGCCACCTGCCCGTCTGTATGGCCAAGACGCAATACACCTTCTCGACCGACCCGACCCAGCGCGGCGCGCCGACCGGGTTCGACATACCGGTGCGCGAGGTGCGGCTTTCGGCCGGAGCGGGATTCGTGGTGGCGATCTGCGGTGAGATCATGACCATGCCGGGCCTGCCGCGCGTCCCTGCGGCCGAGACGATCAAGCTGAACGCAGATGGCGATATCGAAGGGCTGTTCTGACGCGAGCCTGGGTGAAATCGCGCCCCACGCACAACCTACGGGGGGCGCGCCTTAGGAAAACAGACGGGATGACGAAAGAATCCTAAAGGTCTGAGAATGCATGTTGATTTTAAATTGCCGGAGGTTAGGTTCAAACCCGCTGAGGCTGGTCGCGCCCCTCTGGCATCTGTGCAGGAGAGATGGGGCGACATGCGACGAGCAGGAGAACGACATGACTGAATGTCAGCGTGGAGTGGAAGAGGCTTAAGCCCGTTTTCCATCAGCAGCGACATCACTGCCACTGACCCTAGGGAGGTATACATGGCACTTACCCGCAGACTAGCAACGCTCGGCGCAGCCGCGGCGTTCGCCCTCACCGGCTTCACCGGCGCGGCCCTGGCCGATGGCCATGGTTGGAAGCCTTCCAAGCCGATCGACTTCGTGATCATGGCCGGCAAAGGCGGCGGCGCCGACAAGATGGCTCGCCTGATGCAAGCCATCGTCGAAGAAGAAAAGCTGGCCGGCAAACCGCTGGTTCCGGTGAACAAATCGGGCGGCTCGGGCGCTGAAGCCCTGGTGCATCTGAACACCGCATCGGACCCCGATCACACCATCATGGTGACCCTGAACTCGTTCTTCACCACCCCGCTGCGTCAGCCGGGCCTGGGCGTCGACATCATGGAGTTCGCTCCGATCGGCCGGATGGCCGAGGACACCTTTGTCCTCTGGGTCCACAAGGACGAAGGCATCACCACCTTTGACCAGTTCCTGGCCGCGGCCAAGGAGCGGGGCAACAAATGGGTGATGGGCGGCACCGGGTCGAACTCGGAAGACAACATCATCACCGACTACCTGAACAACAATTTCGGTCTGTCGATCAAATACATCCCCTATAAAGGCGGAGGCGCCGTGGCAAAGGATCTGGCCGGCCGTCAGATCACCTCGTCTGTGAACAACCCGTCCGAGGCGCTGGGCTTCTTTGAATCGGGCGATGTGGTGCCGATCGTCGCCTTCACCAACGAGCGTCTGGCGCTGTTCCCGGACACCCCGACCCTGAAAGAGGCCGCGGGCGACCAGGGCGATTTCGCCTATTTCATGCAGCGCTCGGTCGTCGGTGCGCCGGGCATGTCGGAAGGCGCGCTGGCCTACTATAATGGTCTGTTCCAGCAGGTCTTCGAGACCGAGAAGTGGCAGGGCTACCGCACCAGCAAAGCGCTTCTGGGCGACAAGATCCAGGGCGATGACCTGAAAGCCTACTGGCAGGAGCAGCGGACTCGTCACGAGCAGATCCTGAAAGCCTCGGGCGCAATCAACTAAGACCAATCTGGGGGGCCAGGACGATGCGTATCGGTGAAATCTGCATGGCGATCGCCCTGGCCCTCCTGTCCCTCTTCATCATGTATGAAGCGGGAGAGACACCGACCTGGAAGGGCCCACGTTTCTCGAATATCGGCTTTGACGAAAACGGTGTTCCAGGGGGCGGTTTCTGGCCATTCTGGCTGTCGGGCATCATGTTCGTCTGCTCGGTCTGGGTGCTGGTTCAAGCGCTCCGCGGCAAGACACCCCCCAGCCAGAAGCGAGAGCCGTTTCTCGACGGTCACGGGATCGGCGTGGTCGTGAAGATGGGCGGCGGCGTGCTGGCGATGGTGGCGCTGACCGATATCATCTCGATGTATTTCGCGATGGGGCTGTTCCTGCTCTACTACCTCTTCCTGCTGGGCCGGCACACTTTGGTGCTGTCGCTGGCGATGGCGGTGGTGGTGCCGTTCTGGATGTATCTCTTCTTCGACATCACCATGACCAAGACACTGCCGAAGGGGATGCTGGCGGTCGAGAATGCCGTGTTCGTACCGCTGGACACATTCTTCCGCGGAATGGGGCAGTTGCCATTCGCGCTCTGTTTCCTCTTGGGCGGGGCCGTCCTCGTGGTCGCCGCGCGCTATGAGGCGCGCCGCAACCCGCGCCCCCAGACCTGAAGCTTAACCGACACAACAAGAAACAGGGAGGGAAGCCCCGATGGACGTTCTGAGTCTGCTCGCCGACGGTGTCCTGATCGCACTCCAACTCGAGAACCTGCTGATCTGCTTTGTCGGCGTGGTAATCGGCCTGTTTGTCGGTGCGATGCCGGGGCTTGGCTCGGTCAACGGGGTGGCGATCCTGCTGCCGACGATTTTCTTCATCAAGCAGCAGACCGGTTCGGATGCGGCGCCGATGATCTTCCTCGCGGCGATCTATTATGGGGCGATGTATGGCGGGGCGATCTCCTCGATCATGCTGGGCATCCCCGGCGCGTCGACCGCCGTGGCGACCACCTTTGACGGGCGCCCCCTGGCGCTGTCGGGTCGGGCCGAGCAGGCGCTGGTGACCGCGGCAATCGCGTCGTTCATCGGCGGCACGGTGGCGAACCTCTTCTTCACCGGCTTCGCCCCACCGCTGGCGGATGTGGCGCTCAGTTTCGGCAATCCCGAGATTTTCGCCCTCATGCTTCTGGCCTTTGCGACCTTTGTCGGCCTCGGCTCGGACGATATCGCGAAGACAGTGATCTCGATCGTGCTCGGCCTGGTGCTCGCCTCGGTCGGGTTCGACGTGATCGAGGGAGAGCCGCGGCTGCAATTCTTCGACATGGTGGGCTTCTCGCGCGGGATCAACTTCCTGGTGCTGGCCATCGGCGTCTATGGCGTTGGCGAGATGCTCTGGACGCTGCACACCACCCGCGGGCCGAACGAGATGACCGAGGCGAAAATCTCGATGTCGAAGATCGTGACCGCGACCAAGAAGACATTCACGGATGGCTGGAAGGGCACCTCGATCGGCTCCTCGCTGGGCTTTTTCGTCGGCATCCTGCCGGCGGCCGGGGCCACGCCGGGTTCGCTGATGGCCTATGGCGTCTCGAAAATGACCTCGAACAAGCCCGAGGAATTCGGCAAAGGCTCGGTCGACGGCGTTGCAGCGCCGGAGGCGGCCAACAACTCCGCCTCGACCGGCGCAATGCTGCCGATGATGACGCTCGGCATCCCGGGCTCGCCGACCACCGCGGTGCTGCTGACGGGTTTGGTGCTGTTGGAGTTGCAACCCGGTCCGCGCCTGTTCGAGGATCAGCCCGATTTCGTCTGGCCGGTGATCGGATCTTTCTATGTCTCGAACCTGATCGCGGTGATCGTGAACCTCGCCTTCATCCCGCTGTTCCTTTGGATGTTGCGGATGCCCTTCACGATCCTGGCGCCGATCATCTTCGTGCTGTCTCTGGCCGGGGTGCATGCGGCGACCGACTCGATGTTCGACGTCTGGCTGATGTTCTGGTTCGGCCTCGGCGCCTTCCTGCTGCGCATTCTGGACTATCCGCTGGCGCCGGCGGTTCTGGCCATCGTGCTTGGCGGGATCACCGAGGAGAAACTGCGCCAATCGCTGATCTGGTCGGACGGATCATTCTACATCTTCGTGGATTTCGTGAACCACCCGATCGCAGCACCGATCACGATCGTGGCCATCCTGCTGATCGTCATGCCGGCGATACAGATGCTGCGAAAATCGAAACACTGGCAAGGCTGACACGCTGCACCAGCCGGACAAACGAAAAGGCCCGCGCAACTGCGCGGGCCTTTTGCTTGTTCGCGACGGTGTGCGGGCCGGTTACTCCGCCGCCACCGCCGAGATGTCCTGATGCGGATAGGTCGGGTAGAGGTCATGGTTCATGGCGAGCTGCTGCACCAGGCCCAGGACGATATCGATGGTCGGGGTCGGCTTGCCGGTGATCCGGCCCATCTCCTGCACCGCGGTGACCAGAGCATCGATCTCCATCGCCTTGCCGGCCTCGAGGTCCTGCAGCATCGAGGTGCGGTGCTTGCCCACTTTCGCTGCGCCGTTGATCCGCCGCTCGACATCGACGCGGAAGCTGGCGCCCAGCACTTCGGCGATCTCCTGCGCTTCCAGCATCATTGCCTTTGCCGTCGCGCGCGAGGTCGGGTCCGAGGCCACCACATCCAATGTCCCCCGGGTCAGGGCCGAGATCGGGTTGAAGCAGAGATTGCCCCACAGCTTCAGCCACAGCTCCGAGCGGATGTCGTCCAGCACAGGTGCGCGGAACCCGCCCTGTTCGAGCAGCTTCGAGATCGCCTTGATCCGCGGCGAGGCCGAGCCGTCCGGTTCGCCCAGCGCGAACTTGTCGCCATAGACATGGGTGATGACCCCGGGCGCTGTGATCTCGGCCGCCGGATAGACCGAGCAGCCAATCGCGCGTTCCGGCCCGATATAGGTCCATTGCCGGTCATCCCGGTCCACCGCATCCATGCGGCGGCCTGCGAAGCGGCTGTCGAGACCGTGGAAGTACCACCAGGGCACACCGTTCTGACAGCAGACCACGCTGGTCTCAGGCCCCAACAGCGGCGCCATGTCGGGCGCGCTCTCCCAGGCCTGATGCGCTTTGAGGCAGTTGAACACCACATCGACCGGGCCGATATCTGCGGGATTGCGGGTGGCGGTGATCGAGACGGTGGTCTCCTTGTCGTCCTTGATCAGGGTCAGCCCCTTGACTTTGATCGCATCGAGATGCGCGCCGCGGGCGATCAGGGAGACCTCGACACCCTCGACCTGTGCCAAACCGACGGCAAGATAGCCTCCGATCGCTCCAGCTCCGTAGATGCAGACTTTCATCGGATCCTCCTTCTGTGATGTCGCCAGTTCGGTGGTCACGCTTCTCGAGAGCGGCGGCCGGTGGCTTTGGCAAAGTTTGTTCGCCTTCAGCCAATCGCTCTTGGCCGACCCATTTCTCTGGCGTCTTTCGGGTGTTAGGGCGCAGCGCTGTCGCTGCGCCCTGGGGTCTGGTGCCGGATTACTCGGCAGCCTGCGCCAAGGAACCTGCCTCGGCGCCGCGGTAATGGGCCTGTGCAGCGGCAACGCCCGAGCCGAGCTCGATGTTCACGCCCACGTCTTTCATGGCCATCTCGGCGCCGGTCAGCGCCTGCATCACCATCAGCTCGTTCAGCCAGCCCAGGTGGCCGATGCGGAACACGCGGCCCGCGACTTTGGCCAGCCCGACGCCCAGC